>JANMVQ010000583.1:0-54523 GCA_031392845.1 Chloroflexota bacterium
GCGACGCAGATTTTAACGACGAACCTGCACTCATAAATTACATCGACAGCCAACTCAACATCGAAACGATTGATGATTCGGCCTGCGATACGGCGCTGGTCCAGTTTTACGCTGCGCACGGCAAAGACAGCATAGGGGGCACCCTGCCTGCGCTCAATGCCACCACCCGGCAGATCAAAGACTATCTGGCCGGGGCAGGGAATAACGTGTATGGGCCGGGTGAGCTAGCGCGCTTGGTAACGCAAGCTACCCACTTGCGAGGTTTATTCAGTAAGCGCCAACTCTATGAAGTCATGGTCGATTTCTGGAATAACCACTTCAACACGACCTGGCTGGAGAGCGAATTCAAGTTCTGGGAGGATCATCATGTCATCCGCCCGCACGCCTTGGGCAACTTTCGCGATTTGCTGGGCGCGAGTGCCAAAAGCCCCTCGATGCTCGAGTTTCTCAGCAACCGTTTTAGCGATGGCGCCAACCCCAACGAAAATTACGCCCGCGAATTAATGGAGTTGCACACTCTTGGCAGCATCAATCGCATCCCTGGCCACGAGAAATTTGGTCAGTTTAATTACACCGAAGTGGACGTGCACAGCGTGGCGGGTATTCTGAGTGGCTGGACCAACATCAAAAATGAGGACGAGTCCTTTCGGTTCAATGATTCGCCCGATTGGCCCTCGCACGACTGGACCGGCAAGAAGCTGTGGCTGGGCAACGACGATTTTTATTACATTCCGTTTGGTGGACAAGAGCAGGGCGAGGCGCTGCTGGATATTCTGGCTGAACATCCCAGTACGGCCTGGTTTGTCTCGCGCAAATTGTGCCGCCGGTTTATCAGCGACGACCCGGATGGGTTTTGCCCAACCATCGTGCAGGCCGGGGCGCAGGCTTTTATCGCCTCACATGGGGATATTCGCCTGACTCTGCGCGCTATTCTGACGACAAACGCTGTAGGTGGTGACTTCAAGAGCAGTTGGGGTCAGAAGATCAAACGCCCATTCGAGTTTTATATCTCGACCCTGCGGGCGATGAATGCGACCGAATACCCACCGCCCAACACGATTAATCCGGATGGGGACGATTATGAATTGCGAGGGCACTTTGATTCGATTGGGCAAAAACTGTTTGAGTGCCCACCGCCCACTGGCTATCCGGATTTCAAGGTGGCCTGGATGAACTCAAATCAAATCTTTTCCCGCTGGACGATGGGCAACTCGCTGGTACGACGTTACTTTGGCGAGTATGAGCAAAGCCAGGCCACCCAATGGGCGGTGACCGCGCCACAAAATGCAGCGCTAGATGCATATATCGGCGCAGGAGCGACCGCAACGCAGGTGGTGGACCGTTTAATTGGCTTTTTGATAGGCCGCAGCATCAATCCGGCCGACCGCCAATCGTTGATCGACTATCTGGCCCAAGGCGGCGACGCCAACAACGTGACTAGCACCAACATGAAGCTGCGTGCGCTTTTGGGTGTGCTGATTGGCTCTCCATACTTTCAATGGCGCTAGAAAGAATCTTTCATCTTTCATTTCTCATTTCTCATTTCAGTGAGACTTTGTAACTATTCAGCCACAATTAAAATCCGCTAATCACGCTAATCTTCGCAAATAAGATTAGCGCAAATTCGCGTTATTCGCGGACAAAAACCAAATTTGGACTGAATAGTTATGAGGCTTTTGCGATTGCTTAAATGAGAAATGAGAAATCCAAAAATCTATGAACAGAAGAAACTTCCTCAAAGGCTGTGCCGGGTTCTCCGCTGCGGCGGCAGTGCGTGGGTTTGGCATTTCGAATTTGGTATTCGTGCGTGGAAAGACGGAGGACGGAAGATGGGAGACGGGAGATAACTCAACCGTCCTTCGTCCTCCGTCCTCCGTCCCTCCCAACAACCGCGACCTTCTGATATTTATCTTTGTCCGTGGTGGGATGGATGGGTTGAACTTGGTAATTCCCTTCAATACCAGCACCGCTGACCGCAACGATTATTACAACCGGTTGCGGCCGACATTGGGCATTCCGGCACCCAATTCCACGGCGGTGCGCAAAGCGATTGACCTGGACGGCAAGTTTGCCTTGCATCCTGATGCGGCGCGTGGTGCGGCGGGGGTGAACGTGCCAAATCTGACTGACCATGACACGGGTGGCTTCTATGAATTGTTTCGGCGCGGCGATCTGGCCGTGGTGGATGCGTGTGGCTCGCCGGATGTGACCGGCTCGCACTTCGACACTGAGCTGTTTGTCGACCAGGCCGGCACCCACTACACCAGCGGTTGGGTGACTCGTTATTTGCAGGCCGTCAGCACGCCCAACGATGCACTGGTTGTTGCTCCGCAAGCCGGTGTGCCACCCTCCTTGGCGGAATGGTATGGCAGCACAGCTATCCCTAGTCCTGACCAGTTTGGTGCACGTTGGCACCCCTACGCCCAATATCAAACCAGCACCGGTACGCCGGTTAAGTTTGAAGACGAGCAGCGCACGCTGTTGCAGCAGATGTTTAATCGTGGGGCCGATTTTGTGGAACAGCAGGGCGCAGGCGCGTTGGCATCGTATGACGCGCTCTCGCCGATTTTGGCTACACCTTATTCACCCGCCGCCAAATATTTGGGGGACGAGCAGACCGAGTTGGGGCTGACCCCAGACTATGGCACCTTCGCTCGCTCGATGCGCAACGTTGCCCAACTGGCTAAAGCCAATCTGGCCAACCCGCTGCGTATTGCATGTGTGGATGTGGGCGGTGGTTGGGATACCCACGACAACGAAGGCACCACCGATTGGAACGGCAATCCACGCTTCCCCATGTTGCTCCAGAATTTATCAACGAATATCAAGGCTTTTTGCGATGATATGAACGCTGACCCGCAGTGGCGTGGGCGTTACACCATCGCAGTGGTCAGCGAGTTTGGCCGGGTGCTGTACCAAAATGACAGCTATGGCTGCGACCATGGCTCCGGCAACGCGATGCTGCTGATTGGTAGTCACAACGCGCAGGGGAAAGGCAGCGTCAACGGCGGCAAAATCTACGCGAATTGGCCCGGTTTGCAAACATTTGGCTTCAACGACGGTTTGGCGATCACGACCGATTATCGTAAGGTGTTGGCCGATGTGTTGGTGAATCGTATGGGCGCGACTGCCGACATGATTAACAATAGCGTCTTCCCTGGTCTTGGTTTTGCGGGTGGATATGGCTACACCGGCTTGGGCCTGTTCAATGACCTCTCGACCCTGCAGATGGGCACAGTGCGTTATCCCCATTACATGCCGGCGGTGCAGCGATGAAAGGCTTTATTTGGAATTCGCCGCAGAGACGCAAAGATTTTTTGGCTCCCCCGACTTTAGCAGGATTGAACGTTGTCATGCTGAGCAAGGCGAACCAAAGGTCTAGTGGCGAAACGCTTATGGTTAACGCCGCTGGGATTCCTCACTTCGCTCGGAATGACATATTTCCCGGCAAAGCTGGGAGAGCCACTTTTTTGCATATTCTTTGCGCCCTGTGCGTCTTTGCGGTAAATCTCTTCGCCCAACCCGGCGCACTGCATGCCCAACACCTCGCTCCCAACGCCTCCCGCGCCTGGTCACCCAACCAACGGGTGTTTGACGATTTGGGCATCAGCGTGCAAAGCGAGCCCGCCATCGCCACCAACGGCGGCCAAGTCCTGATCGCCTGGACCGACGAGCGTAACACCCAGCCCGATATTTATGCCAATGTCTCGAACGGCAATACGATTGCGCAGGCCAACATCCGCGTAACCGACGAACGCGAGCGTGGCGTGACATTCGACAATGCACCCGACACATATATCGAAGCCAATGGGCGAGCGTTTGCGGTCTACAGTACGCAGGATGATATTGTGCTGGCCCGCCGTGAAGTGGGTGACACCGAATGGCTCTCGCGCACGCTAATGAGTGTGGGCAACGAGACTTGGTATGGTGATGCACGACGACCGTCGATCGGTGTGAATGGCAATACCGCCGTGGTGATCTGGCAGGACTATCGCAATCGCCAATGGGACATCTACTCGGCCCGTTGCAATCTGGATGCGATGACGTGTGCAGCCAACATCAAAGTCAGCGACGCGACCGACACAAGTTGGCAAATCAAACCGCGTATCGCAGTAGTGGACAATAACGCCCTGGCGGTGTGGGAGGACTATCGCGAGGGCGAGTCCACCCCCCATGTGTATGCCAGCACCTCCGGAGATGGCGGTGCTACCTGGGGCGCGAACGGTCGGATCGATGCGGGTGATGATCCTGGCACTGCTCCGGCAGTGAGCTATGGCAACGATGGCGCAGCCTGGATCACTTGGGAGAAACACGCCAATGGCGATGTACATGCCTCAGCGGATATTTATGCCGCCACCTGGAACGGCACCGTCTGGGCGCAACAACCGCGGGTGGATGGCGCACCAGCGGGCAAACGCGCCTTAAATCCACGAGTGTCGGTCGGCCCGGCCGGTGTGTTTGTGGTGTGGGAGGACTACCGCAGTAGTGGCATCACGCCTCGCATCTACAGCGCTCGATTCAACGCTACAGGTTGGAACGAGGTGTTGTTGGATGGGGTGCAAACGGGTTCGCAGACCCGGCCCGCCATCAGCAAAAGTGGCACTGCGGATGTGCGCGTGGCCTGGCAGGACACTCGCAACGGCCAGCCAGATGTATATGCTGCCCGTTGGAATGGCAGTGCGTGGGCTGATGTGGCCCAAGTGAACGAAAACGCCAGCCGGATGGCCAAACAGTATTACCCGAATCTAAGCCCAGTCGGCAACGGTGATGTGTATCTCAGTTGGTTGGACACCCGCGATTACGATATCAAGCCATATATCAGCCGCTATTTGTATACCGCCAGCCAGTGGGGTGCGCCAATCGCCGTGCCCGTGAATGGGGCTGGGCGTTACGATGTGCTGCAGGATCAGGTGGCGTCGGCGTTGGACAGCGCTGGGCGCTTGCACGTGCTTTGGACCCAGGGCAGCGATTTGGGTGTGCAAATCTTTCACAGCCAGTATGACGGCAAAACATGGAGCGGAGTCATTCAAGCCAGCGATACGACGACCTCTACAACATATCGGCCGCGGCAGGAGCCTGCGCTTGCCATTCGCGGCAGCAAGATCGCCGCAACTTGGATAGAGTGGGACACCAGCCAACCGTGGCCATTGCCCACCCGTATTTTTGCCGCCACATTTGATGGCGAGAAGTGGAATCAGAGTATTGTGAGCCAAGGGGTGATTCGCGGTGACCCCCGACCCAGCATCGCCCTCGACGACGCGGGCAACCTCTACATAGCGTGGTCGGACATGCGCTGGGATGGGGCCGGTATCAAGGCGGATATTGTGGTGTCGAAACAGGCCGCCGCGGGCGGGGCGTGGTCTACGCCGGTGCGGATAAACAGCACTGCCGCAACGCTGAACTACTGCATCAATGAGCGCCCCCAGCTCAAGACAGTCGGCAGCGTGTTACACATCACCTGGGCAGCGTGTGTGCCGTGGACAGACAACGTGTTCTACAGCAACTCCAGCAACGGCGGTGCAACCTGGGCGACAGCGCAGCGTATCTCAATGGTCGGCGATAACGCGGTGCATCCAGCGCTGGCGCTGGGTCCCGGCGAGGTGAACCTGATCTATGCCAGCAAGACGACCGATGGCATCCTAAAATTTTACGGGGCTGAGCTACGCGGCGGCAGTTGGGTGACCGACACGCAGATCAGCGATGGCCCGAGTGCTTGGGTGCGCGACGATGACGGTCCGCCCAGCATCATTTATGATCCAGTCAGCAATGGATATGTGGCCGCGTGGGTCGATCATCGCATCCGCGATCTCCCGCAGATCTATGTCTCGCGCACCGGCAGCAGCTTTGTCCCCACGAATGTGGTGTTTATGCCGCTGGCACGAAAGTAAGCAGAAAGTTGAAAGTGCAAAGTTGAAAGTAAGCGTAGAGACGTTCCTACTTTCAACTTTTAACTTTGCACTTTCTTCATTCTGCTCATTGCAGTTTCAACTCTCCGGCGTATCCGAAGAGTCGACCCAGCAATGGGTGACCAATGGTGACCTCAGTGTAGAGGGTGTCGTCGCTTAGCGCGCGTTCGGTGGCGACGGTGTTGAGGCGCATGAAGCTGGGCAAGGCCAGGCGAGTGCGGCCAAAGAACGCATATTGTGGGCCAGCGGCGACTTGCTGGAGCACGCGCCCGTCCTCTTCGATCAACAGCTTGAGCGTAACCGCGGCGGGTGGCTGAGTAAAGGTATCCAGCACGGCCGGGGTATTTGGATCAATAGTATTGGCGGGTTTGGTCAGCGTCTCAGTGTGTTGGGTTTGGTTGGGGTAACGGAACTCGCGCGCCCAGTGATAGCAGATTTGTCCCTGCGCATCTCGCACGCCGCTGTTACGCACAGTGACCTGCACGCGCTCACTATTGAGTGGAGCGAATGGGATAAACAAGCGCAATCCGCCAAAGCGAATCCACGATTTCATCTGCCCCGCCATCAGAATTTGCTGATCTGGCAGCAGGTCATAGTGCCGCCGCAGTGCGGGGGCCAAATTGTCAAAGGCTACACCGAGCGTCGATCGAAATAACGACAAATCTTGCATGATTGATTACCCGGCTCAAATTTACATTAATAGACATTATGCGGAATAAACCACGAACCTTCGGCACGAATCTGCACCAATAATTCGTACAGATTCGTGCCGAAGGTTCGTGGTTAAGATCTTATATCGCATATTGTTTAATATACAGGTGAATCATGCAGCTTATCTTGCGGCTTATCATGCAACCATTATCATGATCTATTCGTATTTTCAGTTTAGGATTGTGTGTAATGACCACGCTCAAAAAACGGTTCACAATCAGCCCTCGATTCACCCAAGCGATCACTATAGCTGCCGCGCTCTTGGCATTGACTGCATGTAATGTGTTTGGCACAGATTCTGGCCCTGCGCAACCAGAACAAACACTGCGTGCGCCGACTCCGCTGCCTACCCGTGAATTAACTTTGCGCAATACAGTGGCAGCCGAAGGCGTACTGGTACTCTCAACGCCAGTGTTGCCCTTGGCGTTTGAACAAAGTGCACGGGTGACCGCAGTGAGCGTAGAACCCGGGCAGACCGTGAAGAAAGGGCAATTATTGGCCACGCTTGATGACAGTGCGCTGCAGGATGCATTGGCCGATGCGCAAATGCAGCTAGCGTTGACGGAGGCGCAATTGCGTTTGCAAGCAGTGCCCATTCGCATAGGGGAAATCAGCGCCGCCAAGGCTGCTCTCAACGCCGCGGTGTTGCAATATAACGTGATCAAGCGTGGGCCAACTGCCAGCGACATAGAGCAGGCCCGTCTAGCGTGGGAGGCCTCCAAGTCACAGTATCTGGCTGCCCAGACCGACCGTGATCTGGCTTGCGGGGCAGGTCTGAGCGACCCGAACTGCAAAACACAAGAGGCCAGTTACGGTAGCACCTACGAAAGCGAACGCGCAGCCTATGACCGCTACCAGACCTTGCTGCAACCCGTGACCAAAGAAAAGCTAACTCAGGCTTATGCCAACCTAGTGTCGGCGCAAACACGCGTACAAGCGCTGGAAGGTGGGCTAACGCCAGAGCAGCGAAATTTGGGGCAGGCCCAGTTCGATCAGGCCAAATCCGCCGTTGCGCGAGCGCAGGCCAATCTGAGCAAAGCCAAACTCTTATCTCCGTGCGAGTGTGTGGTGCAAGAGGTCAATATTGCCAAAGGCAATTTGCCAACTGGGGCAGCTTTTATGCTCGTCAACTTAAGTGGCATTCAATTCAAGACAACTAATCTAAGCGAGCGCGATATTGCGCTAATTAAAGAGACAAACATGGCTACAGTGCGCCTTAAGGCTTTTGAACAGCCTATCCCCGGCAAAGTTAGCGCGATTCTGGCCCAGTCATCGGGGCAGCAGGGTGGAGCGGCCTTATTCACGGTGTTGATTACGTTGGATAAGCTGGATGCGCTACTATTGCCAGGTATGACAGGGCAGGCGGAAATTCTGACGCGCTAAGCATGAAATAATCACTCTGGATATTCGAAAGATTTGGGAGGACTATTTATGGGGCAGAAAGCGCATATAAAAAAGAAAGACCTCCCCACCAAGCTATGTGCAGTGTGCAAACGCCCGTTTTTGTGGCGCAAGAAGTGGGCACGTGATTGGGAGAATGTGCTGTATTGCTCCGAACGTTGCCAACGCGAGGCGCGGCGGCAACGCTTGGGCCACCCTTAAAATATAAGGACTTATGATTCGCTCAAGAATTACACTTGCGATCAGTCTATCGCTATCTGTGCTATTGGTAGCCTGTGAGGGATTATTTGGCGGCGCGGCTCAATCTCCATCTCCATCTCCATCTGCGTCTGTGGATGCGGATTTGGCCCGACTGACCATTGTGCCCACTTCACCCAAAGTCACTCCAACCCTACGCACAATATCAGAGTCAAGCGCAACAGTGCCGCCTACGTTGGCCCCAGTAGCTGTCGATGGCAATTGTCCAGCCACGACCAATCCCCCTGTGCCGGCAAAACCAGTTGCTTTTGGCCTTGTCATTTCTGCGCTCGACTCACTATTAAACGAGGGTGCGGATGCCAATACCGCTGCTGCCGCGCTGAAGGCGTGGGGCTATAGGATCACGATCAGCGCTACACAGCAAACGATTGGTGAAGCACAAAGCGCGAAGCTGTTGCCGAATGGTGGTCAGCAAATAGTAATAACTTTTGCAGATCCCAATTTGCCTAAGACTCAAGAGGGCGACACGCCGGTGTATCCGGGCGATCTGGTTGTATTTGGGTGCGCAGGTGGACAATATCAATTGGTCTACGATGCGCTTCGAGACTCAGCCTTCCCAGATGGTGTTGTGTCTCGTCCACACATCGTGAGCAATGCGGATGTGACCGGCGATGGTGTTGGCGATCTTAGCTTTGCCACAGGTGAGTGTGTAGACAGCGCATGTTACGACGCACTTAGTATCATTTCATCAGAAGGACCCACGGGCAATTTGCATTCGATTTCAAGTGCAATCGAGCCAATTTTGTCGCCTACTTGGATTTTTGGCCCGGCTGGGGTGGTCGGCAAAGGCAAACTACTGTTGGCAGTGGAGGGCATTACGCCAGATATAGAGGCTGGGCCGCAACGCCTGGTAACGGACACTTGGGCGTTCGATGGCACTGTGTTTACCCGCACGGCCAGCGTGCAAGAGAAAGCGTCTTATCGCATTCACGCGTTGCAAGATGGCGATGCCGCTTTCCGTCGCAAAGATTTTGGGGTGGCAGACACGCTATATCAACAAGTGATCTATGACCCCAATCTACGCTCGTGGGAGAGCATGTCGAGCATGAAGGACGAAGATCGGGTGCTGGCTGCTTTTGCACTGATGCGGCTCGTCCAGACTTCCGCTGTGCGTGGCGATTCGGCAGGTGTACAGACTGCCTATGATGCATTGATGGCTGCCGCGCCAGCTGGCGCGCCAGGTGAAATCTATTCGAACATGGGCAAAGCCTTCTTCGAAGTATTCACCCAGACCGATGATTACAAACGCGCCTGCGATGCAGCAATTGAGTTTGCGATGAAAGAGCCAGACAGCTATGGCCAACTGGGTCCAGAGACATTTGGCTACACCAACACCGATTACGCGGCGGAGGATATGTGTTTGGAGTAGTTACAACAAAATCAAATCATCTGCGTGAATCATCATTGGCCCATAGTCGTAACCCAAAATATTTTCGATTTCATCGGAGTGTTTGCCAGCAATGCGCTGAGCATCGGCAGCGCTGTAGCGAGCCAGACCCCGCGCGATCTCGCGTTGGTTCTGATCATGCACCGCAACCACTTCGCTGCGCTCAAATTCGCCGATGACGACACGTACGCCTACCAAAAGCAGGCTTTTGCCGTTGCGCACAGCTTTGGCTGCACCCTCATCGACGCGAATTTCACCCTGCGTCTGTTCGGACAGAATCCAGCGCAAACGGCCTTCGATCTCGGTCACTTGCGCGGCAAAGCGGGTGCCCACCGGTATATCCTGCGCAGCATCTACGATCACATTGGGGCGTGTGCCTTGCGCAATCACCACAGCGGTGCCAGAACGGGTGGCCAGTTCAGCCGCCTGGAGTTTGGTGGCCATGCCCCCCGTGCCCAATCCGCTACGGGTGCCGCCAGCCAGTGCTTTGATCTCATCTGTGATCTGCGCCACTTCTTCGACCAATTGCGCGTCGGGATATTTGCGGGGGTCAGCGGTGAACAAGCCGCGTTGATCGGTAAGGATCACCAGTAAGTTGGCGTTCATCAAATTGGCCACTCGCGCTGAGAGATTGTCATTGTCGCCCACGCGAATTTCTTCAGTGGCCACCGCGTCATTCTCGTTGATGATGGGCACGATGCCTTGCGACAGGATCATGCTTAGCGCATCGCGGGCATTTAAGTAGCGGCGACGATCAGTGATGTCGGCACGCGTAAGCAATACTTGGGCGACATGCAGATCGTACATCCGGAATACCTGCTCCCAGGCCAGCATGAGATGGGTCTGGCCCACTGCGGCCAGCATTTGTTTGTAAGGCAATGGCTTGGGTGAGGTGTCGTAGCCCAGTTGTTCCCGCCCTGCCGCTTGCGCGCCTGATGAGACCAAAACCACTTCGATATTGTGCTCGTGTAACTGCACGATTTGCTGCGCGATCTCTAGCATGCGCCGTTGGTTTAGGCGCGGCGTGCCAGCGGTGAGCGTGCTGGTGCCCACTTTGACGATGATCCGTTTCTTGTGTGTCTCCACGGCGCGGGATTATATCGGCGCGCCGGACAACATTAGCGAATTGAATGAGATACATAAGAAGGGCGTTAGAAGTGAGCTAAAACGCTTGACAGGGGTTGGTCAAACTTGTAGATTAAACGAGTTGGGGAGTAGCTCGTTCTGTTTGGCAGAACGGTGGAGGGTCGTCAACACGAGCTTTATCGCTCCGGCCCTCTAACAGCGCGAAAATAACGTTGAAGGCGAGACCATCACGTAATCCGACCGCTACCGGGCGGCGGTTCTTGTGCTGGCTCGCCTTTTTAGGTTTTGGGACTCAAGGAATTAAATCATGAATTGGTCTTTTCAATTGGTTCGTATCGCTGGCATCAATATCAAGGTGCATGTCACATTCTTTCTAATTTTGATCTTGGGCGGCTTGCAGTGGGCGGGCAACACCCCCAACAGTATCGAGGGTTTTTTGTTTGGAGTGGTATTGATGATTCTGCTGTTCGTTTGTGTCACTCTGCATGAGCTGGGGCACAGCGTGGTAGCACAGCGTTTCGGCATACCTGTCCACGAGATTACGCTGTTGCCCTTGGGTGGCGTGGCTCAATTGAGCAAGAATCCAGAAAAACCGTTGCACGAATTGCTGATTGCAGCCGCTGGCCCGTTGGTCAACGTAATCATTGCGCTTGTCCTGCTGCTGATCACCGGCGGTGGCAATGCCCTTAATGTGTTGGGTGGACGTGGCGAATTGCTGAATCAACTGAACGATACTGCACCACGCACATTATTACTCTGGTTGTTGGGCGCCAATGTGAGTTTGGTGATATTCAACTTGATCCCGGCCTTTCCCTTGGACGGTGGACGCATCTTGCGGGCATTGTTGGCTATGGGTCTAGGTTTCCCACGAGCTACCCGCATAGCCACACTGGTAGGTCAGGTCATTGCGATTGGGCTGGGTATCTACGGCATCACCAGCGGCAACTTTATTTTGGTACTGATCGCCATTTTTGTGTTCTTTGGCGCAGGGCAAGAGAACACGGTGGCGCAGTCCAAGACCGTGTTAACGACGCAGAAGGTCGGCGATGCCTACAACAAGCACGCCCTCACTTTGCATGTGGGTGACCGGGTCAGCAAGGTGGTGGATTACATTCTGACCAGCTATCAGCCAGACTTTGCGGTGATGCAGGGCAGCACGCCAATTGGCATTGTGCGGCGCGACGATGTGCTGCGTGCACTGGCTTTACAACACCCAGATGCGTTTGTGACCGAAATCATGCGGCGTGATTTCCCACGCATTGATTCCACTAAGTCGTTGGATGAAGTCCGCGAGTTTTTGGCCGAGCAGAGCCAGCGCATTGTGGCGGTGTTTAATGGCAACCAATATCTGGGTCTCATCAGCAGCGAGGACTTGAGTGAGGCTTTTGCTGTGCTGACTTTTGTGCAACGTAACAAAAAGCTGCCCTCATAGTTTTCGGAGCAACACTGCGAATAGGCCCACGGCCAGTCCCACCCAAGGCGTCACATCGTCGCTCAACCAGAAGTGTTTGATGGCGATGGCTTCGATCAACACGATTAGCGCCATGACTCGGGTTAATCGGCTGGCACTGGTGCCAATTGCATACGTGAGAAAGAGTGTGTGCCCAGACAGCGGCAAGAACCACGTGATCGTGCGCGAAGCACTGATCAAGATGACGAGTAGGTCGATCGGTACTGCGCTGTATGACTTGCGTAAATTTCGTAAGTTTCTAAACCAGTGCCAACGATCCAACCCAAACAACCCGAACACAAACCCAACCGGTGCGTGGTACCAATACAACAATTGCTGATCTTGCCCGGACATGGGCCGTAGCATAGTTACCAATAATACAAAGCCGACAGTTGCAAGCAGTGCCAGGCTAAGGCCGACGGTTGGTTTACTCCTTATCGGGAATTTATGTAGATGCTGCACCAGCGAATCCTTCGTCTTCTGGCAAATCACTTTGGCGGGCGGCCTCGCGAGCGAGTTGATCGCAGCGCTCGTTTTCGCGGGCACCGGCGTGGCCTTTTAGCCAAACGAAGCTGACGGTGTGTTGCTCAAGCAGGGTTAACAATTGCTCCCATAGATCTGCGTTGGGCACAGGTTCGGTTGCGCCATCTGTGCCGGATTTGACCCGTTCCCAATTGTTGTCACGCCAGCGCAGCGCCCAGCCTTTCTCGATGCTGTTGATGACATAACGCGAATCGGCATATATCACTACATCGCTTTGGCGCTTGAGCGTGCGGAGCGCAACCAACACCGCCATGATCTCCATACGGTTGTTCGTCGTGTAACGAAACCCGCCACTCAGCTCTTTGCGGGCCGTTCTGGGGGGTGCGCCAAACAGCAGCACCACGCCATAGCCGCCTTGGCCAGGGTTTTCGATGGCCCCGCCGTCGGTATAGATAACGACCTTGCCCTCGACTAACGCATCGTTTGGCTTTATTGTTGGCGCTTGCTTGGATTCGTCGCTGATTAACGGTTTGGCAAAGTGATACACCGGCGCGCTACCGGTCACTTCTTCAAACCAATCCTCAGCATCGATGAGCGCCTTAAAGCCTTTGAATACTGCCCCGCCAAAGCCTTTTACTTGCGCTTCGGCCTTGGGCCAATTGTCGTAGATGCCAATCTGATTGCCTTTCGCAACCACGTAATATTTGCCTGCCACATTTGAACTTTACTGCAAATGCGTAATCGCTGTCATACAATTACTGCACATGATTGCAGGAATCCTCGGTGTAATTGTCTCTTCGCTGGTCGTGTTCAGCGGTTGGGCCGCCATACGCCGCCCGCTTGCCGCGCTTGTGGAATACGATCCACTGGGCAAGCGCATGCTGGCCACCCGTGGCGAAGCATTTACCTTGCGCTTCTACCGCATTTATGGTGCATCACTGTTATTGGCGGGGTTGGCGGGGCTGTATATTTCAGCGCGATCATTTGGTTAGTAAGCCCCTTTTGCCGACAATAAATAGGGCACGGTCTTGAGCGCGATTTTGATGTCCATCGACAATGTCCAATTCTCAATGTAATACACGTCAAGCAAACACATCTCATCAAACGTCAGCTCGCTACGCCCACTAATCTGCCACAGCCCACTAATGCCTGGCTTAACCCTCAACCTCTCACGCTGCCAATCGTTGTACTGCGCCACCTCTTCCATAAGGGCCGGACGCGGGCCGATGATGCTCATGTCACCAATGATCACATTCCAAAATTGCGGCAATTCATCGAGGCTGAGCTTACGCAGGATGCGGCCAATATGGGTGCGGCGTGGGTCATTCCGGATCTTAAACATTGGGCCATCTGCTTCGTTCAGTATCTGCAATTTCTCGCGCTCGCGCTCAGCATTTTCATGCATTGAGCGCAATTTGTAGCAACGGAATGGCTTGCTATCTTTGCCAGCGCGCTGCTGGCTAAAGATAGGCGATCCGGGCGATTCGATTCGAATTAACACCGCTGCCAGGGCCATCATTGGGAGCATGATGGTAAACGCTGGGACTGACAATAGCAGATCAAATGCGCGCTTGAGGATTTGATTGATTGGGTTTTCTGAGGGCTGTCGCACGCCAATAAGTGGGATGCCGCCCAGCTCATCGACATCTACATTGCTGAGATTAATTTGTAATAGAGATGGAACCACTCGGGCGCGAATTTTGCGTCGGTTACATAGATTCACGACATCCAAAATTTTAGATTGAGCCGACCAAGGCAGCGTAATAATCACTTCGGTGATTTTGTGATCGCGCAGAATATCACGGATGCTATTCACATCACCCAATGCCGGAAAGCGTCCGATATCGGTTTGTCCACGTACCTTATCATCATCAACAAAACCCACGCAACGGTAGCCTAGCTCAGGCCGTGCCACGATAGTGCGCATGACGGTACGACCCAGTTCACCTGCGCCAACGATCAGTACATTCGCGACCCCGTATCCCATCCGCCGCCAGCGTGCTTCCCACGTGTCGCGCACCAGGCGCGCAATTCCCAGCAGTACCAGTACCGTAGCACCAGCCTGCAACATCATCAAGCGCGAATATACCGTGGGTGGGTACAAAAACATCACCGTCCAGACCACAAACAGCGCCTTAATTTCCGCACCAAGGATCGTATACATCTGGTCCAACCAGGAGATGGCTCGCCGCTGCACATACACACCGTCCAGCCAGAACATGGCGAGGATAGATAGCACAAAAATGCCCCAGATCGGCAGATATTCGCTCAGTGATGCGTCGTAAACGACGTCACGCCACAGCTGCAATCGATAGCGCAATAGGTAGCCGATGATGAAGCCGACATTAATGCCGACCACGTCCGTCAAAAAAAACAAGAGCCGTGCACGGGGCAAAATCATACGCTAGATGGCCAAATCATAGAGTCGGTAAGTTTTGTACTTGCGTGGGCTGCCCTCTGCAACGATACGATTCATGGCGTCGTTGGTTTCCAAAACCCAGCCGCACTCGCCGCCAACGTAGCCTTTCTTAATCATCGTTTCGAAGGTCTTGATAATCATCACTGCCTCAACGCCACCCATACGATGTTCGGGCAGCACGCCCAACAGCACAAACCTCATGCTATTCACCTGCTTGCGCACCTTCCAGTGCCACAGGAACTTGAGCATACTCCACCATTCAGGGGTCTTGGGGCTGGGATACGCCATGCGCAACGGTCGGTTGACATTGGGCAAACTCAGCGCAAATCCAATCAACTCGCCATTTTTATCCTCAGCCATCTGAATCAGGTCGGGATCAGCAAACTCTTTGAGCTGTTTGTATACATGATCCAGCTCGTGATCCGTGAGTGGCACATTGCCCCAGTTCTTTTCCCAGGCTCGCCGAAAGACTTTTTTGACTTTCTCAACCTCATTATCAAGGTCTTTGAAGTTCATCGGGCGCACCGTAAAGCGCCCACGCTTGTCGGCCAATTGCACCACCCGCGCCCATTTGCCTTTTACCGCCTCACGGCAGATCTCGGTATCGCCCCACCACGCCCACAAGTCCATCGCCTTCTTAAAACCCAGTTGATCGATGAGGTCGACGTAATAGCGTGGGTTATAGGTCATCAAGGCCTTAGGCTCATCATCAAAACCATCCACGAGTAGCCCACATTCGTCATAAATGCTCAGTGTTGTCGGCCCGCGCAAGCAATTGAACCCGCGTTCGCGCGCCCAGGCTTTGGCAGTTTCGATTAGAGCACTGGCCACCGCAAAATCATTGATTGTTTCGAATCCCCCAAAGAAAGCAGTTTTTTCATTCCAAGTCTCATTGTGCCGATTGTTTTGAATGGCCACAATTGTGCCAACAATATTGCCATTGCGCTTGGCAATAAACATCTGTGCATCAGAGTGTTCAAAGAATGGATTTTTAGTTTTATCGTAAAAGGCCATCCGCTCGCTAATAATCGGCGGCACCCAATACGGGTCATCCTTATAAATCTGCCATTGAAACTCAATAAATTGGCGACGATCGGAGTCGGTCTGGCAAGCGACGATCTCAATCGGTTGGGTGGTAGCGGCATTCGGGAGTTTAGCCATACTTGAGATTGTAGTTCAGGCTCTATATTGTGTTATAGTCTGCCCCCTGATTGCCGTAGCACGCTAGTATTGCGCTGCAAATGGCGTCTTTCCGCTCTTGATGATAGGCCCGACGAGCATCTGCCCAGTCGGGTCTTTTTGAACAAGGGCAGTGTATACCAGGGAAAGGGAGTATTAAGTTAGAAAAATGCGAGATTACGAACTTACGTACATTATTAAGCCGGATGTGGATGCCACGAACGCGCATGCCATCATTGAGCGCATCAGTGGGTTTATTACGGCAGAAAACGGCACAATCACCAAGTTGGATCAGTGGGGTATGCGCCGCTTGTCTTATCCGATCAACAATTACCGCGAGGGTCAATATGTATTCGCATTGACCAAGCTGAATGCCGAGTCGCTCATCAAGATCGAATCGCGCTTGCGTATGCAGGAAGATCTGTTGCGCTATATGTTGGTCAAAGCCGAAGAAACCGGTCGCCCTGCGCCAGCGGCGTCCGCAGTTACGACACCAGCTGAAGCTGCCGAAACCGTGTCGCCGATCGCAGCAGAAGTTGTTGAAGCCGTACCTGCAGCCGAAGCCGACGCTGCGCCTAGCGTCGAATAAGACCATAAATCGACCAGCATACGACCGGGGGAATACGCCGCGTACCATAACCACCTTATCCCCGATTGCATTGGCCACCCTGGGAAACCTGGGAGTACAAAGCAGCGAGGCCTGCATCATGCGTGGATTAAATAAGGTCATGATCATCGGCAATATGTGCCGGGACCCCGAGATGCGCTACACCCCCAGCGGCAAAGCGGTTACATCTTTCGCCGTGGAGACCCGCCGAGACTGGACTGGGCCTGATGGCGAGCGACACGAAGAAAGTGAGTGGTTCAACGTTGTGGCTTGGGGCAGCTTAGCCGAAATCTGTAAACAACATCTGGTGCGCGGGCAGCAGGTTTACATCGACGGAAGATTGCAGACCCGCGGTTGGGAAGACTCCGAAGGCAAACGGCATTACCGTACAGAGATCGTCGCGAACGAAATGGTTATCTTGGGTGAGCGACGTTTGCACCACGACCCACATCATCTTGCCGAGGGGGACGGCAATCACGACACCTATGGCTAAATCTACCGAAGAAACACCATCTACCCCTACTAAACCGACCCGTATTCAGCTTTCGCGCTATGAGCGCGAGCAACGTACCCGCAAGGTTGTTGTTATCGGCGCAGCCGCAGTCGCAGGCATCGTGTTGATCATGGTGCTTTTGGCTGTATTGCAAATAACTGTTTGGGAGCCGTCGCGCGCGGTTGCGCGTGTGGGTCCAGACTCAATCAATGTCACCCAGCTTCAGCGACGCATGAAGTTTGAACAGGCGGTCGCCTTTCAGCAGTATGAGCGTATGGCTGGCCAAGTTGCTCAACTTCAACAGCAAGCGCAAGGGAATGATCAGAGCAATAATTTCCTGTTGAATTTCTATCAGCAGCAGATGCAGCAATTGGTGGGCCGGGCCGAATCCAGCGCGGTGGCCAGTACCGCACTCGACAATCTCGTTACTGAACGGTTGGTACGCCAGGAATCTGTCAAACGTGGCATTGCCGTGAGTAGCGATGAAGTGCAGAAAGATGTCGAGAAGACATTTGGGCTATATCGCGAGACATTAACACCCTTCCCAACAGATACCCCTGTGCCAACCAACACACCTGCGCCCACTGCAACATCGACTAACACCGCTGTGCCTACTACGACATCGACCAACACACCCGCGCCAACCAACACATCGACCAACACACCCGCGCCAACCGCCACAGCCACCGCGGCGGTGACCGCAACTGTGGCGATTTCAGGGACAGTTGCTGCGACTAACACCGCCATACCAACCAGCTCGCCAACCTCTGCACCAACGGCGTCTGCAACCAGCAAACCCACCACTGCGCCATCCCCCACTGCCACCGCGACTGCCACGAAGTTTGTCACCCCCACTGTGACGGTGATTGAGCCGACTGCCACGCCGCGATTGCAACCCACCACGGTAACGCAAGATGATTTCAAAGTGCTGTTCGACCGCACCCTAGGCTCATATTCGGCCATTGGCTTTACCGAGGCGGACTATCGCACTGCGGTTGAGAACAATCTGTATCAGGAGAAACTGAAGGCTGCGTTTGCCAAAGAAGTGCCCAATGAGGCGAAGCACTACAAATACGATTACATCCGCTTTAACACAGAGGATGCCGCCAAAGCTGGTTTAGACAAACTGGGTAAAGGTGTGAGCATGGAGGCGCTGATCTCTGAAACCAACAACATCACCCAGCCTGCGCCCATTGGTAATGGCGTGTCGGCAGGCGATACATGGATTAGCCAATTCAACGTGGAGCAACAGACCGGCCCGGCAGTGTTGGCCCAACTGGAAACGCTGCCACTGAACAAACCTTCCGGTGTAATCAGTAGCACCACCAATGGTCAGCCCGGTTTCTTTGTGCTGGTGCCAAAAGCCCGCGAGACCCGAGCGCTCGAAGCAAACGAATTGAAACAAATGCAAGAGAAAGCCTACAGTGATTGGTTGGAAAAAACCCGCACCGATGCCAGCATTGTGAAGCGGGAGATTGAGCCGATCACGCTTATCCCAGCGGACATCAAACGCGCATCGGACAACTTCATGCAACGGGCGGGCACTGGCGCACCGCAGTAAATCTAGGCAAATAAGTTTTCGGTGTGGCAAACCTGTCAGGTGCGCGCCATGAAGCCGTGAATCACCAAAAATAATTGGCGCGCACCTGACAGGTTTTTTTCGCGGTTTCCCTTTTGCGAATGCTTCTCCTCTCCCGAAAATAAACGGGTAATGTTATACTCAGTAAGTCATTGGGGTTGGCCTCCTAGCTCAGTTGGTTAGAGCGCACGGTTCACATCCGTGAGGTCACAAGTTCGAGCCTTGTGGAGGCCATAAATAGGAAATGGGGCGCACACCTGTGCGTCCCGTTTGCGTTTCCCATGGACTTCAGCATGCAGCTTGCCGCTTCAGATCTACCCATCGTGTGCTTTGGCTATGTCAGCCCAGGCGTGGTTTTTCTTGTCGACCAATACCCCGAAGCCAACGGCGGGGCATATGTCTTGGAAAAGCGTCCGTTTATCGGCGCGGATTGCACTATGGCTGCCCAGACTCTGGCGGGTTGGCAAGTGCCAGTGCATCTGATAGGTAATGCCTTAGGTGATGATGCTCGCGGCCGCGAGGCGTTGGCCGAACTACATGCTGCAGGTGTGCGCACCGATATCCCCTTGCAGCCTGGCTTGCGAACAACCGATGAAGTGGATGTCTCCGACCGTGCTGGCACGCGCACCTTTTTTGTGGAGCACAACCCAACTGTGTGGGACACGCTGCTTACAGCCGATTTGCAAGCTATTAATAATGCCGGTTTGCTATATGTAGATTGGTATGTGGGCGAAGCAGTGGTGCGCGCCATGCGCTACGCAACTGCACGGCAAGTGCCGGTCTATTTGAATGTGGAGTACTCGTTGCGTGAACCGCAACGCTATCTAAATCTCCTGCAAATCGCGACCGTGGTGCAAGCGCGTTTGACCGACCAAACCGCCGACACCGAAGATCCATATGCGTTGGGGCGGGCGATTTTGGCGGCAGGCCCACAAATGGTGCTGATTACCCGTGGTCGACATGGAGCACTGCTAATGATGAATCCCGATGTGGTTATCGATATTCCTCCGCCGCCTGTGACTTCTGTCGATACACAGGGTGCAGGGGCCGCTTTTGCTGCGGCAGCTATATATGCCCTTCGCCTAGGATGGTCCCCTCAACAAGTTGTGCTTTTTGCCACGACCGCCGCCTCCATCAAGTGCGAACGCTTCGGCCTGCTGAGTGCCAGTGTTGATGAGATTCGATCGATAGCTTTCAGCACTTAGCTTTCAGCCTTCATCTTTCATTTCTGCATTCTTAATTCCTAATCCCCCAAACCTGTTACTATTTTCTTATGAATGCAAAACCTTACTATTTAGCGGGTGAATGGCGCACATCATCCGATGTGATAGCGGTGCGTAATAAGTTTGATGGCTGTGTTGTCGCTGAGGTGTCGCGTGCCTCGCGCAACGAAGTGCTAGAGGCCATCGGCAAAGCCACTGAGGCGTTTCAGGCGACCCGCATGCTGCCTGCCTATCGGCGTAGCGAGGTTCTGGCCAATATAGCGGGTGCCATTCAATCCCGCCGCGATGAGTTGGCCCAACTGCTGGCCACCGAAGCAGGTAAACCAATTCGCACAGCCCGCCAAGAAATTGACCGTACGATTTTGACCTATACCGTAGGCAGCGAAGAAGCCAAGCGCATTCATGGTGAAATGCTGAATATGGATGTAGCGCCAGTGGGTGAAGGGCGGGTAGGCTTGATCAAGCGTTTCCCGATTGGGCCGGTTGGCGCGATTACGCCATTTAACTTCCCCATGAATCTGGTCGCGCACAAAGTCGCACCGGCGTTGGCGGCGGGCTGCCCCATCATTGTGCGGCCAGCGTCATCCACGCCATTATGCGCGCTGGCATTGGCCGAGATTGTGCATGAGTCAGGCTATCCCAAAGCGGCTTTTAGTGTGTTGCCGTGCAGCACCGATGCCGCTGAACCCTTGATCATCGATGAGCGCATCAAGCTGCTGACGTTTACTGGGAGCCCAGCCGTAGGTTGGCCCATGAAAAGCAAGGCCGGACGAAAACGCGTGACCCTCGAGCTCGGCGGCAACGCCGGTGTAATTGTGCATAGTGATGCCGACTTGGCATTTGCCACAACCCGCATTGTGGCTGGGGCGTTTGGCTATGCCGGGCAGAGCTGCATCAGCGTGCAGCGGGTCTATGTACAGCGCAGCATCTTCCAGCAATTTGTCGATTTGTTTGGGCCCAAGGTCAAGGCCTTAGTAATAGGCGATCCGCTTGACGAGAAGACCGATGTAGGGCCGATGATCGACGAAGGGAGTGCCAAGAATATCGAAAGCTGGGTGCAAGAAGCGGTATCCGGCGGGGCCAAGGTGTTGGTGGGGGGCACGCGCAAGGGTAGCGTGATGATGCCAACAGTGCTGACAGACGTGACCAGCGACATGAAGGTGTGCGCACAGGAAGTATTTGCGCCAGTGATGACCTTGGTGCCCTATGACGACTTTGCCGACGCCGTGCGCCTGGTGGACTACGGCGACTTTGGCCTGCAATGCGGTGTGTTCACGCGGGATATCAAGAACATTTGGCACGCCTACGAACACATCGAAGTAGGCGGGGTGATCGTGAACGATATCTCATCGTATCGCGTCGATCACATGCCCTATGGTGGTGTCAAGCAATCGGGCTTTGGCCGCGAGGGCGTGCGCTTTGCCCTAGAAGAAATGACCGAAATGAAATTGCTGGTAATGAACATGCAGTAGTGAGGTTTTCGCTGCGGCGAGAAGACAAACGCCCTGTGACGTCTATTTTTTAACGCAAAGGCGCAGAGTCGCAAGGACGCAAAGAAATACCTTGCGTCTCTGCGGCCTTGCGCCTTTGCGTTAATACATCTGTGATTACGCCAAACTGGTTTCGCCCATGAGCCAGCGATCCACCTCGCGGGCGGCTCCGCGGCCTTCGTTGATTGCCCATACCACTAGGCTCTGGCCACGTCGCATGTCGCCGGCCGAGAAGATGCCTTCCACAGTCGTGACAAACTTGCCATGATCGGCCTTGACGTTGCTACGCGGGTCGCGCTCCACGCCCAACTGGGTGATGAGCTGATCTTCTGGTCCACGGAAGCCCATGGCCAACAGCACCAACTGCGCTGGCCAGACTTCCTCTGTGCCGGGGACATCAATAAACTGCATCCGGCCATCCAGAAACTTCATCTCGACTTTGATGGTGTGCAGCTCTTTCACATGGCCATTCTCATCGCCAACAATTTTCTTGGTGGAGATTTGATACGTGCGCGGGTCGGCCCCAAAACGCGCCGCAGCTTCGGTCTGGCCATAGTCCATCTTGTAGACCCGCGGCCACTGCGGCCAGGGGTTGTCGCCGCTGCGCTCGTTGGGCGGGCGCGGCACAATCTCGAACTGGGCCAAGTTGCGGCAGTCGTGCCGCAGGGATGTGCCCACGCAATCGGTGCCGGTGTCGCCGCCGCCGATCACGATCACATCTTTGTCCTTGGCCGAGATGAGCTTATCGTAGGGCGCGCCGCCTGCGCGGGTGTCCAGCAAATTTTTGGTATTGCCGCGCAGGAAGTCCATCGCGAAGTGAATGCCAGCCAGCTCGCGTCCGGGCACGGGCAGATCATTGGGCTTAGTGGCACCGCCGCACAGCACAATGGCATCAAATTCGTCGCGTAGTTTGTCAACCGGATAATCTTTGCCCACTTCGCAATTTACCTTGAAGCGCACGCCCTCGGCGCTGAGCAGATCAACCCGGCGCTGCACAACAGCGGCCTTATCCAACTTCATATTGGGGATGCCATACATCAGCAAACCCCCTACCCGGTCGGCCCGCTCGAATACAGTCACCCAATGCCCGGCTTTATTCAATTGCGCAGCGCAGGACAAACCAGATGGGCCGGAACCAATTACCGCTACTTTCTTGCCAGTGCGCATGGGTGGCGGATCGGGCACAATCCAGCCCTCTTCAAACCCCTTCTCCACGATGCTGAGTTCGATATTCTTGATCGTGACCGCTGGATTGTTGATGCCCAATGTGCATGACCCTTCACATGGGGCCGGACAAACCCGCCCGGTAAACTCCGGGAAGTTATTGGTTTTGTGCAAGCGATTGAGCGCCTCGCGCCATAGGCCGCGGTACACCAGATCGTTCCACTCCGGGATCAAGTTATTTATGGGACAACCCGACGCCATGCCATTAATCAGCTGGCCGGTGTGGCAGAAAGGAACACCACAGTCCATACAGCGCGCACCTTGTTGCTGCAACCGTTTGTCTTCGAGGTGCAGATGAAACTCATCAAAGTCTTTTACGCGTTCCAGCGGGTTGCGCTCCGCCGGTGTCTCGCGTTCGTATTCCAGAAATCCAGTTGGTTTTGCCATCGTTCCATTGACTATTGAACCATTGACCATTAACCATTGACCTCGAATTAAATGGTCAATAGTCAATCGTCAATGGTCAATCAAAAAATCTAATTACCGCCTACACGAGCCTGATCACTCTTGTTGATTTCGAAAGCTGCCATAACAGCTTCGTCGCCACTCAGCCCCTCGGCAGTTACTTGGGCAAAGGCTTCCAGCATGCGCTTGTAGTCGTGCGGCAGCACGCGCACAATCTTGGGCAATACCTTATCCCAGTCTTTAAGCACACGTTGGGCCAGTTCGCTGCCGGTGTATTGGACGTGCTTTTGGATCATGCCTTTAACCATGATCACTTCTTCATCGTTATCGAGCGCTTCGCAGCCCACCATATCTTTGTTTACCTGCTTGCGGAATCCGCCATCCCAATCGATAACATACGCCGTGCCCCCTGACATACCTGCCGCAAAGTTGCGCCCAGTCTTGCCCAGCACGACCACCCGCCCTCCGGTCATGTATTCGCAGCCGTGGTCGCCCACGCCTTCCACAACCGTATTGACACCCGAGTTGCGCACACAAAACCGTTCACCGGCTGTGCCACGGATATACGCCTCGCCCTCGGTCGCACCATATAGCGCAACGTTACCAATAATGACGTTGTCCTCGGCCTTAAAGCTGCTCTGTTTGGATGGATAGGCGATCAATTTGCCGCCTGACAAGCCTTTGCCGAAGTAATCATTGCCGTCGCCTTCCAACTCTAAGGTCAAGCCCTTGGGTATGAACGCACCAAAGCTTTGGCCCGCCGAACCTTGGAAGTGGAAGCGAATCGTGTCTTCTGGCAATCCGCCTGCGCCGTACTTGCGGGTAATTGCGCTGCCGACTTGGGTGCCAACCACGCGATTGATGTTGCGAATCTTGAGTGTGGCGCGGACCTTCTCGCCGCGCTCTAACGCGGGTTGGGCCACGCTTAGCAGCGTAGTTTGATCGAGCGATTTGTCCAAACCGTGATCTTGTGGAATTTGTGAGTAGCGACCTACATCGCTACCCATCTTTGGCTCCCACAACAGGGCCGAAAGATCAATGCCACTGGCTTTCCAGTGGTTTATGGCTTGGCGCGCTTCCAGTTTGTCCACCCGCCCGACCATCTCGGTGATCGTTCGGAAGCCCAGCTTGGCCATGTATTCGCGCAGTTCCTCGGCGATGTAGAACATGAAGTTAGTCACATCTTCTGGTTTGCCCACGAACTTGGCACGCAATTCTGGATTCTGCGTCGCAACGCCTACAGGACAGGTATCCAAGTGACACACCCGCATCATGATGCAACCCATACTAACCAGCGCCGTTGTCGCAAAGCCAAACTCTTCCGCGCCCAACAACGCGGCCACGGCCACATCGCGCCCAGTCTTGAGCTGACCATCGGTCTCGATGGCCACCCGGCTGCGCAGGTTGTTTAGCACCAGGGTCTGGTGGGTCTCGGCCAGCCCCAACTCCCACGGCAGCCCGGCATGCTTGATGCTAGATTGTGGTGAAGCACCCGTGCCGCCATCGTGACCTGAAATCAGAATCACGTCGGCGTGACCTTTGACCACCCCAGCGGCGACTGTGCCCACGCCCACTTCTGACACCAACTTCACGCTGATTCGCGCACGATCATTGGCGTTCTTCAGATCGTGAATTAGCTCGGCCAGATCTTCAATCGAGTAAATATCATGATGGGGCGGCGGTGAGATCAGGCCGACACCTGGTGTGCTATGACGCGTCTTGGCGATCCACGGGTAGACCTTGGCGCCGGGCAACTGACCGCCTTCGCCCGGTTTGGCCCCTTGCGCCATTTTGATCTGCAACTCTTTGGCTTTGACCAGATACAAACTGGTCACCCCAAAGCGGGCCGAGGCCACCTGCTTGATGGCGCTGTTCTTGCTGTCGCCCAGATCGTTTTGCCAGGTATAGCGATCGGGGTCTTCGCCGCCTTCGCCGGTGTTGCTTTTGCCACCGATCCGGTTCATCGCCACGGCCAGCGTTTCATGCGCTTCCTGGCTGATCGAGCCATAGCTCATTGCGCCGGTCTTAAAGCGTTTGACGATCTCATTGGCAGATTCCACTTCCTCGAGCGGAATCGCAGTTGCAGCAAACTTGAAATCGAGCAGCGCCCGCAAGGTGCAATATTCCCTTTCCTGGGCGTTGACCAGGGTCGAATACTCTTTAAAGATCTTGTAGCCCTTGGTCTGCACGTCTGCGCCGCGCATGCGCGCCGAGTATTGCAGCTTATGTATCGTTTGCGGGTTGAACAGATGGCGCTCGCCCTCGGCCCGCCACTGATACACACCCCCTACTGGTAACACCTCTGGTGAATCATCTCGCTCAGGAAAGGCGTATCGATGGCGGGTCTTGATCTCCTGATAAATCTGCTCCAGCCCGATACCTTCAATGCGCGTAGGCGTCCAGGTGAAGTACTGGTCGACTAGTTTTTGATTTAGGCCCAACGCTTCAAAGATTTGCGCGCCACAGTAGCTTTGCAGCGTGCTGATGCCCATCTTCGAGCAGACCTTAATAATGCCCTTCATGCAAGACTTGATATATTGATAGCGTGCTTTCTCGTAGGGCGCATCGTTAATCAGACCTTGCTCGACCATATCGTGCAGCGTCTCATAGGCCATGTATGGGTTGACTGCCGTCGCACCATAACCAATGAGCAAAGCAAAGTGATGCACTTCGCGCGGTTCGCCCGATTCCACAACAATTGCGCAGCGGGTGCGGGTCTTGCGGCGGATCAGATGATGGTGCAAGCCAGCTGTTGCCAGCAGCGCCGGGATGGGAGCCCATTCGCTATCCACGCCACGATCAGACAGAATAAACAAATTCACGTCTTGTTCAATGGCTTCGTCGGCCAAAGCAAACAATGCATCGAGCGCCTTTTCCAACCCAGCGGCACCCTCTCTCACCTTAAACAAGATCGAAAGCTTCTGGGCCTTAAAGCCGTGCTCGCGCACGTGAGCCAGCCTCGCCAACTGAGTATTGGTGAGGATCGGGTTCTTCAGCCGAATCTGGCGCGCATTCTCCGGAACCATCTCTAATAGGTTCCCCTCCGTGCCCAACATCACATCGCTGGCAGTCACCAACTCCTCGCGGATAGCGTCGAGTGGGGGATTGGTCACCTGGGCAAACAATTGGCGGAAATAGGCATATAGCAACTGTGGCTGATCAGATAGCACAGCTACCGGCGCATCATCACCCATGCTGCCCAGCGCCTCCACCCCATTGCGGGCCATCGGCAACATAAGGGTGCGTAGCGTCTCGAATGTATAACCAAAGATGTGTTGATGTTGCAGCACGGTCACATGCCGGTCGGCCATTGGCAAATCGGGTGGGGCGGGCAAATCGTCCAACTCCACCAGGTTCTTCTTCAGCCATTCGCCATACGGGTGTGCGCTCGCAGCCGTCTCTTTGATCTCATCGTCGCTAATAATTCGACCCTGCACCGTATCAACCAACAACATGCGCCCGGGTTGCAAGCGTGCCTTAAGCGCCACATTCTCTGGCGGAATGGCATCATCCAGCACACCGACTTCTGAGGCCATCACGACAAAGCCATCTTTGGTCACGTAGTAGCGCGAGGGGCGTAGACCGTTGCGGTCGAGAACTGCCCCGACTACGCTGCCATCGGTGAAGACAATCGAGGCTGGGCCATCCCACGGCTCCATCATAGTGGCCAGATACTCGTAGTAAGCGCGTTTGGTCGGCGACATAGTTTCATGATTGCTCCACGGCTCTGGGATCATCATCATGGCCACCTCGTGCAAGGGTCGCCCGGCCAAATGCAGAAACTCCATGGCGTTGTCGAACTGTGCGCTGTCGGCACCATCGGGGTCAATGATCTGGTGAGTGATCTTGGAAAGATCAGTGCCGAACAAGTCCGACTTTAACGTTGATTGGCGGGCATACATCCAGTTGATGTTGCCGCGAATCGTGTTGATCTCGCCGTTATGGATGATATATCTGTTGGGGTGGGCGCGTTCCCAGCTGGGGAATGTATTTGTGCTAAAGCGCGAGTGCACCACTGCGATGGCTGCATCCACATCCGGGTTGAGCAGATCAGGGTAATACGCATCTACTTGATCCGCCAGCAACATGCCTTTGTAAACAATCGTCCGGCTGGACAGGCTGGCCACATAGAACTGATTGGCGTCTGGCTCGCCGCTATAACGGATGGCTTGTTCGGCCACTTTGCGAATCACATAGAGTTTGCGCTCAAAGGCCAGACCGTCGGCGTTTGCGGAGGTCGCTCCCAGGTTTGCCGTTTTGCTGATAAATACTTGCCGCACAAATGGCTCACCCAGTTTGGCCCCATCGCCCAAGGTGCTGTTATCGGTGGGCACAGTCCGCCAGCCCAACAGAGTTTGTCCTTCCTGGGCCACAATCTGCTCAAAGCGCTTTTCAAATTGCGCACGCAGGGCAGCATCGCGTGGCAGAAACAGCATGCCCACGCCGTATTGTCCTGGCGCGGGCAAAGCAAAACCCAACTCAGCGGCAACTTTGCCAAAAAACTTGTGCGGTAATTGAATGTTGATGCCCGCACCATCACCCGTGTTGGGTTCACAACCACAGGCGCCGCGATGATTCAGATTGAGGAGCACAGTCATAGCTTGTCGCACAATGGCATGCGACCGCTCGCCCTTGATATTTACAATAAATCCGACACCGCACGCATCCTTTTCAAACTGTGGGTCGTACAAACCCTGTTTGGTAGGAAATCCGGCAGGGAGCAGCGTGGTCTGCCCTGCCTGAATACATTCGCTATTCAACTTGCTTTTTTCTCCTTATGAAACTCATTTGTTATAGATATTCAGGTTGAAACGTAGTGGTGAAGACCTCCCTCTCCCTGGTCTCATAGACTGAGGAGGTCTATTCCCGAATCAAACCTGACAACCGATAGATCTGAGTGGTGAGCACGGAGTGCTTTTCAAAGGCTTGGTGTGTGAACGACACCTGCACATCCGAATAGCGCGCAATTCTATATACACATGGGGAAAAGGGCTAGTGCACATTGGGCCAATTTTGGATTTTGCTTAAACCAGCGCAATGCATCGTGTTACCACAAACTAATTGGCGTTAGCATTTCGCGCATTGGCGATCTTTTCGCGCAGCTCATTTTCAGTGGCGGCCGACACCCCGGCCCGTTTGGGTCGCCCAGTTCTATTCTGCAAAAATGTGTCCCATTCCGCGTCGGTCATGGCTGGACCAAGGGTTTGCAAGAGTGTGTAAAACCGCGCTTGTTGTTCAAGCACGTCCTTTGCCGACAGCGTTTCAATTGAATGTGTAAATGCTGATTGTCGGGTCAGGCTGTATAGGATGAACTGGTTTAATGAAAGACCCTCACGGTTGGCTTGTTGTTGCAATAATGTATGCAAGGTTTCAGGTAATCGAATTGTCATACGTGTCATTTGTTTTCTCCTTGCCCGGTATTAAGCGCTTAATAATTCCAAAAATTCTGCCGCGTTCATAACTTGCAGCCCTAACTCACGCTGGGCGAGCCGAAAATCTCTCTTGTTGTAGGTGACCACAATTGCATTCGCGTTCAAGGCACAATCGATGATCAAGTTGTCTCCAGGATCATTCGACGCCGGTCGCCACGAAAAGTGAATTGCAACAGGAGCGGCCAAATCCAGCAAAGTGCGCAATGCACGTCTTGCATATTGCCATCCGTCCGATGACAACTTGCGCGATAACACATCGTCGTATTCCAAGGCCACTGCAGTAGATACACATGCTTGAAACAATTTCGCGTGCCACGCTTGCACAACCAAATCTGACGTGTTGTCGTCGTTGGTCAAGCCAGAAAATAAAACATTTGTGTCTATAACTGCGCGGATCACACTTTTATTTTAGCACCACCGACGGTGCTTTTTCGAAAAAAGAGTGGTCCTTTATTCATAGATCACAGTGCTGAACAAAATTTTTGGTTGCAATACCCTAAATCTTTTGGTAAACTTGGGGGCACACAACTACAGACAACAACGCAAAGTGGGTCAAAAACCCACTTTTGTTTTTTCTATAGCGTTGTCTGCGGCGAGACGGAGCTTGATTGTAGGTTAGTGAACGAGCAAAAACAATAGTTATGTTGCGTCTCAGTGTTGAAAGGTTATGAAAAGCGAATTCGCGTTAGCACTAAACCAAATTTGCGCAGAGCGCAGCCTGCCGCGTGAGATCATCTCTAAGGTGGTCGAGAGCGCGCTGGTCACATCGTACCGCAAGAACGCCAATATTATGAATAGCCAAAACGTCGCAGCTACAGTCAATATCGACGATGGCGACATGCGCGTTTACGTGGAGAAAGAAGTGGTCGACGAGGTGCTGGATGAACGCACCGAAGTCATCTTGAAAGAGGCGTTGGAGCAAAAGCCAGACGCCGTGCTGGGCGATTGCATTATGGTCGATGTCACGCCAAAAGATTTTGGCCGCATCGCCGCACAAAACGCCAAGCAAATGATCGTGCAGAAGCTGCGCGAGGCAGAACGGGATTTTCAGTACAACCAATTTGTCGAACGCGAGGGCGAGATCGTATTGGGTCTGGTCTCCAGCGCGACAGCTTCGGGTCTGGTGTTGAACCTAGGCCGAATTGAAGCCACCCTACCGCGCAAAGAGCAATTGCCTGGGGAGCGCTACGAAGTGGGCAAGCAAGTGCGCGCCTATGTGTCTGAAGTCAAGCGCAGTGGACGTGGGCCACAGATCATGCTCTCACGCACGCACAAAAATATGCTGCGTCGTTTGCTTGAGATTGAAGTGCCAGAGATTTTTGACGGCAAAGTCGAAATCAAGTCGATCGCGCGAGAAGCGGGTTCACGCTCCAAAGTGGCGGTTGGCGCCATCCAATCTGGAATTGATCCCGTGGGGGCTTGTGTTGGCCCGCGTGGCACTCGTATTCAAAACATCATCAATGAACTCAGTGGTGAGAAGATCGATGTGATTGAGTGGAGCCTCGATCCGGCGGTTTATATTACAAAAGCACTTGGCCCAGCTAAGGTGCTGGCGGTGCACCCATCGACCAATGGCACTGTCACCAAAAATGCAACCGTGATTGTGCCCGACGATCAGCTATCGCTGGCCATTGGCCGCGAAGGGCAGAATGCTCGTTTGGCCGCCCGCTTGACTGGGTGGCGTATCGATATTAAGAGCGGCAGCGAGGCTTTGAACGAGGCTGTCAGCAAATTATCCGAGAATAACGCCATGCAGGCAATCGTTGGCGAGGATGTGACGCACAGCTTGGCCACATTGCGCGAACTGATGGTGCGTCAGCGTGCCCAATCTACTGCACTTAATGCGGATGAGTTTGTGCAGGTCAAGCGGATTGTGGATGCGGTGTTTGCTTATGAAACCACTCAGAAGAATGGTCTGATCGCAAATGTCGCGCCAGTGCGCACTGATGCAGTCAGCGAAGCACGCCAAAAGGCACATCAGGCCGCATTAGCCGCCATTCCACAGGCTTCTTACGCCATACCGTTGGCAGAGCTGGGTCTTTCGGCACGGGTGATGGAGAATATGGTGCGTTCGGGCATCTTGTCCGTCGGCCAGTTGCTTGAATTAAGCACGCGCGGCGACGAAGGCTTGCTGTCGATCGAAGGTATTGGTCCTAAGGCACTGAGTGAAATCAAGCAATCGCTAGAAAAAGTGGTGGGCGCAACGCCGATTCCAACGGCGGTTGAAGCGGAACCCGTTATTGAGCCAGTTGTATTGGCTGAGTTGGCAGAGCCAATTAAAGATGAGCTTGTGATTGAGTCGACAAATACGCCGGTGGACTCGCCGACAGCAACTGTCGATGCGACACCGGCAACCGAAGAAGATGCTGCGCAAGAGTTTTTGAATGCTATGAGTGTAGGAGACGACGATGAGAGCAAATCTGACGTCTCTGACGATAGCAAGAAAGATAGTAAAGACAAGGCAAAGAAATCGGCTAAGGGTGTGTTGGTGTATGACGAGGAACTGGGCCGCATGGTGGTTCAGCGCCCTCGCAAGCGCCAGGGCGACTTTGATGGCTTCGACGAATAAGGCGAGGGGTGTGGCTCACCGACCAAAGCATGTGCCAATGCGCACATGCATCGGAACTGGTAAGAAATACCCTAAACGAGACATGATTCGTCTAGTTCGAATGCCGGATAGCCATATTGTGGTCGATCCGACCGGCAAGCTGAGCGGCAGCCGCGGCGCTTATCTGAGCAAGCAGCGGTCGGCTGCAGAAGCAGCTATAAAAAATAGACGGCTGGAGAAAGAATTTGAGCAGGCTATCGCCAAGGAAGATGCCGATGCGATTCTGGCTTACTTCAGTCAGTTTGAAACGGGGTGACAGCACTTTGCTGAACAACCTGGCGCATACTTGCGCGCATGTAATGTGTAATGTTTACAACGCAGGCTCAGAAAGCCTGCGTTGTTGTTGAAATGCCCGGTGACGCGGGCAAGAGGAGATCGATCAATCATGACAACATCGAGCAATAACGGCCCTAGGGTGGGTCAACCGAGTACGGGAGGCCAGGGGGCGCGTCCTGCTGGCAGCAGTAGTGGCCCGAGTCGCCCACGCACAGGTGGGGGTGGCAGCCGTCCGAACAGTGGTGGACCCCGTCCTAGTGGCGGTGGTGGCGCTGGTGCACGTGGACCCCGTCCGCCTATGCAGCGCGAACCACAAGCGCCGAAGGTAATCGAGCTATCAGAAGCGATTTCTCTGCGCGATCTGGCTACACAAATTAGTGTCACGCCGATCAATTTGATCAAAGAGTTGATGCAAAACGGCATCATGGCCACCATCAACCAACTATTGGATTTTGATACCGCGGCCATCGTGGTGTCAGCGTTTGGCTGGGAAGCCAAGCAGAAGCAAATCATCGTTGAATCAACGATTCCAGATGAAGTGGCGGTGGATGCTACGGGCAAACCCACACCGGGTCGGGTGTCTACGTTGCGCCAGCGGTTGCTGGCCAAAGAGACTGCCGAAAATGTGGATGGGCTGATAGCGCGGCCACCCGTTGTGACGGTCATGGGCCACGTTGACCACGGCAAGACCTCGCTATTGGACGCGATTCGCAAAGCCAATGTGGCCGATGGTGAAGCGGGTGGCATTACCCAGCATATCGGCGCGTATCAGATTGATCATGGTGGCCGCAAGGTCACTTTTATCGATACACCTGGTCACGAAGCCTTTACCCAGATGCGTGCTCGTGGCGCGCAAATTACGGATGTAGCGGTATTGGTCGTAGCAGCAGATGACGGTGTAATGCCGCAGACCAAGGAAGCTATTGCGCATGCCAAGGCGGCGCAGGTGCCGATTGTGGTGGCGCTGAACAAAGTCGACAAGAACAACGCTAATCCAGAGCGGGTGAAGCAAGAATTAGTGGAAGCCGGATTGACGCCTGATGATTGGGGCGGCGATACTTTGGTGGTGCCAGTTTCGGCCAAACAGAAGCAAGGCATCGATGATTTGATCGAAGGGATTCTGCTGGTTGCTGAGACATTGGATTCGATCAAAGCCAACCCAGGTAAACGCGCGGTCGGCACGATTATTGAAGCACAGCTAGACAAGCAGAAAGGCCCGATGGCCACTGTATTGGTGCAAAACGGCACACTAGAATTGGGCAACGCCTTCGTGATTGGCACTGTGTTTGGCCGCGTGCGCGCCATGTTCGACTTTCGTGGCAATCGCATTAAGAAGGCCACGCCGTCGGTGCCGGTCTCCATTACGGGTATGTCGGAAGTGCCTGCAGCAGGCGATGTGCTGGAAGTGGTGGAAGATGACCGGATCGCCAAAGCCTTGGCTGCTCATAATGCAGAACGGCGGGGCAAGACCACCGGCGCGGTTCGCGCCACCAGCTTGGATCAATATTTGGCCCAAGCCAAGGCCAGCCAAGCGACCAAGCTGGAAGTGATCGTAAAGACTGCAAACCAAGGTTCGTTGCCTCCATTGCTCGAGTCGCTTGAGAAACTGAACACCAAAGAGACGAGTGCAAACAACATTCGTTTGAATGTGATTTATCAGGGGACTGGCCCCATCACCGAATCGGACGTGAACCTGGCGATTGTGTCGGGTGCCACGATTCTGGGTTTTGAAGTGGGTCTGGATGCGGCAGCTCGTAAAAAAGCCGATGCGAGTGGAGTGGATGTTCGGCTATCGCAGATTATCTACAAACTATTAGAAGAAATGGAGTTGGTGGTCAAGGGCATGATGCCTAAGAAGATCATTACCAAAGTGTTGGGCGTTGTAGAAGTGAAGCGTATCTACAAAATTCCCAAGATTGGTACGATCATCGGTTGTCTGGTGCGCAGCGGCATCATCGCGCGTAACAATACGGTGCGCGTGCTGCGTGGCACTCAGCAAATCCATAAGGGCACGGTCAGTTCGCTCAAACGCAACAGCGATGATGTGCGCGAAGTGCGCGCCGGTCTTGAATGCGGTATTGGTCTAGACAATTTTAACGATCTTCTGGTCGGTGATGTCATTGAGTTCATTACGGAAGAAGAACAAGCCTGATTGACATAAGAAGCATGAAGTATGAGGTGTGAAGTATGAAATATGCCTCATACTTCATGGCTCCTATTTCATACTTCACAAAATGAGCAAGAAATACGAATCCCGCATTCGCGGGTTGTTGCAGTCCCATATTTGCACATTAATTGAATCACAACTGAACGATCCGCGTGTGATTGGTGTGACCGTGACTGATGTGGAAGTGACCCAAGACACCAAGTACGCTAAGGTTTATTACAGCGTGCTGGGTAGCAAAGAGGATAAGACCAATGCGGCGCGTGGTTTGGATAGCGCTGCGGGTTGGGTGAGCCACGAGCTGGGTCGTCGATTACGGACTAAAAACACACCGCACATTACATTTGTGTATGACCCATCGCTCGAGCGTGGGGAACATATGGCGCATGTGTTGGATGAAGTGAAACAGCGTGAAGCACAACTGGCTCCCCAAAACCCTGCGAGCCTGTCTACAACTGAGATCAGCGTGTCTGCAATTGAACAAGATCGTGGTTTATCGTTAGATTCTGGCAAACTTACTGAAGAAACAAAAAAGGATTCCTCCACCCCAAATGACGATAAGTGATCCGCGTGCCTGGACTGATGCAGAAGGCTACTTACGCCGTGCGCAATCGATTCTAGCGATTACTCACTTGCAACCCGATGGGGATGCCATTGGCAGCCTACTCGCTTTTACACATGCAATGCGCGCTTTGGGCAAACACGTCACACCAGCGTGTCAGGATCGGCCCCAAGCCCGATTTGAGTTTCTGAATGGAACGCATGATGTGAAACAAACTCCAGATGACAAGTATGACTTGATCGTGGCGCTCGATTCCAGTGATCTGCTACGGCTGGGTAGCGTGTTTATGCCGGCGACGCACGCCAACCTGCCGATGGTGGTGTTCGACCATCACATTACGAATACACAATATGGCACAGTTAATGTTGTGGAGCCGATGATGGCTTCAACCTGTGAGGTCGTGTATCGGTTGTTGAACCGCTTGGGAATTCCACTCACTAACGATATTGCATCGGCGTTGTTGACGGGTATCCTTACAGATACATTGGCTTTCCGCACCAGCAACACTACCCCTGACACGCTGGCTACGGCGATGGAATGCATGCGAGCTGGAGCATCGTTGACAGACATTACACGCAGAGCGGTGGTGATGCGACCTTATGAATCGCTGAAGTTATTGGGAGCCGGACTAAATGCCGCACATATCGAGGGGCGGATTGTGTATGCCGCAATTTCACGCAAGCTGCGTAAAGAGATCGGCAACCGCGAGGAGCGAGGCGATGGCGGGCTAGTCGGCCAACTTATTACGGCAAATGAGGCCGATATTGCGGCTGTGTTTGTAGAACTGAGCGACGGCAACATTGAGGTGGGTTTCCGGGCTGCGCCGGGAGTAGATGTGTCGCAAGTGGCTGTTGAATTTGGCGGTGGAGGACACCCGGCGGCGGCTGGCTGCACCATGGCTGGCCCACTACGCGACGCGGTAAACCGGGTGCTGCCTCGATTAAAGCAGACGATTCGTGACGCGTAATAGTAGTGCTAAGTGCTTAGCAACACTGTTTACACTAAGGACTAAGCACTTACAACTAAGCACTGGAAGCTTCCTATGACTGATTCGTCTTCTTCTTTCTCTCTTCTGGCCCAAATTGCGCCGCAGCGTAGCACGCAGTACAGCGCGTTGGCGTTGGCGCTAGCACCGATTGAATTACGTCTGAGTGCGCTGGGCAAATCGATTGAATCACTGGATGCAGTGACATTAGGCGGACAGGCATATCTCAAAGCGCGACTGAGCACACCAGCAGATGCGACAGTGCTGCGAGAGCTGGGTGCGTTGGCCATGAGCAGTGGTTTTTTTGATGGGGTTGACGAGATTGATGGCAAACCCGGCCTATGGTTACGTCCCATCGAGACCGGCTTTGTGCCTGCCATGCCCCCAGAGTTGGTGATGACACGCCGCTATAAGGGCAAGACCAACGAGATGTTTACCCAGTTCTTGTGCAATGTGGCGCGGGCAAGCAGCGCGTTTGCGCAGACGCCATGGGCCGAGCTGCGGCTGCTGGATCCGTTGGCCGGTGGTGGCACCACCCTCTTCACTGGGTTGATGCTAGGCGCAGATGTGGCCGGGGTAGAGCAAAGCAAAGAAGATGTCGAATCGACATCAACCTTTTTTACCCAGTATGTACGCGAACAGGGGATTGCCTGCCAGATCAAAGATGAGACACTCAAAAGACTAGGGCGGCGCTGGTGGTTCACCATGGGCAAAGAGGTCAAGCGAAATTGCATCATGGCCTGCGGGCTCACCGAGCAGAGCGCGGAATTGCTGGCCAATGTGAAGCGCTTTCACCTGATCGTGACTGATTTGCCCTATGGGATTCAACACCGTGGCGGCGTGACGAGCTTGCTTTATCACTCGTTGCCTGCATGGAAGTCGCTATTGTTGCCCGGCGGGGCACTGGTATTTGCATGGGATGCTACCCACACCCCGCGTGAGGAAATCGTGGAGTATATCCAAGCGCAAGGCCTTGAGGTGCGCAATACACCCCCATATGATGCGATGGGGCATCGGGTGGATCGGGTGATTAAGGCGCGGGATGTGTTGGTGGCGACGACGAATGAGTCAACGAATTGAAACGAATAAACGAATGCGCCAACGAATAAATCAATGAGGCAACGAATATTTACGAATGAATGACGGGCTTCTGGTGGTGGATAAGCCACAGGGTATTTCTTCGCACGATGTGGTGGCACGTGGACGGCGAGCCATTGGAACCCGGGCGATTGGACACGCCGGCACGCTGGACCCGATGGCGACTGGCGTGTTGGTGTTGTGCATCAACAAGGCCACCCGTTTAAGCGAGTATTTGCTGGGCGAAGACAAGACCTATATCGGCGTGATTCGCTTGGGCCAACGCACCAACACCGATGATGCTGAAGGTGAAGTGCTTGAAGAGCGCCCAGTCAACGTGACTGCCGATGCATTGGCATTGGCTGCACTGCAATTTAGCGGCCCGATCATGCAAGTCCCGCCCCAGTTCAGCGCCATCAAACGGGATGGCCAGCGCGCATATGCACTGGCACGCAAAGGCGAAAGCGTAGAGTTGGCTGCACGTCCAACGATCATCCATCAAATCGATTTAAAGCGCTTGAGCGAGAACAGCGTGCAGATTGATGTGATGTGCAAAGCCGGGACCTATGTTCGTGCATTGGCTCGCGATATTGGCGAGACGCTGGGTTGTGGCGGTCACCTGAGCGCATTGCGGCGCATCCAAGCAGGCCAATTTGATTTGTCGCAAGCACTGTCGTTGGAAAGATTGAGCGAATGGCAGGCGCATCTGTTGCCGATGGATCAAGCGGTTAAGCAATTCCCAGCGATTCATTTGGACGAACACGGAACGCGGGCGCTGAAGATGGGCCAAGCATTATCTGGGCTGACTTTGCTACAGGATGGGTTATGCCGTGTGTATGATGCATATGGCGCATTTATGGCGATTGGACAAATGTCTGGTCAAGTCTTGAAACCGGTAAAAGTGTTTGTGGCCTAATGCATGTAGCATGCAAATTCATCACGCCTTCCAGCAAAGCACTGGACACATCCCTTCAATCTGCACCATTGGTACATTTGATGGCGTGCATTTGGGACATCAGCAATTGATTCGGGCAACAATCAATGAGGCGCAAGCGCGCAAGGCCCAGTCGGTGGTCATTACTTTTCATCCACATCCTAGGGTGGCACTTGGGCGCGGCAGTGTAAGCTACTTGACCTCGCCACAGGAGAAGGCTGCACAGATGCAGCAACTGGGTGTAGATGTGTTGTTGGTGTTGCCCTTCACCCAGCAGACTGCCCAAACGCCTGCCCTTCAGTTTGTAGAGTGGATGCGCACGTATCTGGATTTGCAGTCATTGTGGATTGGGCATGATTTTGCGCTGGGTCACAAGCGCCAGGGTAACGCGGCCTTTTTGTCCGAACAGGGGCGTGTGCAAGGATTTTCGGTCAATGTGTTGCCGCAATTTAGCTTGGGCGCGCATACTATTTCTAGCACACGGGTGCGCATGGCATTGGCGCAAGGTGATGTGCGTGACGCGAATCTGTGCCTGGGTCGACCTTTTCGCGTGACTTGCGAAGTGCACGGTATTCAGCAACTATACGCAGATGCACAACATGCACTGCCAGCACCGGGGTGCTATTCAGTAATGATCGATGGCGTGCCTAACGAAGCAGCGATTGTGATGGGTGAGCTGCAGGTGGGGTTGCGGCAGCCGTTTTCGACAGATCGCGGCGTAGTTGCGGTGGACTTTCATGATTTGGCAGCAAAGCTGCCTAGTGACTAATCTTAATTCTTCGAGTGGCTCAGGACGCGACACGCTGCGCGCAAGGCGAAGCCCATCTGTGTGGGCTAAGACAGGGTGTCTAATCTCCTACCAATCTAAACCGCCGATACTGAAGTCTCCTAATCAAGCATCTCAAGCAATCTATGTCTGTTTTTACTAAACTTTCCAAGCAGGTGCGCACGCTACGGATGCGCTACAAGAACTGGCGGCGCGGACGCAAGACGTTGCCGCCGTATGTACTGATTTCGCTGAGTAGCGAAGTGGTGCAGTTCCCTCATCCATCGCCGTTTGAACATATTCCGTTTATCGACCGCCTGCCTTTGCCTATTCCCGATAGCCCGTGGAGTGTGAGCGAGTTGCGCCGGGTGTTCGAGTCGCTATCACTCGATCCGCGCATCAAGGGGGTGGTACTTGAAATGGAGCTGTCGGCGGACCCGTCGATTTATCAAAGCCTATATAAAGCGATCAGCGATTTTCGCGCCACTGGCAAGCGGGTGATTGCTTATGCCAGCGCGTTTGGCCCATTCCAATATTATTTGGCCAGCGCGTGCGATGAGATCATCATGCCGCCTTCAGCAGAGTGGATGGTGCTGGGTTTTCAGAACGAATATGTGTTTTTGAAAGACGCGCTTGATGAAATCGGGGTGGGTTTTGATGTGGTGCGCGTGTCGCCATTCAAGTCGGCGGGTGATCAGTTTGTGCGCAACGATTTTTCGGAGGATGCACGGGCGCAGGCTGAATGGCTACTGGATGCCCGTTTTGATGAACTAGTGCGTGGCATTGCTGCGGGGCGCAAACTGAGTGTGGAACGGGTGCGTGAGTTAATTAACAGCGCGCCGTTTGGCGCACGCGATGCGGTGATACATGGTCTGATCGACGCGGCACTATACGAGGATGAATTGGAACGACATCTGGTTCCAGAACCTGTTGGCGATTTGACAGATAATAAAGATCGCGGTTGGCGCGAGCGCTTGTTCAAACGGCTGATGGCGCGCTTGCCACCCCAGGTGCAATCACAAGTAAAAGAGATGCTCGATGAGGGCAAGAACAGCGCCATCGGACTGTATGATGATATTGAAGGCACACTGTTAATCCCACAATTTGAATATGAAGACAAGCTGATTGGCGTGGTCAAGATCGAAGGCACGATTATGCCGGGTAACAGCTTCAACTCGCCTCTGCCTGTTCCGATATTGGGTGAGCGTATGGCGGGTGCGCACACCATCGCGCAAATGATTCGACGGGCCGAGAAGGACGATCAGTTGGCGGCAGTAATTTTGTATGTGGATTCACCGGGTGGCTCGGCGCTGGCCTCGGACTTGATCGCACGTGAAGTGCGGCGACTCAAAGCGAAGAAGCCAGTTATTGCGTATATGGGTGGCGTGGCGGCATCAGGTGGTTACTATGTGTCAGCGCTGGCCCATTCGATCATCGCGCAGCCCCTCACTATGACCGGCAGCATTGGTGTGATCTCGCTCAAACCCAACACACAGCGGACGTTTGGCAAGCTCAAACTCAACCGGGTGTTGTTGAAACGCGGAGAACACGCCGGGCTGATGAGCGATGCCACTCCACTTAATTCTGACGAACGCCAAGTGTTGGAGCGACTGATTGTGCGGACCTATGGCGAGTTCAAAAATATTGTAGCGGAAGGGCGCAATATTGAGCATGATGCACTGGAACCCCTGTGTGGCGGGCGGGTGTGGACAGGCGAGATGGCCCTGGCGCGCCAACTGGTGGATGCGCTGGGCGACATCACGGTGGCCATCGATAAGGCGCGCGAGTTGGCTGGTTTGAAATCAAACAAACGCGTGCGCACGGTGATCCTGACGCCCCCGCGCAAGTTTGTGTTGCCGATGGCATTCGTTGCTAATCCAGCCAGCGCATTGCTGGATGGCTGGCAACGGATGCGCGATTTATTTCTCACCCATCGCGCTTGGGCGCTTTCAGAGTGGATGAGTGAGAAGACGCGCTAGTAAAGATTTAACGCACGTAAATAGGGTTGCTGAATATCCAGCCGCGCCGTGCTAGGCGAAACGAGCGATAGCATTCCACCCGATACGCGCCGGGTTCAATGGCCGTGTGTTTGAGAGTGCGGCCTGAGTTTGTGGCCACGACCACGCCATTGTGAAGCAGGCGGATATGGGCTGATTCCGGGCATGACACCTCAAAAATGGTGGCGCCACTGCGTTGCAAGTCATCGCCCATCGTCGCACGGGTGCTTTTGCGGGTGCCGCTATAGGCAACAAAACTAAACCCGCGTGTCGGCGCAATCAAGTCATATCCCACAAAGCAGTGTCCTGCTCGTAGTGCGTCATAGACCAGTTCTTTATCGTGCTGGAACTCGCGTAGAAAAGGCCGATCGAGCAGCAAGTGCGTGTTCACACAGCGAAACAGATAGTCGTACGGGAAGATTGTCTTGCGAATGGGGCCGACATGAAAGTGGGTGCCATGTGCATCCGCATTGCCAATACCCACGATGTGCTCGCCGCGCGCGGTAAGCTCATCCCATTTTTTTAACGTGGCCTTGAATGGCCCAGAAATAATAAGCGAAGGCATAAACGCCAATAACAACGTGGCTGGCCAGTTGATCAGACCTGCTTTAAACTCGGTCATGTAGTTCCAAATTTCGATGCCAGTGTTGCGCTGAACCTGCCAGTCTACCCATGGAATGGCATCGAGATCGTGCATGATGGTGCTGCCATATTCAAACGGATGGGCGAAGAAGGCCAAACCATTGCGCTTAATCGTTTCATTGACCAGTTTTTGTGGGTCGCTGGCGTGTTCCATCATCTCTATGTTGACGTTGTAAATTAGGCAATGGTTGGCCTGCGGCTGACGCTGGTTGTCGTGCACTTCCTCGCCCACCAAAAGCAGCACTTTGCCGCGATATCCTTCAACATCACTTACAAAGATATTGTGGTCAGTGGTGAGCACCACATCGATCCCTGCCTTTGCGGCGGCTGTAACAATCTCATCGTGATAGCACTCGCCATCTGAATAAGGCGTGTGCATATGCAGGTTGGCAGTAATTTCGACCATTGGATGAGTAATTCTATTGGAATAATCTCAGCTGTGTGCTTTAGTTGAATGCGACTGCAAATCTTATTTCCCTTCGACGATATACGGACAGTACAAGCTAAAACTGACTCTCCGTACTGCTCAAACCATATCATGCGAATGTATACGTGGGATCAACATTGTTAAGTTAGCAACAAGAGCGTCTATCGTCTCTCCCATTCTAATCTACTTTAACCTGTAATGTCTTTCCTGGGGACGGTTACCAATTACGTAAAATTCGGGTGCATTACTAGCCTGAAACCGGATGGTGCTATACGGAGTCCGGAGATAGTCGAGTTCCGATTCGCACAACGCGCGCTTAGGTGATTGAAAATACAAGATCCTCCACGCAGCACATGATATGAACCACTAATTGGCCCGACCGGGTCGCGTACAACTATGCCTTGGCGCGTCTGATAGAGCGTTTCGTCATACCAATCCGAACACCATTCCCATACGTTACCAGCCATGTCGGTCAATCCATAAAAACTGTTGCCTGCAGGAGAATATTTACCTACAGGTGTGGTGCCACCGACTTTACCTTCTTCGTCGGTATTTGCCTTGCTTGCAGTGAAATCATTCCCCCATGGATAAATGCGTCCATCGGTGCCGCGCGCGGCTTTGTCCCACTGTGCTTCAGTGGGAAGGCGTATATTTCGATTACTCTGCTGGCGTAACCAGTCAGCGTAGTCGCTCGCGAGTTGCCAGGCCACATCTACCGGATGATCGTCAATATTTTCATGTAGAAAGAGACTCTCTTTGGCAAAGCTCGCAAAGGGCGCGTATTGAGCATAAGTAACCTCGTGCTTGCAAATATAGAATTCTGACACATACACTCGATGTTGTGGTTGCTCATCGTCCTCAGCCTTTATGTCAATGCTAGGATCGCTACCCATGAAGAATTCACCTGCAGGGATGCGCACAAATTCCATCATCACGCCGGGTGCCAAGGTAAGAGTGAGGATATTAGGGGACACAGAAGTGCTTGTTTCAGTTGGCGGAGAAGTAGAGGTCGGTGTTTTTGGTTCTGGCATTTGCGCAGTACTTGTAACCGCGAGTCTTGATCCAGAAATTGGTTCGCGTGTCTCCGTAAACTCTCTGTCAGTCGCACTCATGATAGTCGGCGTATCAACAACGGTATGAGTAACTTCAGTTAGTAATCCGGTGGTTTCAATAGCCTTGACGCCCGATACTGGCTGAGATTTGGCCGGGGTTGCCGTCGAAGCAGGCACAATTGCTGTGCCCAGTAAACGCAGCGACAGCAACCCAATCCCACTTGAAGTGATTGCACCTGCCCAGATGAGCAGCGCTCGGCGCGAAATTACTGGCCTAAAAGAGGGTTTCAGAGGATGCTGCCCTACTCGCGTTGCTTGCTTCGATAATGCCTGCAACAAACGCTCCGGCTGACGCTCGTCAAATAGGTCCACCCACTGATAGTCAGCCAAACGATTCGGCATTTCACATTGCTCCAATCGTACAGGTACGATGAAAATCCCCTCGTCTGGTTGCTTATCAGCAATGTCTAGCGCAAATTGCATCTCGCTCTTAATATAGCTATTCTTATCAACCGAACGTTGCGACAAACAAACCAGAATTACATCGCTATCAGCGATTGCCATAGGAATCTCGTTTCGCCACTTTTGACCAGGTTCGAGATTTTGTTCGTCTAACCAAGGCGCATAACCTGCGGATTTCAGTTGCTGATACAGCATTCTCACTTTCGGCTTGTCATCCGAGGCGTGGCACAGAAAAATACGTAGAGGGCCTGGACGCCGAGATAATATTGGAAGAGTTGGAAAGATCTCCAAGGCAGTAGCTGAGCTACGCGCGGCAACCAATTCGGTTAAATAGATTTTTTGCCAATCTGCATTCGGGAAACTGTTCCTTACTCTCTGCACCAGCACAAGTAATTTGTCACGCTTTTCAAAATGCTTGATGACATTGATAATGGCGATCTGTAGCTTGTCGTTGGGGCCGACAATTGTTTCGTATTCTTCACCCAACTCGAAGCAGAATACACGTAAATCATCTGATACAACGTGCTTAAGTAGCAAGTCGCGCAAGGCGACAGCGTCAATGCGCTGATTAGGTGTAAGTGCCACAACTGAACATTGTAGCTAAAATCGCAGGAAAAGTTGAGCTTCGTCTTCGTGGCAAATTGCAAGCGCTATATGACTTAATTCAGAGATACTTTATGCCATCAGTTGCACGTTGTCGACAGACCACAACTACGAAAGTCCGAGCCACGATTCGGGCTGGCAAGGTAGGGGAAGTTAGCAGTGAAAGGCTTATCATTAGCATCCACCCCATCGTTCAGTACCGGGATTAGACCGGCGTTGAAATTGAAAATATCACCGGTGATCGGGGTAAACACGGCACCAGCCATTGCCAGAAGCTCAATCTCGATGACTTCATCCTGAAGGCGGCGACCATTAGGGAAACCACATAGGTCGCCGCCCAGCAGACCCAGCTTGTAATTGGGTTTGGGTGAACACAGGCTACCTTTCACACCGGGACGAAAAGGCTCGGCCAGGTTCAAGCGAACCATCTCGGCTGGCGTGACCTTGGCTGGCTGATTCACGACCGTGCCCGCAGGCACCGTGACCGGGCCACCGGGAGTCTGCACTGTGAAGTTAGCGCCGGTCTTTATGCCGGTCAAGAAGATAGCCAACAGGTCATTGCGCGGCTTGCCTGGATTCGGCACGCCATACAATGCGCCCAACAGGGTTTGCAATTCGGGTGTCAGCACGCTGCTCAGCATCAAATTGCCCGCTGCTGTGTTGCTAGTAGCCAAGCGATAATCTTGATCTGGAGGCAGCGCATTAAAAACATCTTTTAGCGCCAAAGGCAGCACAGTTTCGTTATACAGTGGCATACCAAGGCGGCTGACTTGCATCCAATTACCGTCAGTGCTCTGTAAGCCTACGCCAAACACTTTTACGGCCTGTCGCTTACTCGTAGCCCATACGCCAATAATTGTATTATCCCCTGCTCCGTTCAATAGCTTCCTGATCGGGATTTGCAATGCGATGCTGTGCACATTGAATCCTTTCAATCCATCCACACCCTTGCTCGGACCAGAATTGTAGCCAATTGGGGCCTTCTGTGGGCGCAGCGACAATAGGTCGAATACCTGCGAATCACCCCAGAATGGGTCATCCGTCGGTCCCGCAAACACTTGCATTTCACCATCTGGCGTACTAACTCTCGAAACACCTGAAGCCATCAACTTGTCGCAATCTGGAGTACTCTTGGGACCTATGCAGACGGGTGGTACAACAAAAGATTCGCCCCACTTCATAACTTTTCCATTCGCGTCGACTTCTTCGAAGATATAACTTTGGGCAATATTCAGATTATCGTTACTGATTGAATCTATAGGTCCAGTATTGTAGAGAAAAGTCTTTGGGTTTTTAGTGTATGTTTTGAATGTGAAGCGATACGATTGATCCGCCTTGGCATCACCATTATTGTCAACATTCAATGTATAGCGCACGTCGTCGGCAAAATGATAGTAGTTTGGACCACTTTGTGGGGCTTCCAATGGAATCCATGAACCAATAATTGTTGCCGTATCTGGCTTATCTGGGCTGACGAAAGCATATAAATCTGTTGTATCAGCATATTGATCCATCGCAATCAAGGGTGCTTCGCGGTGACTGGACGCTATTGTGACATCTGCATTTGGTGTCATTATGCTCGTCATAACGAGCAAAGCAATCGAGGTACTAATGGCGAGAATATTTGCCGCCTTGCGAGTGGTCCAATGGACAGAGGTAGTTACACTCATTTTAGATTCTTCGATTTAATCGGAAACGTCAGAACTTGGGTAACTACAAGATTATACAACCATCAGCTTGTTACGCGGCAGCCAGATAGAGTATGCTATGTGCTTTTCAGGGGAAAAAGTAAGGGCGAGGCCATTACATTCGGCCTCGCCTTTACACCATCATGTTACGCAAGCCCGCAAATTAGTTTGCGTCCCACTTTTGGCCCTGATAAGGCAACGCGAGAATGGTGTTGCTTAATAAACTGCTCCAAAAAACCTGCCAAATCGAAAAGGTCTGGCAGGCTTTTTGTCTAGGGGTTTATTCAGAAGAGTCAGAAGAGTCAGAGTCAGAGTCAGAGTGACCCGTGATGTGCCACTGTTGCCCCGAGTGCGGTGTCGCGAGATAAGGGAAACTCTCGCGGAACGGCACATCGTTCTTGGGCAGGTGGTCGCTCAACACGTCAATCAAGGCCGGGTTAAAGCTGAAGCTAGTATCACCGGTCAGTAGGGGATAGGCAGCGCCAGCCACAGCCAACAGCTCGATGTCGGTGACATCATCTTCCAAGCGACGGCCATTCGGGAACCCGCAGGCATCGCCACCCAACAGACCCAACGCATAGTCTGGCTTGGGCTTACACAGATCGCCCTTGATCGCAGTGTTCAAACGAATCATCTCGCTCGGCCTAACGTTCAAGGGTTGATTGACGTTAAAGCCTGCGGGCAGAGTAACGTCGCCATTCTTGGTATGGATCGTGAATGGCTGGGCCGTCTTCATGCCCGTCAGGAAGATGGCCAAGATATCGGTACGCGGTTTGCCTGGATTCGGCACGCTATACAACGCACCCAACAACGTCTGCAACTCCGGCGTCAGGATGCTGCGCTGCAACAGCGGCGTGGCCTGGAAGACATCGAAATCTTGTTGCGGCGACAGGCTGTTAAAGGTGTCTTTGAGTGCCAACGGAATGACGGCCTCGTTGACGAGTGGCATACCCAGCCGCGAGATTTGCACCTTGGTGCCGCTGTTTTGGATGGCACCGCCGCCCAGCACCCGCATAGAAGACCGCTCGCTGGTAGACCACACACCAATCACCGTATCGCTTGAACCACTCAGCAGGCGGCTGATCGGCACTTGCACCGCGATGCTATGCACGTTGAAATTCTTCAAGCCGTCGGTGGGCTTCTTGCGACCCTGTTTATAGCCGACCGGAGGCGGATTGCCGCGCAAGGTCAGCAGATCAAACACCGAGCCAAGATCGACCCAGAACGGATCGTCGGTTGGCCCAGCGAACACTTTGATGTCGCCCTGCGGCGTGGGCACGTTGGCAATTGAGCTGAGCCACAACGGCTCGTACTTCGGCGTTGACTTCGACCCAATATTGTTGGGTGCGACTTTGAGACCGCTGGTCACAGTCGTTACACCGTTGACGTACTCGGTCATGGTGTAGGTCTGCGGCATGTTCCAATTCGGGTCAGTAAGCGACTTGATCGGGCCGACGTTGTAGAGGAATGTCTCGCCGTTGCGGATCTGGGTCGAGAACTGGAACTTGTAGTAGACATCCGGCTTGGCATCGCCGTTGTTGTCCACATACAGGTAGTAGTCCACATCGTTGCCAAAGGCATAGAAATTTGGGCCACCCTGCGGCAATTCGCCTGGAATCCACGAGCCGATCAGTGTTACGCTGTCCGGCCGATCTTTGCTGACGAAGGCGTAAGTGTCGGTGTTGTCGGCCACTGGGTCTTGCGAGATGAGTGGTGCTTCACGATGGCTCGACGCCTGTGCAGCTTGTGTGCCACTTGCACCAATCACTGTGCCTATTAGCAGCACAGGTGTCATGCCAACGCACACTGTGCGGGCAAGCAACTTCTGAAGTTTTCGTTTTGTGTTCATGAGGTTCTCCGTTCTTTGAGTTTGGAAAGTTGGGGGTTCTGAACGTTCGTAAGGTTTACAGGGTTCATAAGGTTCTGAAGGTTCTGAAGGTTCAGAAAGTTGTGAACGTTCCGAACTTTCTGAACTTTCTAAACTTTCTGAACCCGATAAACCCGATAAACCTTCCGAACGTTCATTACATAGTTGCCAAAACTTGGCTTGCCTCGGGGGCATAGCGGACTGAAAAGTAGGGATTGATGCTCAACGCAGTTTGCAAGTGCGTCTTTGCCGATGCAGTGTTGCCATTGGCGTAGGCGATCATGCCTGCGTGAAAGTGCAACATAGCATCGCGGGAGTTGAGCTTGAGTGATTCGGTGCTATAGCGTTGAGCTTCGTTGAAGTTACCTTGTTTATAGAGCGCCCATGCCAACACATCGGCAGCGTAGATAGAAGGGCGATGCTCGTAAGCTGCGCGCGCCTGCTCCACAACCTTCGAAGCCTCGTCAGACTTTGAGGGTTGGGCAGTAGGCGCTGGAAGACGATCAGCTTCGAATAGCGCCATCTCCATATCGACGTTCATAGACGCACTGGCATTGAGTTTTTGAATTGCACGCACCAACTCAAACTGCGATTGAGCTTTTTGGAGATCATTGTTGATTGTGTATAAATCGCCGAGTGCAATCACAAATTCTGGCAACGGAAGTAATTCGTTGATCTTGTCGTATTCACTGATAGCTGTATTCACCAGCTCGGGCTTATGGTCGATTACACCGCGCGCAGCCTTAATCCGTGCTAGCCCAGCGCGGGCAAAGATGTAATCAGGTTTTACCTGTAGTGCAAATTTATAAGTATCTTCAGCCTTCGCCAAATCCCCTTTGTTGAAATACAGATTGCCCAATTGATACTGCGACCATAGGGTGCTTTCGTGCTGCGGGTTGCCGGATTCAACGGCTCTGCGCATGGCATCAATCGCACCCTCTACATCACCATGTAACTCGCGCACATAGCTCACCCGGCTGTAGCTGTTGAGATCTGGTCGCGTATCGACCATCTTTTGAATGCTTTGCAGTGCATCGGCATAGCGACCTAACTCGATCTGCGCGTCGCCGAGCACACCATACACTTGTGCGCGAAACGGATTGATCGCTTTGGCCTTCTCACCCCACGTAATCGCCTGTGCAAATTCGTGGCGTGAGAGGGCCAGTGAGCCTTGTCCAAGCAGTGCATCCACATCTTTGCCATCCCGTCTGAGGGCCTCATCAAAGCTCTGCGTTGCTTGTGCATACAGTGATGCATCAGCAGTTTCACGTAGGCGTTGCAGGTAGGCCCAACCTAATTGCGCATACAACGTTGCCGTGTCCGGGCTTTGCTTAATGCGCGCTTGCAGGGTGTTGATTGCGCTTTGCATATCGCCTGCACCCAATTGGGCTTGCAGGTTCTGCGCATCACTGACATTGCTATCGACACGCACGGCAGGTGCGGGCGAAAGTGATGGCGCGGTATTGACCGCTGGCGCCATCCATCGCATCACCCCTACGGTTGCCAGAATCAACGCCGATGCAATCAACATCAGAACAGGGCGGGAGAAGGCAAATGATTTCATAAATTGGCGTTTAGTCTTGAGTCATGAGCCCAGTGTTTATTGCCACAGGGTGGGTGATGGGTAACACGCACCGGGCTTATGACTTTCTACCTTGTACTTTTAGCTTCGTCTACTATCTGGATTCGCGCAGCAAAGGCATCATCCAAATAAAGTAATTACGGGTATGCACGTCGTCATAACCACCGTGCGGGGACGCCATGTACGGGAAGCTAGTCATGCATTCCTTGTCATTCTTCTGCACGCCATCGGTCAACTTATTACCTGGGCTGAGATTAGGCAGACCCAAGGCGCCGTTTAGGAAGGCACCGTAGCCACCCGCCACTGCTCGAATCGCGATGTCGGTCACATCGTCTTCCAAGCGACGACCATTGGGGAAGCCGGCCAGATCGCCGTCCAGCGCGCCAAAGATTTTGCCTTTGCAGACTGCGGTGGTGGGCTTGATCGCCACATTGAGGCGCAATTGCTCAGACGCAATTTTGCCTGGCGTCGTAAACGGGTTACCCGACTTGGTCTGCGCATTGATGCCAGGGATGCCGGTCAGGAAGATGGTGAAGAGATCGGTGCGCGGGAAGGCAGGCAGGTTACCTGTGATGACATTGGTGGTTTGGGTGAACACACCTGGATACAACACTGGGAACAACAGCTGCAGCTCCGGGGTAAGCACGCTGCCCAAGAAGATGTCGGCAGTTGCTTGACCAGCCAATGCACCAGATGCTAGCGGGGTGTCGCCACTTGGCGGCAAGCTGCTGAAGGCATCTTTCAAGGCCAAGGGCAAAACAGCCTCGTTCACGAGAGGGTTGCCCAAACGAGACACCTGCTGATAAGTGGTGCTCATCGGCTTGGTTGCGCCAAACGTATACGCCACCAACGCGGGCCGTGATGCAGCCGTCCATACACCCACCACACAGGCAGTATTGGTGATGACGTTGTTGCAGGCTGGGGCCAGATCACTGATCGGCACCTGGATAGAGGTGGTGTGAATGTTGTAGCCCGAAACACTGTCCACACCCGGCTCAACCGGCTCTTTGATCAGGTGCAACTGATTGAAGGGGCGCAATGCACCTAGATCGAAGATGCTGCCGATGTCAACAAAGAACGGGTCATCGCGCTGACCAGTGAAGATCTTGTAGCCACCCGTCGCGGTGTAAATGGCCTGTGCAGCCAACGCGTCGTAGGAGGGCATCGAGCGAATGCCGACGTTGTCCGGCGGCATCAACTTGTTGCTGATCAAAACACTCACTGAGGTCGGCGAAATGATACTGCCGGCGATTTGGGTCACAGTGTAGGACTGTGTGAGGTTGAATGCGGCGTCGGTTAGATTAGTGACAGGGCCACCGTTATACAAGAATGACTTGCCATTCTTTGCGGTCATGGGGCCAAACGTCCATAACCAACTGATGTCTTCCACACCATCTCCATCGCGATCGACATGCAGGTAGTAATGGGCATTAGGGTCAAAATGATAGAAGTTTGGACCACCAGTGGCATCTTCAAACGGAATCCAGTTGGAGATCAACGTGACTGAATCTTGCTTATCGGGGCTGACGAAAGCATAGACATCGGTCGAGTCGATGGTTGGGTCCAACGAGACTAACGGCGCTTCGCGGTGGCTAGAAGCCTGGCTCACCTGAGTGACGGGGGCCATGAAACTGGCCGCAAGGAGCGCGACAAATGAGGTTCCAATACAAGCTGAATTGACGACTTTTCGAATGGTCTGTTTACGTTCTGGTTTATTTTGCGTTCTTTCCATAGGATTTCTCCCTCTTAAAAATAGGGCCGTTAAGAGTAGGCACAGATAGAATTTATCTAACCCCCTGATAGCGACCTTTCACACAGTAAGAAATGAAGACACTAAGGCCAATCCAAGAAATAAATGTATCGCTATCAGACCCCCACCCCAGCCCTCCCCCGTCGCTCAGAAGCAACAGGAGAGGGGCTCGGCTCCCTCCCTTGTGAATTCTGATTCACGGGGGAGGGCTGGGGTGGGGCGCATTTGGCAAATCTATTTCTTGGTATGGCCTAACTAAAGCGGCACGGTTAAGGCAACCGCGCGTGCCGTAATAGCAAGCCCGGCCAATGTAATGACAAAGGCACTGAACACTGGTGCAACGCGCAGCACAGGCTGCACGAATGAGAAGCGAGATATGGACAAGCGATCTGTCAATCTGCCAGCGTGCACTAGCAAAATGCCAATTGCAATCAACACCCCGGCCAAACCGGTGCTGAACACCAGGATCAACAATAGCCCGAAGGCTACACGCTGCAAAGCAATTGCGCTGAGCATGACGACGAGGGCAGATGGACACGGCAGCAAGCCACCCGACACACCCAGCGCTAACAAGTTGCGCCAACTTACGTTCTGGGGTGGCGCATGGGTGTGAGCCCGGCCATCACCATGGTCGTGCATGCCCGCAAAATCATTGTGAGCATGTTGATCAGACTGGGCAGTTGTATGGGTCGATTTAAAAAGAGTCGTCATCCGCTGGCTCAACAGCGTGACACCTAGCACCACTACAAGTACGCCGGAGATTACTTCTAGCCACGGATAAAGTCGCTCAGGCACGATGAACCGTGAGGCGAATAACGTGATTAGGCCCAAGGCAAATACGCCAGTGGTATGTGTGATCGTCGTTGTGACACCCAAGAAAAGCGCGTGCTTGACTGTGGCGCGTTGGCCGATCAAATAGGCTGCGACAATAGTCTTGCCGTGCCCCGGCGAGAGTGCATGGACTGCACCCCACATGAATGCCAGCCCTAGTGCTAATAGTGCGGAGCCAAGCGTGAGCTCAGGCAGGTTGATTAAATCGGTGAAAGGGTCGGCGGGTTGCCTAGCACCCAGTCCAGCTTGTTGGGTGGACATGGCCGCCTTGGTTGTGTTTTGCTCGGGGTTTGTTGCAGTGACGATCTGCCATTGAAACGCCACACTGGAGACGGCTAACGGGCTATTCAGCATGTCCTGTGGATATTGGGTGAGCGCTTTGCTGACATCCTGAGTCGCCACATCGCCCTTCAGCACGATGCCATCGGCTGGCTGCACTACCACTTCGCGCCAGCCTAGCCGACCAGCGAAATTCTCATCGTTATAACTTATTGATGTTGCTGCGGTTGGCGTTTCTGCCTTAAATTTCAGGGTGATGCGCTGGGTCGGCAAGCCGCCTTGTCCAGCTGGGAACGAAATTTCCTGTGAGACCAATTGCAACGATGTCAGCGCCCCATTCATTGTCAGGTGCAGGTTCTGTTGCAGGCGAACGCGTTCAGCACTGAGATAGGAATCACTCTCTTCGGTGCTGATTTGACCATCCCGATTTGCATCGATCTTCTCGCGCTCTTGGAATGTTGGCACTTCGGCGCGGTCAACGATGTAGACCAAATTCGTCTGAGTGCGTTCCAGCTCCAGGCGACTATAGCGATTGATGGTGAAGTTGCCGAGCGGGTGTGCTAATGCAGCCTGAGCTGGCAAGATGGCCAAAACCAAGGTGAAGAAGGCCGCTGATACCTGAAGAAAGCGTTTGGACATAATATCCTGATTGAGCGTAATTTAAAGACACCACAGCAAGCACTATCTCTATCGGGTTAGGCGACATACAGCGGGTACACATCCGTATATAGCACAGGTGTCATACCTTACACCTGTCTGGCCTACATCAGCGGCTTGCGGGCGCGCCATTTGTACTATTGGTTATAAAGCCGATCTGAGTCAATCTGAAGTTTAGAAACTGCTCATTTTCTGTTCAGTTTTCTGCTTGACGTTCTTAAGCCTACTTTAAGTACACTTACGTTTAGTCTAGTTGGCTATATTCTTCGTCCTAGATATATAACGTGGTAATCCTTGTTCTGCATGAGGGATGCTGCAAATTAAAATCGGCATTTGATGGTGTGAGATTATTAACTCACTTATTACTCATCTGTATCGGATACAGTATGATCCGCCTGTAGGATAATCGGAAGGCATCTTTCTGCTCCAAATCAATCTATGGGTTGCATTAAGTTGCTTATTTGCTTAGTCTCGATTGGCCTGTTTGTTATGCCGACTAACGTGTCGGGATAGCAAAACCAGATCCTATGCGACGTTCTGTATGCGTGCTATATGAAAAAACTATTTACCGTTGTGTCGATAATTGGCGTTCTGACGACAGCTTGTGTTGCCCAACAACCTTCAGCGACAAGCCGTGCTAAGCTAAAAGTGCTCAGCACGGTGTCGCCCATCACAAACATTATCTTTAACATCGGCGGTGACAAAGTGGATGTCGAAGGCATTGTCCCAGAAGGGGTGAATAGCCACACCTTTGAGCCGGCGCCATCGGACAGCAAGAAAATGGCTGGCGCAGACTTAATCTTCGTGAACGGGTTGAAGCTGGAAGAACCCACCCTGAAGCTGGCCGAGGCTAACAAGAAAGCTTCAACCGACATTATTGAGCTTGGCCCGCAGACAATCAAACCTGAGGACTACATGTATGACTTCTCCTTTCCCAAGGAACAGGGTAGTCCTAATCCGCACCTATGGATGAATCCACTTTACGCGCTACGTTATGGTGAGATCGTGCGTGACGCATTGGTGAAGCGTGACTCAGACAACGCGGAATACTACAAGAAAAATTATGAAGCGTTCAAACTGCGCATTGAATCGTTAGACGCCGCCATCAAAGAGACTATCGCGACGATTCCCGCAGCCAATCGCAAGCTGCTGACCTACCATGATTCGTTTGCTTATTTTGCCCCACGCTATGGCATGACCGTGATTGGCGCGATCCAGCCCTCCGATTTCGCAGAACCCTCGGCACGGGATGTGGCCGACCTCATCACCCAACTGAAGAACGAGAAAGTCCCAGCCATCTTTGGCTCGGAAGTGTTTCCCTCACCGGTGTTGGACCAGATCGGCAAAGAAGCAGGGGTGAAATATGTCGATACCCTGCGCGATGATGACCTACCCGGCACACCCGGCGAAGCCGGTCACTCGTATTTTGCGCTGATCGTTGAAGATATCAAGACCATGGCCCAAACGCTGGGCGGCGACCCCAGTAAGATTGCCAAATTTGATGTCAGCAATATTCCTGGTGTCGATGTCAAAGTCATTCAGGCGCAGTAATTCATGCAAGCCCTTATCGAACTCAAACAGGTGTGTTTTGGCTACAGCGACAAGCTGGTGCTGGAAGAGATCAATTTACATCTACACGCTGGACAATTTGCGGCGTTGGTCGGCCCCAGTGGCGCAGGCAAAACCACCCTGCTGAAGTTGATTCTGGGCACGCTGCGTCCGACCCGGGGTGATATCTGCATCGACGGCTGCGTGGTAGATTCCTCCCGGAAATTGCGGGTGGGCTATGTGCCCCAGCTCGAAACGGTCGATTGGAACTTCCCCGTCACAGTGGAGCAAGTCGTATTGATGGGTGCAGCGATGGGCTCGGGGCGGCGCAAATTTCTGCCTTGGTACAACGCAGATGACAGGCAACGTATGCAGCGTATCCTGGAATCGCTTGGGCTCGAAGGATTTCGCGACCGCCATATTCGCGATCTCTCCGGCGGACAGCAGCAGCGCACTTTTTTGGCACGCGCACTGATGGCGGAACCCGACTTGCTGGTGCTGGATGAGCCCACTGCTGGGGTCGATCTACGCACCGCTGAAAACGTGCTGCATATGCTGGCCGATCTCAATCAAAATGGGATGACCATCTTGATGACCACTCACGACCTGAACGCCGCAGCCGCGCATGTGCCGTGGGTGATCTGCTTGAACCACAGCATTTTGGCGCAAGGTTCGCCAGAGGATGTGTTCACCGTTGCAACACTCAACCAGACGTATAACGGCGACATGATGGTGATCCGGCAGGACGGTCTGATCATTATTCAAGAACGCCCCCACGGACATACCCGTCACGAAGTACTGCCCCATCCCGTGCTAGGACACGCACCCTGAAATTGAGAATTAAGAAGTATGAAGTATGAACCCCACGAGTGTCACCTCATATTTCTTAATTCATACTTCATACTTCTTAATTCCGGCTCTCCCGAGTAAAGCGGGAAATCGGACATAAGAGGGAGAAATGATAAGCTCAGGGAATGAGCAACTATCAACTGGAATTGGAGACGCTGCAAGGGGTGTTGGGGATAAGCGGAAT
>JANMVQ010000547.1:0-5135 GCA_031392845.1 Chloroflexota bacterium
CAACGATACAGACGCGAGATCTCGCGTCTCTACTAATCTACATGAAAATAAAAAAAATTCAAGCGTTCCCGATGCGCTACCCTGAGCCGAACGATCACAACAATACCCGCTACATCATGCTGGTGCGGGTCGAGACCGATGACGGGTTGGTCGGCTGGGGTGAAGCCATCACCATGTGGCCGGAGGCCTCGCGCGCGGCCAAGATCATTGTGGAAGAAGGGATGCAACCCAAGCTGCTTGGCTGCGACCCGCGTGACACGTATGCGATTTGGCTGGCGATGAAAGAGCAGAGTTGGTGGTACGGCCACGGCGGTATCGCCTCGTTTGCGGTGAGCGCGTTGGACATCGCCATGTGGGATTTAAAGGGCAAAGCCTTAAACGTCCCGCTGCATCAACTGTTTGGTGGCAAGCTCACTTCCAAGCTGCGTGCTTGTGTCAGCACCCACCCCTCCAAATCCTCGATTACGGATATGGCCGACGAGTTGGCGGCTTATGCCAAGCGAGGCTTCACCGCCATCAAATGCGGCTTTGGCAAAAAAGGCGACGCCAATCTGGGCTTCGACAGCAAGCGCGATTTGGCCTTTGTCAAAGCGGTGCGTGAGGCGGCTGGCCCAACCGTCGACTTTATGGTGGACTATGGTCACACAGTTCGAATGGACGTGATGCAGGCCATCCGGGTGGCGCACGGTTATGAGGAGGTCGGCATCCGCTGGCTCGAAGACCCGTTGCGCACCTGGGATTGGGATGGCTATGCCCAACTACGCGCCGCAGTCCAAACCCAAATCTGCACGGGTGAAGACTTGTGGACGATCAACGACTTTCACCGACTGATCAAATCTGGCTCAGTGGACATCTTGATGATCGATCCGGGCCGCTCCGAAGGCATCACCGGCTACTGGAAAGTGCAGGAAATGACCACTCACGAAAATCGCTACATCAATGCCCACGCCTGGAGCAGTGCGATTATCACGGCGGCCAGTGTGCACCTCACAGCGGCCACGCCCAACCATATCGTCATGGAGCTCAAGCCATTCAGAAACCCTATGCAGCACGAGTTGGTCAAAGAGCCGTTTGAGCAGAAGGACGGCTATATTACTGTGCCAGATCGACCCGGCCTCGGCGTTGAGGTCGATGAGGCTGTGGTGAAGAAATATACCCATGACTAACCTCTCTCAACGACGCGCCCGGATCGGGGTTGTTGGTGCTGGGTGGTGGAGCACCCAAGCCCATTTGCCAGCGCTGACCACTTATGCGGCGGTGGAATCAGTCGCTTTGGCCGACCTGAACGCCGACAAGTTGCACGCTGCTAGTGCAGTGTATCCGCTCAGTGGGCAATACACCGATTTTCGCCGAATGCTTGACGAGGAAAAACTGGATGGCGTGGTTGTGGCAACCAACCATGCTTCGCACTACGAGGTGGCCAAAGAAGTGTTGTCGCGCAAGCTGGGTCTCATGCTGGAGAAGCCGATGGTGTTGCGCGCTTGCGAAGCCCGCGAGCTGCAACGCCTGGCAGATGAGAACGGGGTGCCGTTGGTCATTGGTTACCCCTGGCACTTCGTGGCACAGAACCAACAATTGCGCAGCATGATTCGCGCCGGGAAATTGGGCGATATTCAATTCGTGTCCAATCTATTCGCTTCTATGGTGCTGGAGTTTCTGCGCGGGCAGCCCCAAGCCTATGCTTCGATCTTCAACTTTTCGGTTACCGGACCAACAGCGGCCACCTACAGCGAACCGGCTGTGGCTGGAGGCGGACAAGGGCAATTGCAGGTGACCCACTCGGCAGCGCTATTGTTCTGGTTGACCGGGCTCAAACCGGTGAGTGTCAGCGCCTTCATGGAGACGTTTGATCTCAAGGTTGACTTGTGTAATGCGATTAATGTGCGCTTCGACACCGGGGCAATTGGGACATTGGCCAGCACCGGCGCGGTGGCCGCGGCTCAATCCGGGAACCAAAGGTTGGATTATCACATTTTTGGCACTCAGGGTTACGCGTCGCTGGAGGTACTGGATGGCAACTGCGCCATTTACCCAAATACGGGCAACGTGGAGCGGCTCGATCATGTGCCGCCTGCACAGCGTTATCCGCAGGAGGCCACTTCGCGTCACTTGGTGGACTTGCTCTTGGGCACTGCGCACAACAACATCTCTCCCGCCGAGTATGGCGTGAGTTCAGTTGAATTACTAGAAGCGGCTTATCGCTCTGCGCAGGAAGGCCGCGTCATTCATGTCGATGAGCTTTATAAATAAATATGGTTCTCCCGCGTTTAGCGGGAAATAGCGTTGTCATGCTGAGCGGAGCGAACCGAAGGTCCCAGTGACGAATCGTGCGCAATTTTCGCGTCGGGGACCTTCGGCTCACTGCGTTCGGAATGACAAGTTTCCCGCTAAAGTCGGTAGAGCCATAAATATCAATCTAAGATACGTTAATTGAGGAACCAAGAAATGATTCGAAAAGCATTCACGATGAAATTGAAACCCGGCGCCCTAGCCGAATACAAAAAGCGGCACGATGAGATTTGGCCTGAATTAGTGGCCGAGATCGAAAAAAGCGGGATCGCCAGCATCACGACTTTTGAAGCGGATCCCAACTTATTTCTATTTTCGGAGATCCATGACGAAGCGGCCTGGGACAAGCTCTGGCATAGTGCAATTCACTTGAAGTGGGCCAAAGTCTTTGATCCGCTGATGCAAATTCGCCCGGATGGCATCGTTGATTCCAGCGACTTGCGCGAGATCTTTCACCTGGAGACCCAGGCCAAATGAGCGCCGGGGCTGATCTGCACGGCAAGATCGCAGTGGTCACCGGCAGCGGGCGCGGGTTGGGTCAAGTGATCGCGCAGGCTTTAGCGGCCCAAGGGGCCACGGTAGCCTTGGCTGCCCGCAGTGCCGATCAGTTGCACCAGACCGAACAATCGATCCGGGATGCCGGTGGCCATGCCCGCGCCATCCCAGTTGATGTTGGCAATATCGGCGATGTACAACGACTCAAAGAGGAAGTCGAACGCGAATTGGGTGTCCCGACCCTCTTGGTCAACTGCGCCGGAACCTTCGGGCCGATTCAGTTGATCAAAGACAGCGATCCGGCTGCATGGATCGACACCCTGATGATCAACACGGTGGCGGCCTATTTGACGACCCGTGCTTTCGTCGGCGGCATGATTGCGACCGGTTGGGGGCGCATCGTCAACGTCAGCTCGGCTGCGTCGCTGCATCCACCGTCCAGCTTTAACACCGCTTATTCAACCAGCAAGGTGGCGCTCAATCATCTGACGCGCGGCCTAGCCGTTGAGTTGGCCGGCACCGGTGTCACCGCCAATGTCATTCACCCCGGCGACGTGAAGACCGAGATGTGGGCGGACATTCGCGACAAGGCCAATCAGCTTGGACCAGCGGCGGAAGGCTATCTCAATTGGGTCAAATGGGTGGATGAGACAGGCGGCGATCCGCCCTACAAAGCTGCCGATCTAGTGCTAAACCTGATGAGTGATAAAGCTGCCAACATCAACGGCAGATTTTTGTGGATCGAAGACAGTCTGCAAAAGCCCATCCCCAGTTGGGATGGCACTGCCGACCGGCTGCAATGGAATTAACGTGCCTATAGCGCTATTTCACAATGCCGCTGCAGGTGACAATCGAGATTGATCGCGATAGGGATGGCGGCGATGTGCGTGGCGAAGAATTCGACACGCACATCCAACGCCGTATTCAACCCGCCCCAGCCTTGTGGCCCAATCCCAGTCCGGTTGATCAGCTCGAGTAGCTCCTGTTCCAGTTGGGCATAACGCGGATCGGCATTGCGTGAGCCAATGTCGCGCATCAGCGCTTTCTTGGCCAATAGCGCTGCCATCTCCAGCGTACCACCCAGCCCAACGCCAACCACAATCGGTGGGCAAGCGTTCGGCCCAGCCTCCTCCACACAGCGAACCACTTCGCGTTTGACCCCTTCAATACCCTGCGCTGGGGTCAGGATACGTGCCCAGCTCATGTTCTCCGCGCCAAATCCTTTGGCCGCCACAATCAAGCGCAAGCCGTCACCGGGCACTAATTCCACATGCACAATCGCGGGTGTGTTGTCTTTGGTGTTTAGCCTGTCGAACAAAGGCTCGGCCACTACCGATTTGCGCAAGTAGCCTTCCTGATAGCCTTGTCGAACGCCTTCGTTAATTGATGCCCGCAAATCGCCACCGCTCAGGTGCACCTCTTGACCCAGCTCGACAAACACAATCACCATCCCAGTGTCCTGACACATGGGCACCTGTTGCGCGCTGGCAATAGCACGATTCTCCACAATGTCGCGCATGGCTTGCTGCCCGGCGGGAGAAGGCTCGCTTTCCAATATCTGATTGAGCTGAATCAGCGTCGGTTGTGGTGTATGAAAGTTGATCTCCTGCACGGCTTGCCGAATACGCTCGGTGATCAGTGAGACTGGGATTTCTCTCATCGTCTATACCTAGCTTGTCCTTGCTCAAACAAGTCTGCGCCATACACATCGTTGGCGACAATCATGCGTAAACCATCCAGCTCAAAGCGATGGATCGCCTCGGTGCCAAGGTCGGCGTAAGCCACCACATCGACTTTGCTGATGTGTTTTGCAATCAGGGCTGCCGCACCCCCGACCATGACAAAATAAACGGCGCGATGGGTGGTGATGGCCTGCCGCACATCTGCATTGCGTTTGCCTTTGCCGATCATGCCCTTTAATCCGTGCGCCAATAATTGTGGGGTATAAAAATCCACCCGTCCAGCAGTGGTGGGGCCGGCTGGGCCAATGATCTGACCCGGTCGAGTGGGCGCCGGGCCGACATAATAAATAACCTGACCTTCGAGTGGGATTGGTAACGCCTGCCCCACATCCAGCGCTTCGGATAGCCGTTTGTGCGCTGCATCACGGGCAGTGTAAATCCCCCCGGACAGTAACACTTGATCGCCGACATGCAACGCCAGCACATCGGCCTCCTGCAAGGGCGTGCGCAGTCGAATAACGTGTTCGTCAGATTCCATTTCACTCATCATTCGTGGATGTCTCTGAATATCTTAGGTTTTCAGATTTGAACCACGAAGATCGCGAAGTTCTCGAACCTACGGCTTTCCGAAGACTTCGTGCTCTTCGTGCCCTTCGTGGTAGAAAACCT
>JANMVQ010000070.1:0-7182 GCA_031392845.1 Chloroflexota bacterium
GCAAAACACGAAAGTGTTTTGCGCCTCGTTGCTTTTCCAATGAATGACCTATGAGACTTTCAGGCAAAGAAAAAATGGGCTACTTCCCGACTTCTGGGAATGTACTACCCATCCTTACATCGTATCTATCGACACCTGTTACGTCCAGCGTAAGTCTGGAATGGAATGCAATCCACCACAACTTCGGAAAAGAGTAATTTCAGAATAATCAGGGGCGATAGACGGACGACGGCTGTTGTGCAACTAATTTACACAACAACCGTGATCACGAGGTATTTACGGACCCGGGGGAGGCAATCCAGCCGTCCATTTTTGGAGAGCGACTTTGACAGGCAGATGGGCTTTGACACCAAAACTGAGGGAGGCTTCTTCCAGAATTGATTTTTGGGTAAGGGGGGTGCCGTTTTTGAGCAATTGTGTGGCAGCCTGATCAATCTTGTGAATCTGCGCATCAACATGATCACCCATCGTCTGCACCCGAACGTTACGAACAGCTGCGCGAATAGATTGCCAGAGATCAGGATGATATTGGCCGAAATAGCGTGTTGAACGCCCCAATTCCGTGGCAATGTTTGAGAGAGTCACCGGTTGTGAACGTTGTGGAAGGGACTCAAGCACGGTTCTGAGCCGTATGGCTTCATGACCGTGCCGCTGTTGATTGAGGTTTGGATTGTGATGCTGAGCGGCATCAAGAATGAGCGCACGAAGATTCATACGAGCATTTAAGTAGGCTTGAGACTTGCCCAATTCACGACACACTCTGGCAAGACTGATCTTCTGATTCTGGCAACACAACCTGCGCAAGACACTTTCAATTTGTGAATGCAAGGATGTATCCCGTTGCTGCTGTCGTGCAGCCGCACAGTCGGCCTGAGCGCGCTGAACTTGGGCTAACAATCCCGATCTGATCCACAACTGGGTGACCATATCGTTGTTGCCCCAGCCCAGCGTCTGGGTAATGATCTGATTTGGGACACCGCGTAATCCCAGCGCGATTGCCTTTTCGTTTTCCTCGGTTGATTTGTGGGGTGCCGGTCGCGCCAGGGGCGTTTTGCGCCGGACACGATACTCGCCGGAATAGGCGCGGGTGAATTTTCGATGGCAGGCCTTGCATCTAAATTTTGCGGCTTGTAGCTTCGGCACATCGGCACATAAATGGATACCCAAACCGGCGGGTGCATGAGAATAAATGCAGCCAGGCGTGGGGCAAACACGCAATTCCAAGTATCGAATGGGCTTGGGAACTTGGCTTGTAGCAGGGGTCTCCAAGGCGGCAAAGTCAGCCCATGAATGTCCCAAAGCTGACAAGTAAAACTGATACCGCGAGATCGGTGCGCGCAACCCGCTTTCGATGTCGTAAATCGAATGCCTGGACATATTCAACTCAAGTTCTAACCGCCAAGCACTCATGCCGCGCTGATCACGGAGATGGCGAAACTTCAGCCCAATGTGTCGCGTAACTTCATCTCCGCGCCACGCTGTTTTAATCGGAGTTTGGATTTCTAGGCGTGTCAGTGCAACAGACGGATTCAACAAAAAACGCAAGTCGTTTTGAATGGTCTGCTGGGCGGCAAAATCTTTAGAAGTAGCTGGCTGCATTGGCCACGAGCCTTGAGTGAGATCAGCATCACAGTAACTGCAATGTAGGTGTCGCTGTTTGCTGGTAATGACAGTCAGGTGATTCTTGCAGCAGGGGCAATGGTGCACCAGCTTGCAACGGTGTTTTAAGCAGATGTCAACCGATGCGAACCGCCACAGTAAACGAACATAGCCCGCCTCCCTTACACAGGCCGGACAAATCTTCAGATGTGGATCAACGATGTCATGCAAGACATGCCCAATCGCCCAACCTGCGCGCTGAGTTGGCGGTGACGCGTAGAATTTTCTGACTAATGGCAACAGGGTTAGCATCGTCAAGCCATCAACACCGCATTGAGTTAGTTGAGGGCTGTTGCCCCAATCGGCTTGAGGATATTCCCACCGCAACGCATTCATTCGCCCAATCTGTTGTCCGTCTGGAAACAACAATTGGCTGAAATTCAGCAGCCGCATCGAACCATTGGCAGCAGCGAGCCGCAGGATGTAGCCACTCAAACACTCATCTGGGTGCGGGGTTGGGCGGTAGGGTAGTGCATCGAAATACCAGGTGTCAGTCATGGCTGATGACCTCCGGCGGTGAGATGAGTCAATTTGCGTGTCTGATCCAGAAAGTTCACGACCTTCTTGTGTTTGATGTCGCGCCAGGCTCGGTGAAGAATGTCCAGAGTTAAGGTTGGGCTCCCTGATCGGATCGCCTTGAGACTGGCATCCATGATCAGCACCATGATTTCGCGCAAGATCCCATCGGTCCACTGCTCAATGTAATGGGCGGGTCCGGCGATGACAGATTTGTCGGCTTGTTTGATCTCACGCAAGCCAAGCTGTGAATCCTGTGGAAAGGGAAGTAAACAGTCGAGCAAGATGAGAAAGGCATCCAGGCGTTGCCCGGAGAAGGGAGTCAACTCAAAGTAATCATTCCAGCGTCCCTGCACTTCATCATCGCCTTGCGCCCAGGCGACAGGATTACAGGAGGCACACACGATGGGCGTGCGGGTTAAGTTGGACAGTTCGAGCAACCGTCGGCGAATAGCGGGCAAGGCGATGTGTTCCACTTCATCGGTGATGAGCAATTCGACACCGCACTGCGGAAAGTAAAGTTCGAGCATTTGCAAATAATGCTCTTCGTTGCCTTGAAGGGCGATGGCACCGCAGGCCAGCAACATACGTTCAAACAGGGGCTTGGGCGAGCGATTGCTGACCGGCGCGTCAATCTTGATCACGGGCACATGATTGCGAACGGCCTCTACGCGCGGCAGGTGATTGACAGCATACCAATTGAGCAGCGTACTCTTGCCACTGCCCGAGGCTCCGCCCAGCAGAAAGCAGCGCTGTTGTCCAAAACTTCGGTAATGCCGGATGCCGTCTAGTTTTTCAATCAGCGCGTGCAAAGTAGGGGTGAGTAGAAAGAATAGATTGGTGAGCCAAGCTTGGCGGTCAGCTTCACCAAGCTGCGCATACTGTTGCGTCATATGCTGGCGCAGGCGGGTGATTCCTGTTTTGCGCATGGCCTCTGGGTCGAGATACAGCGGGTGTTGAATAATCTGAAGTTCGAGTTGGCGACGCAGGCTGGCAATCTGGCTGCCGCGCAACACATCGGCTCGGCGTTGTGGGTTTAGGCTGGCAATGATTAGCCCTAAATGCTCATCTTGAGCCTGCCAGGTGGCTCGCCACTGCTTCAACTCTGTCAGGCGTTGGGCGACATCTAAACTGAGATTTAATGGCACTGCTTTTACTGTAAGCCGCGACTCAGACAGATAAGTGCGGACGGCAGGTGTTTTTTGCGTATCCATTACAACACCTCTCGCAGCATGGCCAACAGTTGATTGCGTGGATCAACACTGTCAGAGTTGTCAACATTTGCCGTGGGTGATGCAACGATGGTCTGGCGGGGGGGCATTTGTGCTGCTTCAAGGGCAACTTGGCTGGTCAGAACTGAATCGCCCGGTGGACGCCCCCGTCGCTTTTGCTTGAGTTGTTGCGTCTTACGCCGAATTGCTTTTTGCTCTTGTTGGCGTTGTTCGATCAAGGCACGACCTTCCAACAAATGGATTAACCAGGAATGCGTGCGCAAGGCACGTCGCCCACCTTGGGCCTGGGCTAATGCTTTGGCAATCTCAATTTCCCAAAGACTGGCTGGCTCATAGTGTCCATTGGGTAAGCGCAATTCACGCGCATACGCATCGCCCAACCAGGCACCCTCTTCAAAGATGGCGACAGTGCTGATGTCCAAGGGATCGTAACGCAGATGAAAGTTGCGCCTTTGACCGTGTTTGTTGAGCGCGCGTAAGTTGTCCAACCCTGTATTCCAGTAGTGCATACCAAACAAGGCAATGCCCCGCCCAGTGGCCTGCCTGGGTTGAGGTTGTAGCCGCCAAAAGCAACGCTCGAGTTGCGGGGTCAGCGGGGGCGGAACAGGCAGCATTAACTGCAAACCGGTCATCCAGCGTTCATGAGGGGTTTGGCCAGCCAGCTCTCGATGTGGTGTGTGCATGTAGTCCACGACAATCTGGTGAACGATGCGCTCGACATCCCGATACAGCAAACAGGCACCTTGGCTGGCGTTGTGCCAGGCGCGTTGTTCTGGTTTGAGGATAGCCCCCGGCAGCAATTGCCGAAGCTGGCCGGAGATGTTGCCAAACAATCGTTCAACAAGCCCGCCATACCGCGCCTGGTACGGCGGGCGAAAGACCAGTTCCATCTGCGTGTAGTGACCGCCGCCTGCCAACGCACGAATCAACGCCTCAAATGAGTAGCTGTGGTGAGCCCAGGCGTTGTCCACGAGTAGACGTTGGGGAATGCCAAAGGTGGCCCAGGGTAGTTTGATCCCAAACGTATCCAGTCCGGTTTTGGGCCAGATGGCGTGTCGCAGCGCGCTTTGGATGCTGAGGATATTGGGGGCTTCGTAGCTCAGAAACAAACCTAATACGGCTCGGCTGAAGGCATCGATGAGTACGGTCAACCACAATCGCCCTAACACTTCACGAAATACATCATCGACATGCAGCACATCGAGCAGGTAATGATCGGCGAAGACATATTGCAGCGGCAGGGTCGGGGTGCGCGCAAATTGATCAAACGCCAGAAAGTTGGCATCCCAGTCGGCCTGACCGTGACGAGCGACGTAAATCTGAGACCCTTCGCCAGGTTGGGCCCCGAACCAGCGCGCATATTCGTAGAACCATGAGCGCGAAGGCAATTGAATTTGTGTCAGGTGTTGGCGTTGGGCCGGATCGGCCAGGATCGTTTCAAAAGGCTGGCGCGCGTCCAGCAGTCGCTGGGTCAGTGGGGTCACCGCATCGTTCGCGACATGGGTGACTTTTTGAGGATCAAGCCACCAGCGTTGGTTGTGAAGCCATATCTGCTCGGCAATGGCATACACAGTTTGAATGCGCAGGGGTGGGTTCGTGCGAAAGAAATGGCGCAGCACGGTGTCAATGAAATGTTGGGCCGCCGGTTCAATCTTCGTCTTGCCTCGCGTGGAACGACGAAATGCGTTGGCAATCCGACTGGGATCGGCACTGTGCTGAACATACACCTGACGTTGGGCGTAGTAAGTGCTTAAGGAGATGGGCGGCGTTAATATCTGGCAGGCCTGCCGCGTCGCTTGGGTTGCTGCGAAGGGTGTGCCTTCAACCAAACACTGGCGTTTGATGGCTTCTACATGCTCGGCAACGGCCTCAACATTGCGTATGAGTGCCGATGCATGCACACGCAGATGATCGGGCAATGTTAGCGCGTCATACACGGCTTCTTGGGTGGAGTCTGATTTTGACGTTTGTGGGCTTGTCAATTCGGCTGCGGTTGCCCCAAACCGGGTCGCTGGTTTGGCCGCGAATAACTCGGTCAGCGTGAATTCTTGAATCACATCACTCTGGGCCGCGCGCGCCTGTATTTGAAGTGAGTTCTTTGCATCCCAGGTGACGATCTCAAATAATTGATCGTTGCGCACAAACCAGCCACCGGGCTTCAACAATTCGGTAGCCAAAATGGCGGGGCGGGTAGTCCTGTCGTTCATGATCGCACCGCCTCTTCTGATCGAACACTACCGCAACCCGCTGTCTGTCTCGTTGGCAACCACACCTGCGCCTGTGAATCAATGCGCCCTTTTTGGATGAAGGGGCGGTGCCAGTCCATTTGGACGCTGCCATGCCAAAGCAGGTGATACAACCCATTTAGCAATCTTCCTCCGCTGGCTGTTTGTCTTGCTTGATCCAATATCACTTGGGGATGTATTGGCTTGCCTGAAAATAATTGGGCCAACCACCACTGTGTCAGTTCAGAATCGGCGTGTTGCCCCGCACGGTATGCCGACAAAAAATCGAGGTTGGCGTATTCGTAACCCAATGGCAAGGTCTTGTCGGTGTGAACTACATAGCGCCATCCGCGCATTTGGCAGATACGCTGTGCGGCTGCTTCTCGCTCTTGCGCTGATTCGCGGGTCGCACGGCGCGACTCAATCGTCACTTCATGGAGTTCGATCTGCCCGTTGGCCCGCCAGACCTTGAAATCAGGCGTGTATTTCCGTGTGCGCCTCTGCGTATCTATGAAGGTCAGGGTCTCGGGTTGGCTGACGAAATCAATCACGCTGACATCGCGTTCCAGTAGCAAGATGAGCTTGCGTTCTTGTTCGGATTCAAACTGCGTCAGCCTGCCGCGCTTGTTGGTTGTTACGCCTCGAAAGTTGTTGCCGATGCTGGCAACTCGCCGGACATTTTCAATCGGTGGTTTACGTTTCATACGAAAAGACTCCTTTCTTGAGTTACGGTGGATACAAAATCCGTTTTCCGATCTTGTGGTGGACGGATTCAAGAAAGAATGCACTTTTCTCTGGGTCTGGCAAGTCAAACTTCGCTCAATTCACCCTTTTTTACTCTTTGTTTGCCTTTCCATTCCAGACTTACGCTGGACGCAACAACACCGAGTGAAACAAGATCGGCGCGCTTGCTCGACCCCTGTTGCGGACAGGGCGAAGCGCTGGCTTACCTGGCTGGGCATCTGGGCAGCACCCACAACACATGGGGGGCGGAGTTGAGCCCTGAGCGTGCGACGCTCTCGGCGACTGTGCTGAGTAAAGTGCATGCTTGCGCGTGGCAGAGCTGCCGAGTGGGGCGTGGCGCAGTTAGCCTGCTTTTGCTCAATCCGCCCTACGACGATGATCCACTGGCAAAGGCGCGACTGGAGCAGCAGTTTCTTGATGACAGCGCCCATGCGTTGTGCGAGGGCGGCCTCCTGATCTACATCGTGCCGAAGGCGGTGCTGGGCATCCCACACATCGCGCGGCACCTGGCTGCGCGTTACAGCGATATCCACATCGTGCGATTCCCAGACGCGGACTATGCCGTTTTTAAGCAGGTGATCGTCTTTGGTATCCGCAAAGCGCGTTACGCTGCACCCAGCGATGAGGCGGTGGGTGCAATCACAGAATGGTCACGCTTGTCGGCAGAGGTATTGCCCCAGCTTGAGGTGCAGGCCATACCGCGTTACAGCGTGCCACCCGCACCGGAGCGCGATCTGGATGGTCGCCCACCGACTTTTCGGCGGATGCACTGGGATCCGCAGGATTTGATTGCGGCGGCTCAGATG
>JANMVQ010000113.1:0-3960 GCA_031392845.1 Chloroflexota bacterium
AGTTTTATACCGCGGTATGAAGGCAGGTGGACCACGCGACATTGCGATGACAGCTTAGCCGACCTACGTCCAAAGTTAGCCCATCGCTCCACCCTACGATGCAATACTTCAAGCAGTTGCAATTCACTCATCCGACTGGTGTCCCCCTCTGTCCCCCTTCATAGAATATCGAGCATGTCCTAACAGCACACTCTATCCATCAGGAGAACATTCATGACAACCTACATCACATCGAAAGTGTTTCTTCGTCAAACAATTGCCGCTGTAATCAGCGGTTCAGTGCTTGCGGCGGGCTCTATCGCAATACTGCCACTCATGACCCAACTGAGCGCAGCGGCTAGTGTTTCTAGTTACGAAATTGTCCGCACACGCAGTTTCTTTCCGGCTACAGGTGTGTTAGATCGCTTCGAACAGGATGGGCCGATATCAACAGAAGATTGGGATGGCGACACCGCTACGATCAGGGTCAAATCGAAACACTTGATCGCCACCGCCGGAGGCAGTAGCGCTATTTATTGGGTAACACCTGTGGTCGGTAATCATGAAGCTGCCATCAAGCTCATCAGGTTCGATCCAAGACCTCTGGCCGAAATAGGTGTGCTACTGGGTGTGCACGAAGGCGGGTGGGCCGCCGGTGCGGTTAAAGTGATTTACAAATCGCGCCCGAAGCTGATTCAAGTATGGACCTATCACCCATCACAAGGGTGGCGCCAACGCGGCTTGGATATTGCGCTGGAGTTTTTCAAGGACGATTATTTGGGTGCGCGGTTGCTTGATACAGGTTTTGTCGAGGTGTATCGCAACGCGGTGTTGATTGGCAGTATGACCGTAGGTGATTGGCCTGCCTCGGCCTCTCCGGCAGACAGTGGTCGCATTGGTATATGGTTGAGCAACGCGCGCAAAGCCGTGCTCGATGATTTTGTCGGAGGTAGCACGCCTAATGAATTAACGCCAATTCCATCACTGACTCCTGAATCAACGCCGACTCCTACATCGACCCCATCTCCTACAGATTCGAACAATCTACTGCGCGATGGGTCGTTTGAGGCCGGATTGGCACCAGCCTGGGAGCCCAATATTCACAGCGGCACAGTGGTGGAATTTAGCTCCGATACGACGACCGCCGCCGATGGGCGCGCTTCGGTCAAAGTGACAGTCATCCAAAGCGGTGTAGCTTGGTCGGCCCAATTGCGCCAATTCGGGCTGACGTTTTCAGGCGGACGGCATTATCAGCTGACGTTCAAAACGAAATCGACAGCACCCTTGTCTGCGCCACTGACTGCCGAAATTCAAACTAACCCAGCAGACCCAGTAAACCATGCCACTGTTTCATTCAACCCAAGGAATCAACCAGACGGCAGTTGGGGTGAGGTGCGGGCGATGTTTCGACCAGTAGACACAATCACCGACGCCGTGCTCAGCTTCTCGTTTGGCACAGCCAGCGGCGACATTTGGTTGGACGATGTGCGTATTCTGGATATGACCGATGCGCTGGTTCCTAATTCGGATCATGCAACGTTGATTTTTAATGACGACTTTGATGAAGCAGCATTAGATCGCAATAAGTGGAATCAGCTCATCCCGTGCGCTGGGGTTACTTGCTACAACCCAAATGATTTGGGTTACCCAGCCTGGCACAACATTGTGCAAATGGGGGATGGCTTCCTTCGGCTGCGGGCGCAACGCGAAGTAACGACGGTGACCAACCCACCGGGTTCGCCTGAAGGCGCTTATACCTTCTCCTACACGACCGGCGTTGTCAGTAGTTGGCGCAATTTTGACTTTCACTATGGCTATGTGGAGGTGCGGGCCAAATTACCGGGCGGCAAGGGCGTGTGGCCGGCCATCTGGACCAATTGCTACTTTGAGCTTACCCAGCCGACCTGTTGGCCCACAGGCGGTGAGATTGACATTGTGGAACTATACGGCGACCAACCCAATGTGCATGAACATTCGATCCACTATATTGGGATAACCAATGGTAAATCGTGCTCGACTCTGCCCGGTCACCAATGCGACTCGATTACGGTGCCCGCAGGCGACATGACAAACGACTTCCATGTTTACGTCGTCGATTGGCGCGTGGATCGCGTCATCTGGTATGTGGACGGGGTCGAAGTCTTCCACAGCACGCATTCGCCCGCAGCCATAAATTATGTGGTGCTCGATGTCAAACTGAATGGCATCGGCGGACATATCCTGCCCGATGAAACCACGCCTCTGCCTGCTGAGATGGTGGTGGATTACGTGCGGGTGTGGCGGTGGAAGTGACTGAGAAGCACTACATGCCATGACATAACACGCCATGACCACCCCTATTTGCCGTTGCTTTGCAGCAATGCCATGTCGTTGTCGGCCTCGATCCATGCCAGCCACAAATCGCCCGCGCGGACTTCAATGGGTGCTTGTTCAAAGCCTGGATCGTTGATTAGCGCAATCTCATTATCCAATCCAACCAATACCACTGCGTGATACGTGTCATACGACCAATGAGGTAACGGTTGAGTAAACACACGCAAGATGGGTGGAATGCCTTGTGCCAATGCAGCAACCAGGTCAGGTACATCGCCAGCACGAAGGGTTACGCTGAAATCAGCGCTGCCTATCGCAGTGATGTTGGACATGCGCGTACCAAAGCCTGGCCGCACTTTCATCTGCTGTGCCAATTGGTCTTGCTTGCGTTCAATGCCCCAGTAGGCCAATACCATTTGTGTGCAAGCAGGCAGACAATAGCCATCACCTATTTGCAAGCGATGCGGAACAGAAAGAGTGTTCACAAAGCTTGGGCCACATTAGCCAAACTTAATCCGCCAGCAGTGAGGCTCTCAATGAGTGTTAGATTGGCGATGACTTCACCCGACTCGGCATTTACTCGCACTTCGCCGACTTTGCCCACCAAACCCACCTTGCTGGAGGTGAGCACAACTGGCACGTGCCAAAATGCACCTGTGCGCTCTATGACCAGTTGCGGTGGCTCTGCACCGGCACCCATCATGTATGAAACCTCGCGTCCTACCCAACCGCTTACGCGTCGTCGCGCCGTTGTTGCGTCAATGTTAATCGTCAGCGTAGGCGCATCGGCCAGCCAACCAATTCGCACCTCAAAAGAAGACGCGGTGGACGCTGTCATGGTTGAACTTGTGGCTTGGGTTTGCATGTGTTCACCTCAATATGAAGAAGATTACGCGCGTAGCGTTTGACCTGCTCGTGGATTTCTTGCTTCTTGGCGTCGGCGTTAATCAGCACGGCATCCAATGCGTTCGCATATATTTCGCACACCCGCTCAGCCAAAACACCCTGTGTCGGAGATGTCCAACGCACCGGGATGCGCCAAAGTAGTTCACTACCCAACACCAATTCAGGCGCACCCGCCGATAGGCGCTCGCCAACTTCCCAAAGCAACCAGCCATTGACCGAGCGGCGCACTGAAGTTGCGCACACAATAACGGCGTTGACGTGGATCGAGACAGCCTCGCGCGTGACCGCAGGATCACGTTCCTGCAACTCGGGTTCTGGCACAAACACCACTTCGATCATACTGATCAGAGTATACCTGTCTGGCATCACGACAACGCGAACAGGTTAATAAACGGATGAGCGGGCCGATGAACTAACTGGCTCACCCAAATCAAAGTGAACATGCTTAATCAGCCTCCAAGGATATTGGACGCTCTGCTTGCGCCAGCCTAATTCATTCACATGCACGACGAAACATTTGTGCTAAACTTCAATCAACAGGCTAACAAGTGACCCAGATCAACAGTTGAGTAGATACTTGGAGCCTGACGACGAAAAGCAACGGGAGCAGGACGAGGTCTCATAACCTGAAGGTCCCGAAGGGGTTCGAATCCTACTCCCGCTATTTTTTTTGTACTACAGTCTGTCAGGCTCGGCAAATCAAAAGACCTGACGATCTGAGGTTCGGAAAACCTAAAACTCTGGAGGTTTTCCAAATGAACC
>JANMVQ010000123.1:0-28582 GCA_031392845.1 Chloroflexota bacterium
AAGGTTTGGAAGGTTCAGATGAACTTTCAAACCTTCGAACCTTCGAACCTTCAGAACCTTCGAACGCTTCAGAACGCCCCTCGAACACCCCTGCTTTCACCAGCGCTTGAAAGCCATTGCAAATGCCCAGCACTGGGCGGCCGCTGGCGATAAATTTATCTAGATCGGCTCCGAATCGCCCGCGCAAGTCTAGCGCCCATAACACCCCGCTGCCTAGGTCATCGCCGTAAGTGAACCCGCCTGGAACGAGCAGCATGTGATAGTCCAGCAAATTCCGCTCGCGTTTGGACAATTGATTGACATGCACAATCTCCGGCTCGCCGCCCGCCAGTGCGATCGCTGCTGCCGCATCGTGGTCGCGGTTGCTGCCGTTGGCGTGCAAGATTAAGACACGCTTCTTGTTCAACTGACCATTGACTATTGACCATTTTCTATTGACTATTGAATGGTCAATAGCCAATCCTACAGGGAGGCTTTGCACTGGCAAATGGGCAATCCCATGGGGAGGCTTTGCACTGGGCAATGGTAGATGCCCCCGAAACGCCTGCTCTAGCTGCGCCACTTCGGCCCACACCACAGCGGTGCCATCCTGCCCATAGATGCGCAGCACATCGTCGTCCCACACCCGGCCCACTTCGGCGCATGGCACGGCGTTCACTTGCATGAGCGCTTCAAAGTCAGCCACATGTTCAGGTTTGATCTCGACGATGAATCTACCGAGGGATTCGCAGAATAACAATATTTCGACTAGACCGAGTCGGTCTACCGGTAGATTTGCCAACTTCAACTCCGCACCCAAACGTCCCGCCAGACACATCTCGGCCAATGCCACCGCCAAACCACCTTCGCTGCAATCGTGGCAGGCCGCCACCCAGCCCTGCGCGATGGCCTTGTGTAGCGCACGCAAGCGGGGGAGGGGGTCGGCGATGGGGCGTGGGGCGTGGGGCGTAGAGCGTATGTCATCGCCCCACACCTCACGCCCCACGCTCAACGCATAGTGACTGCCCCCCATCTCCCCACGCGTTTCGCCGATTACAAATAGAAAATCGCCAGCTTGTTTCAAGTCCATCGTGGCCGTGCGGTTGACATCCGGCACGATGCCCAAAGCGGATATTAATAGCGTGCCGGGGATAGCGTGCTTCTGACCATCGGCATCGGTATATTCGTTGTTCAGACTGTCTTTGCCGCTGATAAACGGCGTGCCGTAGACTAACGCAGCGTCGTGACAGCCGCGTGCACATTCCACCAAACTGCCCAGTCGATCTGGCAAATTAGGGTTGCCCCAGCAAAAGTTATCCAAAAGGGCAATCCGATCTGGGTCTGCCCCCACCGCGACCGCATTGCGCACCGCCTCATCAATCGCCGCCCACGCCATCGCATACGGATCGAGTTCACCATACTGCGGGCACAGGCCGTTTGAAAGGGCGACGCCTCGGAGAGCGCTGAGTGCTGAGTGCTGAGTGCTGAGTAATGTAGGCTCTTCGCTAAGGACTAAGGACTGAGGACTCAGAATGGCCAGAACTGCTGCATCACTCGGCCCAGCATTGGCGATGCCAACCAGCGGCTTCACCGCAGTCTGGCCTTTCACCTCGTGATCGTATTTGCGGATTACATCCTCCCGGCTGCGAATATTTGGGTGGGAGAGGAGTTGGAGGAGAGAGTTTGTCAGGTTCGGTGGGTTCGGTGGGTTCGAAGGTTCGAAGGTTTGAAGGTTTGAACTTTCTGAACGTTCTAAACCTCCTACCACCGCACGCAAACGTCGTTGCGGAATTCCTTCGTGCAAGAACTCAATCGAGATATCGCCCACGGTGCGGTCGCCGTAGAGCAGCTTTAGTCGTCCGCTGGCCTCGAAGGTGCCGAGTGAGAAGGCGTCGATGTCTTGGCCATCGCACAACGCTTTGAGTTGTGGCCAATGCTCCGGCGGCACGGCCAACACCATGCGCTCCTGTGCCTCGCTCAGCCAGATCTCCCAGGGTTGCAGGCCGGGGTACTTAAGCAGCGCATGTTGCAGTTGCACAGTTGCGCCCAATCCGCTGGCCATCTCACCCACAGCCGAGGAGAACCCGCCCGCACCGCAGTCGGTGATGGCGTGATATAGACCCAGCGCATGTGCCTGCAAAATAGCTTCTTGGGCCTGCTTCTCGTGAATTGGATGCCCGATTTGCACTGCGCTGCCAGCAATCTGACTGGTGGCGGTGTCCATCTCCATGCTGCTAAAGGTTGCGCCGCGCAATCCATCCCGCCCAGTGCGCCCGCCAATGGCGATGATGAGATCGCCGGGCTGCGGGGAAGACGGAGGACGGAAGACGGGCAACTGACGCTTCTCCGTCGCCCGTCTTCTGTCCTCCGTCTCGCTGCGCGGCAACAACCCAAGACACCCTGCAAACACAAGCGGGTTTGCGGTATAACCCGGGTGAAAATAAATCGCGCCGTTCACAGTCGGGATGCCCATCTTGTTGCCGTAGTCCTCAATGCCGTGAATCACACCATCGTAAACGCGTTTGGGTGGCAACACACCGGACGGAAGGACGGAGGACGACAGACGGAGGGCGGGCAAATTGTCGTCCTCTGTCTTCCGTCCTCCGTCGTCTTCAATCGGCCCAAAACACAGCACATCCGTATTTGCAATCGGGCGGGCGCTTACACCCAGCACATCGCGGATGACACCGCCCAGGCCCGTGTTGGCACCGCCAAAGGGCTCTAATGCGCTAGGATGATTGTGCGTCTCAACTTTGAAGGCCAAATCCCAATGTTCGTCGAACTCAATGATGCCTGCGTTATCGACAAAAGCCGATTTCACCCATGGTTTGTTCAGCTTTTCGGTGGCGGCGCGGATATAGCTTTTGAGTAAGCCGTCGACGGAGGACGGAAGACGGGTGACAGGTGCATTGTCGTCTTCCGTCCTCCGTCCTCCATCGTCGATCTCGATGACTGCCTTAAACGTCTTATGCACACAATGCTCGCTCCAAGTCTGGGCCAGCATTTCGAGTTCGATGTCGGTGGGTTCGCGGCCATCACCTCTGTAGTAAGTCTGAATCGCCTGCATCTCGGCCAAGTCCAACGAAAGGCGGCGATCTTTGCTGATGGCAAGCAACTCGGCCGCGCTGGCCTCCATGAGTGAGACCGTCTTGACCTGATCCGATGCGACCTGACCTTGATCTTCATTTTCATTGACAAAGGGCGGCGTGATCGGCACATCGATGGTGAAGCGCTGAATAACCGGATTGGCATAGCGATCCAATGCCAGTTGGTGCAGTTGCTCTGGCGAGTATTTGCTTAATATCTGCACCCGTTGACCCGAAGCTGCGGCCTCTAGCGTCTCAATCCCCAACACATGCGCTGCCCGTAACAGATTCTCGGCCACAGAATCGGTAACTCCGGGGAGCAGGGTTACGTCAATGAAATGATTGGCTATTGATGATTGACCATTGCCCATTGGGCTACTATCTGCAATGGCAAATTCCTCCGTGACTGGGTCAGAAAGCACTTCGCGGCAGAGGCGTTCAACTTGGTCAAGTTTTAGAGTTCCGCCGCGCAGGAAATACACTCGTCCCTCAATAAGGCGTAAATCGACACGTAAATTATCGCGCGAATCAAGGTACCGTACATTGGATGCATCCGTAGGCCAAACGTCAATTCGAAAATGGGTCATGAGCGACACGATTATAACGAGGTTAAGTGTCAAACTGACACATGGGGACACTCTGGATAACAAGCTGATAAACCATCGTGAAAGCAACTCGGCCAATTTTGACAGTCCGAATTTCGCAAGACACCATAAAATCCATCAAGCGATTAAAGCCATGAAAACCCTACTGCGAAGTGTATTGCTTTTCTGTCTGTTATTCTCGTCTGTGTCGGCGCCAACTGTAACGGCAATGGGACAGCGTGAAGCGCGAGCAGCTTTTCTCCCGGAAGAGTGCGTCACCAAGAGCGTCATCAATCCGCGCACACCCGGTTGGGTGTTTGTGCTGAACTTTGAGAAATTGGTGAACAATACACCGGTCGGCTGTCTGATGTTTTACCGTACGATCTTTGAGCCCAGCGATTTTGTGCCGGTGGTCTGCACACTCAGCCCCACTAGCGATATCGCGTTTAGGGATGGCTATGCCAGTTTTGCCGTTGGGTCTGTGCGATGTCCGCTCAATATCAAAGCCATCCTGGCGACCCTCTCGCCCGCCATTTCCATCCCCGAAGCAGACGCTTACCCATATTTCAGCATCATCGCGGTGGCGAATCCATTAACGCTGGCTCAGATTGATCCCTATTCACAACCCTTGGGTTACTATCAGCCGGACAATCCTAGTTATCACCCGGCAGCGCTATTCAATCCACTCACCATCAGCGGAGGCTATATGTCATCGGCATTCAATGGCATCACGTTCACTGGCAAGCTCAGCAGCAACTACACCGCCTTACTGACGCGCACACTGTTGGTAGAGCATGATGGACAAGATGGAACCTACACTACCACCCACTATCTGGAGTACAAACAAAGCGAAGCTTTTGGGCGACTGCAGCCCATTCAGTTCTGGACCAATGGCGGTATATTTTGGATTGGCGATTCGCCGGTGTCGTCTGATTCGTATAAGGGCACGCTCGACGAGGTTATCTTCGACCCACCTGATGGCGGGCGTCCTCCTTCCAGCCCGTCGCGGTTTAAGCTGTATTTGCCGGTCATGGGGCAATAGACACCAAAATTGTCTACAAACGGTTAACTCACTTCAATATGCAAAGATAAGTCTGTTTCTACATCAGCCAATCGTTGATTGTAAATGTCAACAATTTCTTTGAGAATACTAAAGAAATCCCGACCGTTTTCAGTCGCCAATTCAATGATGTTAACGGCAATAAAGTCTTCAATTGTAACTATTCAGCCACAATTAAAATCCGCTAATCACGCTAATCTTCGCAAATAAAATTAGTGTAAATTCGCGTTATTCGCGGACAAAAACCAAATTTGGACTGAATAGTTACCTTCAATTGCAATAATGCTTATTTCTTTGTCTATATTGTCTTCTTGGGCAAGTATTTGGGCACGTTCTTCTTCACTTTTAGGAACAAGCAAAATAGGGTGCTTGCCAACTTTTAGATTGCCTGCGCATTTCTGAATTACATTGCGAGATGGTGCAGATGTAACATGGTAGACCATATGCGCAATCATAAAATCGCCGGAACGATCTGTTTGTTGGTCTGCTGCGTGGGCTGGATTGATTGAAAAGTCGCTGTCCATCTTGGTGAGCTTGGCGCGTAGTAACTTCCTTCAAGTAGGTTCCAGGCAAATCATATTTTGCTAGGATGTTCTTCAGGCCAGATCGCGCTCCGGTGATTTCACCGCCTTTTGAAACAGCATCTTCACGTAAAGTTACTGTACTGTTGCGCAGATGATCCAAAACAACAATTCCAATTGCCACTGTATTACGCGAAATCTTGTTTCCCCGAGTGCATGAATCCAGCCAATCGGACAAGACTTTCTGATTGCGCTCTAAAGTCAAAGTTGTTTCATCCATGATCTTCTAAGAAACTGGTTTGTCCAGCTTTATGAACCCGCCAAAATTGTTGTAAATCAATCTTTTCAGTTGATTCTACATAATACTTAATCGAAAAATTTGCGGTTATTGGATCAGCCCTGCAAGCATCCAGTAAAGGATTGAGAGCATACTGTGTAATCCAATTAATTACAGGTACGCATACAGCATCTCCGAAGCCGGTTAACGCTTGCACGCCGTTTTTAGAAATAAAAAAATTGTCAGGAACACCCTGTAAGCGTGCATACTCTCTTGGGGTCATTGCACGCATATGAATTTCTCCTTTACCCGCTTTTACAAGAAACTGTTTGCCACTTCCACCAGATGCAGTTCGCAGGCAACCAGCAAGATCATCATTGCGTACCTCTGCCCGTTGTTGTCCATTTCTTCGTCGTCGAAAAAATGTTCGATAGCTATACTTTTTTTGCAAAGATATTTCAACGATTCTTTCTTTATGCCTCGCATCCATCATGTTTAAGTGTCGCTGAATTTCTACTTCCGACCACCAACGAGAGTCTGACTCAGAAAGCTTTTCGACAATAGTCGATAAACCCGTTTTACGCATGGATGGCGGTTCAGGTAGATCAAGTGAGTACCATGCTAGATCGTCATTTTGACATACACTACGCCTAAGCTGATCTGGCAATAACGATTTTGATCGTGCTAATATTCCAGAGGAGCTTTGCTTGATACCAAAACGGGTTCCAACTAAAAATACTCTAGGTCGGCTTTGGGGTGTAAAACGCAATGCATCTAGTGCAAATACGTCACATGCATACCCAAGCTCATTTAGTGCTTTAACTGTCAACCTAAAATCTTTCCCTTTGTTTGAATGCAGCCAACCCGTTACGTTTTCAACCAGAATCATCGGTGGGGAATTCGAACCTTTTTCCTTCAAAATTCTGATGAATCCCCAAAATGCACTGGAGTGTTCACCTTCTATACCCCGCATGTTTCCCGCTAGTGATAGGTTTACACACGGGAAAGAGCAGGTTGCCAATAAAGTTGCTGGAATTGTTGTCGGATCCAGATTAAAAATATCATCCACAACATAATGATGATTTGCATCAGGATAAAAACCTTTATATAGCTCATATTTTTTGAGTGAAATATCGTTGGCATAAGTAATCTGCCACCCTTGAGTTTCCAATCCCATACGCACCAAACCAATTCCAGCAAAGTATTCAGCTACTGTGCGCAACGGAATTGTTGGGGCATAGTTGACGGAGGAAGCCAAATATTCAGTCACGCTGTAGATTTTACGTGGTTCAGCGAGGTTTCTCAACTAATAATTGGAATTTTCAACTTTGCATGACCGTGGTGACAGTAAATCAGCCTTTTTTGAGAGGCGCGTTTCAACCCAAAGCGTTACCCTGATATGTGATGATAGACAACATTCGTTTGGAGGGTAACGACATGAATATACACAATAATTTTCGTCTTAAATTGCGTTTAATCGCATCAACCTTACTAATTGCCGTCAGCACACTGGGCAGCGCAACCGCGCAGGCCCGCCCCGCATCTGAGCCTGACACGCCGACAGACACGCCAACAGTCTTCGCGACAGACTACGCCATCGGCAAAATGGTCAAACAGGACAGCATGCTGTTTTGGCTAAGTTATGAGAACTGTTTGCCACCTGGCGGAGAATTTGGCCCGCCTTGCAAAATCCGCTCCAAGCCGATTGGCGGTGGCCCCATCCGCACGCTCTATTACGATGCTCCCACTGGTCCGATGACTGGCACGATCGGCAACCTCAGTTTGGCAACTGATGAACAGTTCATCTATTGGTCCAGCGACACCGGCGAGATCGTGCGTTTGTCGCGCTCCGCGTCGGTTGGAGTGGCCCCGATGGCATTGGCGCAACGAGAAGTTGCAAATAGCGCTGGTGAAATCGCGGTTGACAATACCTATGTGTATTGGTTTGAAAATTCGTTTGGTAGCCCCGCCAGCAGCAAGCTCTTCCGCGCACCCAAAGCCGGCGGTGCCCGCGAACTAATGCGCACCTATGGCAACCGTCTGCACAACTTGCAAGTGAGCAATGGGTCGCCCTATATCGTTCACGCGGGCATTTTGGCGGGGATTATCGTCATCCCCAATATTCTGTATAAAGTCGTGCCCGCAGCTGGTGGCACCTTTACCGATACCCTTGTGGCCGCCACCGTTAGCACCTACGCCCTCACTAGCGACACCATCTTTTGGGCAGAAGGCATTGGCAGTGGCGATCGCATTGTGAAATCGGCCCCGCAAAATAATGTCGCCAGTGTTACCACCCGCTATACGCTGGGCGCTACTGGCTCACCCGAATTTCGCGCCATGGCTGTCGATAACACCAATATCTACTGGCAGGACTATCGCGGCACTGGCGGCCAGATATTTCGGCTAGCACTCTCGCCCGCCACGGGCGGCACACCACAAGCCATCACCGGCGCACCGGCCACGGTGTTGGATTTACTCAGCGATAACCGCAATTTGTATTGGCAGGACGGCACGCAGATATTGCGTCTGTCTGCCGCGGCCAGCGCGTTTACCCTGGATCTGACCGCCAACGCCGCTACGATGGAAGTGATTCAAGCCATCCAGCGTCCGGCCAATGATGTGCCTTTGGTCAGCGCTAAAGAGACCTTTGTGCGGGTGTATGGCCGCATTTTGGCTAGCAGCGCTGGCGCGACCAACCTCAACCCATTCCCGCTGGTGCAACTACGTGGCACGCGCGGCGGGGTAGCACTGCCCGGCTCACCACTGACCCCGATCAACTCGGTGCCTATTCAAAGTACGCCGGCAGATCGCACCACCCTCAACAACTGGCTATTTCGCTTGCCCACCAGTTGGTCGGATGGCGCGGTCACGTTGCAGGCTGAAGTGAACCCACGCCGTGTGCTGGCAGAGACCAGCTATGCCAATAACCTCGCCACCCAGGTCGTCACGTTTAATCGCAAGCAGTCCCTGTGTCTGGACATGGTTCCGGTACAAACAACGGCGGGCACCATCGGTGCCTATTCGCCAACTTACGATTCGCACTTTGCACGCGCCGCGTCCATGTCGGCTGTTTCGGGCTATCGCACCGTATGGCACGGTGGCCCGCCCCATCGCCGCCCACGCATTCCATTTGGCCTGTTTGGTTCAGACCCATATACGTTGGATTCTGACTTTGAGTTGAACTACCTCATGTTTAACTTGTGGGGCGACTTTCTGTTCAGCAGCGACCCGAGCGATTGCGGTGGCCTGCGCACGATTCGCACTGCGGCGGTTCCGGCGGCCAATCGCTATGGTATGTCCAGTGGTGCTGGTTCGATCATCGCCTTCTTGCTGGATTACACTGGCAGCGAGGTGAATCGCCCCACCGGCGGCACCAAAGGTTTGGTGCATGAGTTGGGCCATCAACACGGTCGCGATCATGTGAACTGCGGTGGCCCAAGCGGTATCGATGGGAGCTATCCTTATCCAGCTTGCCAGATCGACAATGCCGGACCGAACGCCCATATTGGGCTGGATCCCATCACCCGCAGGCTATTGTTGCCACAAAATACAGCTGACTATATGTCGTATGGCCCTGATCCATTGTGGACCTCAGATTACACGTTTAGGGCGGTGTTCAACAATCTGCGCAATGCCACGTTGCTGGCCAGTGTGGCTCGGCCAGAATCTGTGCGCCAGATACAACGTACCCAAGCCGGCGAAAAGCTAATGATCACTGGCATGATCACCGGCACGGTTGCAAACTCAGCGGTGCTGGGTTATGCCAATCAACTATCGGCAGCGGCAGTTACGGAAGCGCGGGCGCATCTGGAAGCCAGCGCCTCGACCAACCCCTCCTATACCTTGCGCGCACTGGATAGCGCTGGCGGGTTGATCAGCAGCGTGGCGATCAGTAGCACCAGCACCCACAACCATAGCGACAGTGAGATCACCCTGTTTGTCGGCTTTGTCGATCCCAACCCTGCTATCGCCAGCTTCCAGATCGTGAATGGCAGCAACGTGCCGGTGGGTCAACGCAGCGCCGGGGCAGCCACGCCAGTCATTGGCATCACTAGCCCAAGCACGACCAGCGTCATTGGCAACCAAATGAACGTGAGCTGGAACGCCACCGATGCTGATGGCGACCCACTCCTATTTACATTGCGCTACAGCAATGACAACGGCGCAACTTGGCGGGTGCTCGGAAGCCCGGTCAGCGAAACCAGCATGAATGTGGATATGACGGATGGCTTGCCGGGCGGCACGCAGTCTTTGTTACAAGTGGTTGCCAGCGATGGCGTACACAGCACTTCGGCCACCGTTGGCCCATTCACCGTGCAGCGGCGTGCCCCGCGGGCTTTTGTATTAGATGAGCAATACAACCCATTGAGTGCATCCATCACTGCAGCGGCAACCCAAAGCCAGACCGTAGTGCTGCGTGGCAGTGCCCAGGACGCCGAAGATGGCCCGCTTAGCGGTGCGGCATTGACATGGCAGGTGAGTGGCCCGATTACTCGCACCGGCGATGGTGAGCAGTTCACGTTGGTCGGCCTGCCACCCGGTGTGTATAGCGTGCGCCTGACCGCCAAGGACAGTGACAACAACGAGACGACTGCCAGCACCACGCTGACCATTTCGCCCAAACGCGTGTTCGATAGCAGCGCCGCCCTGACGGTGGATGGGGTCTGTGACGACGCCGCCTACAACGACGAGCTCGACCCAGTCACCTTGCGCTACACCGATAGTACGCTGGCCGGCGTGCGTTTTGCACATGCCAACAGCGCGTTGTATGCCTGTTTTGAGGGTATGCCCATCGGTGCAATGATGAATAGTTTTGCCGGTTTGCGCTTAGACCTGAACAACAGCGCCGACGCTAAACCGCAAAGCACCGATCGGGGTTTCTTTATTGGACGCGATGGGGCGTTCTGGTCGGCCACCGGCAATAACATCGATCTGATCTCCGACGCAGCGCCAGATGGCGTGACTGGCGCGGTTAGCCAAAATGACGAAGGTAGCAGTTGGAACGCTGAACTGCGCATCGATGAGAGCAAGCTGGGCGGCTGGAACAAACTCATCCGCATGAAGGTGGGCCATTACTGGCGAGATTTTGGCGGGGACGATGCGAATTGGCCAGAGCAATCGGTGTATGACATCCCGAGTACGTGGGGCTTGACTGCGTTGGGCCAACTGAGCCAGACCGTCACGTTCGGCACGCTGCCGGATCGTAACCGCACAGATAGCCCGTTTGGGTTGAGCGCGAGTGCGACATCAAGCTTGCCGATCAGCTTTAGCTCACAGACACCGAGCGTGTGCACGGTGAGTGGCGCCACGGTGACGTTGCTGACCGGTGGCACCTGCACCATTCGTGCTACGCAGCCCGGCAATGCCAGTTACGCTGCGGCGACCCCGGTGGATAGCAGCTTCACGGTTAGCAGCAATCGGGCAGTGTATCTGCCAACGCTAAACAAATAAGTAGCGGCAGTTCGTTCGATTATCAAAAAACAATCGTAGGTGTCGACGTAGGCGTGATCGTCTACGTCGACTCTCCCTTCAGAAAAAGTTCAACAGCAAACGTCACTCGAAATTGATGCGCCGAGATGGATGGGATGTTGGCCAGTTTGGCATAGCGCTTGAGCAGCTTACAAGTGTGTCGGTGTCAAGTTGCCGCCTCTGGAATTCAGAAACAGCCGCTCGCCATGTTTATTCCGCAATCCCTCACGCGCCTTCAAGTAAGCAACAAGGGCATGGTTGGTCTTCGGCCCAAAGCCCATCGGCGCAACCTTTCCGCCTTTGCCGATGCTCAGCTGAACGCGTTAGTTGGCCAAATCAAGCTGAGCCAACATCAAGTGGCATAGTTCATCACTCCGCATACCGGTATCCAGAAAGAGATGGATTACCGCCCCCATCAGAATCTGCCGAAAATTATCGCCAACCAATACCTGCGATAGCTGCGCCAGATTCTGCCGTGCAATTCTCGGTGTCGGTTTGTATTTCACCCACTTTCTTCTTGATGGTGGCTTTACTCAACCGATGCCCCGATTGGTCACCCTCCAGCCATTCGATGTAGGACAAAATATGAGTCGAAGTAATTTGATGGATCGTCAGGTCTGGAAACAACGCAGTAAAACCCTCAACAAGAATATTGGTGAAGAAAGTAATGTCATCGATCGAAGCTGGACTCGACACTTCCAATCGTTTCTGACGAATAAAGAGATCCATGTGCACTTTGAGGGACTCTTGCATGGGTTTCGAAGTTGAGGCAGTCATATCGGCTGTTGTAATTTAGAGATGTCCATCGGTCTGCACCATCCTCAATTGGCAGACGAGTGAGTGAATGTAAGGAATTTCCAGGAAATCCAATTTCCACTGTCGGCGCAAAGGAATACTTCTCAACTGCCCTTCCGCCGCACGCTCAACCGGCAACTTCAAAAAAGACCCTTGCCGGGTCAGGCAAAATGCGTGGAATACGCATCTGTAAGGGCGATCAAAGGGGTAATTAACTCGCGAAAGGTGAGGGCAGTTAACTCTGAGATTGAACGCAAATCGGGGTAATTGACTCGGCCAAAACGCGAGTCAACCAACCTAAAGCGGGCCGCTAGCTCAATTGGCAGAGCAACTGACTCTTAAGAGTTCCAATAAAGCGGTAAGAAACGGCACCCCAAAAAGTTCCACATTATTATACTCTCAAGTATAATAATTTTTGTATGACAAATCAATTCTTCGGCCGATCTCGCGAGCTTGAAAAGCTTGACCGCTTGTTTGCGCGGCAACATGGCGGCCAGATGTTTGTGTTGTACGGGCGGCGGCGCGTAGGCAAGACTGAGTTGATTAATCATTGGCTGCGACTACGCAACCATAATCACATTTTTTGGACAGCGGATCGAACTTCTGGCACGAGTCTGTTGCGGTCGTTTTCGCAAAAGATTTATGCCTTTGAGAATCCAGATGTGGAAATTACGCAAGAATTTACTTATCAGACTTGGGAGTTGGCTTTTGCACAGCTAGCGAGCATGGCCAAGCAACGCCGGATTGTCGTGGTCATGGATGAGTTTACCTACGCCATCGAATCTGAAAAGGCCCTGACTAGTATTTTGCAGCGCATGTGGGATCACCATCTCAAGCAATCGCGAGTCGTGCTTATTCTGACAGGCTCGCATGCTGGCATGATCGAGCGCGAGATTCTCGCGTATCGCTCCCCGCTTTATGGTCGTGCCACGGACAGTGCACACCTGCAACCATTGCCATTTCGCACGATGAGCCAATTTTTGCCAAATTATTCAGTCGAAGATCGCATTACCATTTATGGCTGTGTTGGCGGTATCCCTTTATATCTTGAGGGATTGGAGCCTGCTGCATCTCTCGACGAGAATCTATCACTTTTATTGACACGTAACGTCATGCTCGATGACGCTGGTTCGCTGCTTCGCGATCAACTATCTGAGCCGCGCAACTATGTGGCCATTGTCGAAAGTATCGCGGCAGGTTTCACTCGAATCTCTGATATTGCCAAAATGTCGGGTTTAGAGGAAGGATCAACCAGTAAATACATGGGCGTGTTGCAGAAATTAGGCATCGTCGAACGACAAGTCCCAGCAACGATTAGCCGACCAAGCCAGAGCAAGCAAGGTCGTTATCGTATAACTGATCCCTATCTTCGTTTTTACTTTCGCTTTATTGCGCCGCAGCGAGCATTGATCGAAAGTGGCCGTCTGGCTCAGCCACTTGCCAATCTGAAGCAACATCTGCCAAGCTTCGTTGGCAAGAATGCATTTGAAGAGTTGTGCCGTGAGTGGGTATTAAATCAGGCTGATGCGGGCAAGTTGGGTTTCATTCCACGCCGAGTTGGTTCATACTGGGGCAGAAAGAGTGTCGATCGGAGTGGTTTGGAGATTGATGTGCTTGCCATCAATGAAGATGAGCACGAACTCCTTCTGGGCGAGTGCAAGTTCACTCAGGAGCCCATTAACGCACGTATCGTGCGGGCGCTGATCGAAGATAAATCGCCAAAAGTGGATGTTGATCGCACCAAGGCTTGGAGAACCCGCTATGTATTCTTTTCACGTGCAGGGTTTACGCCTGATGCTAAGGCCGCAGTTAAGGGTGAATCTTGTGAGTGGGTGGATTTGGCTCGGCTTGATCGCGAGTTGATGGATTAAATCTTATCCTTCTAGTTCTGTAAACACTTCTCGCACATATGAGCGCAAAATTTGTTTTCAATTCGGCTTATCTGACATCAGCCTTGACGCTACAAATTGTCTTTTCTTGTTCCTTTGAGTCAACAACAACCAGACGAATCGTGACAATACCAGCACGGAAGGATTTAACCTGCTCAGGTGCCAATTGTGCAAGCAATCCACCACTTCTGTTGCTGTTGATCGCGCTGCCAACAAATTGCCACTCTCCTGTTGCACCTAGCAATTCAACTTTTGCATACCCGCTCGCAGGAATAATAGCGTTTCCATAGACAGAGAGTCTTCCTTGTATACCTGTTATCTTATTCGGTGATTGACAATCGATAACTGAAAATCTAGACACCGGCTGGGCAGGCACTATTACAATTGGCAAATTATCCAATTTATCTTCTGTAGCAGTTGGTATTGGCGATACCGATAAAACAGTTGGACTAGCATTTGGCGAAGAAGTCGCTGTAACACCCACCGTTGGCCATACCGTGACAGTTGACGAGATTGCCTCCACCACGGGTAATACAGTTTTGGGCGTAGAAGGTAAAGGAACCATCGTCTTCGGCGTATTCGTCTGAATCGTAGAGACAGGTTTATTTGGTGCCACAAACAGCCCAAAAGCGCCTACGACGCTACTGGCTAGACCAATCGCAGCGATTGTAGCAATGACTATTCCTACCTTTGCTAGGTTTCTCTGTCGTGCTCCAATGTCATTGCGGGGCAATTCTAGACCCTCTTCCTCCCCAATATCAAACGCCTTCGCAATCTTGCCAATGACAGCAGATAAGGGTCAAGGTCAATTCGCGACAGGCACTGACGGCGATCTGTCGCGCGCTGGCTGTGTCAGCTCCGAATAGGAGCACAGCAGAGTGAGCGTGGGTTTGTAGCTTGCTAAGGGTTCTTGCAACGCGCTTGGCTAATAATTGATGAGATGACAACAAACCCATCGGTGGCGAAAGCAGTTCGACTAATCCGGTAATACGCTCATCGACATGAGGGATGCCAATTAAAAAATTCAAGATTCGCTCATCGATGCGCAAAGGTCGTGTCGTGATCGGTGCGCTGCTTGCACCTCCAGCTTGCGCAAATTCAATCAATCGCCAGTACCGCAAAGGGCCACTTGGAGCAACAGCGCTCCAATGCGCACCCTCAAGCGCAGCAAGCGCCAATCCAAAAGTAACGTAGCCGCGTTGCGAATCACCCTAAGCAGCTGCGCATGCACCGGCAAATGCAGCGTCTAACTCCACACCGGCGCACAACAGAAGCGTACCCAGTTCAAATGTCGACAGTCCAAAAACCGCAGCGAGAATTTCAATGGTTGATTTGCTGTGGGATAAATTCTCCCTCAGATTCCGCAGTTTTTCGCTTGCGGTTTGCGCCGCAGCTGCAGTCTCTTGGCGGCTGCCATTTGTGGGACTGCCAGCAACTCGATCTGCATGGCGTGCTAGCTGTATACGCACACGGTCTAACGCAGTTGCGAGAACACTCTGGTTGATTGCTAACCACTCTTCCTGGGTTGATGCTTGAGTTGTCATGATTGATGATTGCAATTAATCGATTAGCACCCCGGATATTTGATAGGCAATTGAAGGTCGATATTTGGCTTGTAGTGATGACCAGAGCCGGGAAAGATCCTCCATGCTAAGAAATTGAGGCATGACTTTGAGGGTTTGTCGGTTTACTATATCTACTGATATAGCTACACGTTTACTAGTTCTCACCTTTCGCTAAAGGACAGCGGGAGGTTGGCGGAATTATTGGGGGTGGCAAGCCGGGCATACAAGTTGGCGGGTAGGCCAAGCAGGGCCAGTAATTTCTGTTGAACAGGGTTGAGGGCAGGCACATGCACAAAACGCTGGCCAGCTTGCTGAACGATGGTGACGGTAATCGCTTTAAAAGCACCCAAGATCAGGGCGGCACTGGGACGGTCGGTGCGATGGCTTGGATAGGATGGAGAAATGCCAGTAATCTTTTCATTGGCTTGCTGCAATCCCTCGGCCACACTGAATTGGATCAACGTCAGCGCACGCAAAGCTAAGGAAAGTAAACACAACAAGCCACGGATGTGTTCGGTTTTGGTCAGGAAGACCGGCGCGATAGAGAGGGTGCTGCCTTTGAGGGTGTGAAAGCCGTGCTCAATGCGCCACTCGCCGCGATAGGCGAGGATGACCTCACGCAAGGGCCATTCTTCTTGGGAAGCATTGGTGACATAGGCACGCCAACCCAGACGGGCGACCCGATCCCGAAGTTCAGCTTGAACGACCGTCACTTGCTTGACAACGAAACGCACTTCTTCAACCAAATTAGGTTTGGCATCCGGGGCAGGACGCCCAGAACGTCCATGAACCAGACGGGTCTGTCGTTCCTCTTTGATTTGCACGCGCAACAAACCGTTGACATCATGTTGCTCAATGAGGCGCTGGCAGGCGGCCTGCAATTCGTTTGCGCTCGCATATTTGCGATGTCCGCGCCCGGTCTTGGCGGTTAACGCTTTGAGCGCTGCTTGGGTGGTCTGGACTCGTTTTTGTAGGTGGCGTTCTTGGCTTTGGGCATACTCATCTGAATGGGCCACGATGACCCGCTCGTCCCAAACCGTTGTTTCACCGGCATCATCCGTGTATGTTTGCTGACGGGTCAACTCATAGGCTGTCCCGATTTTCTCGCCCGCTTCTGACTTCAATTGCTGCAATTTCACCGTCCCGTTCAACGCCGCATCCACCCATTGACTTAAGAGCTCGGGAATCTTGCCCAGCATCGCCAGCGGCGTGATGTAGCGTCCATCGCGTTTCTGGATATGGGCGCGCGTGTATATCGCTCCCATCTTGCTGTCACCGATGGCCATCACATCTGTCCCGATGCTTTTGGTCACCTCGTCATAGGCGGGCACATACAACCCATCATCGCTCGTATTGCCCGCCACCAGCTGCGTCACCAACGGCATCCCGAGTGGATCTAACGTCGCCATCAGCACCTTGAACTGCATCAAGTCCGGTCGATGGTCTTTGCTGTAGCCATGTGCGATTACCCCACCCCCGTCTCCGCTGCCATGCACCGACACGCTCGTCGTATCTATCCGCGCCACCGCTTTGTCCGTTTTGAGCCGATAGTATCGAATGCACTGCGTATTCACTTCCCGCTCGATCTCTTCTGCCTGCCCCGGTTGCCCTAACGCCCACAGCACCCGCCCCAGCCGGTCATCATTGAACTCGCTTTCTCGCAATTCCATCCCCAATATGCTGCTCAGGCTCTCGCGGCTCTCATTCAGCATCTGTCTGACATGCACTTTGCGGTGGTCTCCGGTCATCATCATGTGCGCCAGCCACGTCAGTCCTGTCCAGCCTTTGCTCAGCCCTTCCCATAATGCGTGCCGCCCCACCGTTTTATCGATGATCTCCGCCACTTTCATCTGTTTCAGCCGCTCAATCAATACCGGCATGTCGTCGATTCGCTCTGTTCGGATTTCTGTGCCTTTCATGCCCCCTATCCTAGCCTCATTCCCCATGCTTTAATTCGCCATTCTGCCTTCCTGCCTTTAGCGAAAGGTGAGTAGTTGGTCTCTGATCTTTCTTTTGTGACTGGGTGGGAAGGGTCGGAATTGCGGCTTTCAAAGTATCTGAGTTAAGCTCACGGAGCGCGCTCAGGGCACAGCCTAATAGAATATCCAGTAGGTGCAAAACTACCGTGACCAGATATTTATCCCATAGCCTCCACTGTCGTCGCAGCGGTACTCCGCAACGTGGACAAGTCATGAGCGTTGGACGGTAGTAAAGTTTGCTAACACTTTCGTTGTCTTTTGCTTTTCGCATTGCGCTATTCTGAACGAGAATCTAAGGATCCAATTCATTCAGTTCACGCATAATCCTTTCTTGGGGGCTTGTAGCGTAGTTTTGCACCTACCGGTTATATGTTAAAGAATGGGGCACGGGTCGTCCGGTGATCCTGATGCATGTTTGGCCGCTGTCGTCAGACAGTTGGGATGATCAAGCCGTGGCAATTGCCGAGGCTGGTATGCGTGCGATCGCGTACGACCGACGTGGATTCGGGCGTTCGGATCAGCCCTGGAACGGTTATGACTACGACACGCTGGCCGACGACCTCGCGGCCGTCATTCAAGCGACGGGAGCGAACGATGCGACGATTGTCGGGTTTTCGATGGGCGGCGAGGTGGCGCGCTATTTGTCGCGGCACGCCGGTCAGCAAATTGCACAAGCGGCCCTGATCTCCGCCGTGGTGCTCTACATGCTCAAGACCCCGGACAATCCCCACGGTGTCGATTCAGCGATATTTGATCAAATGACGGCCGGTATGAAAAGGATCGGGCGCATTTCTTTAGCGGCTTCTTCAAAGACTTCTTTGGGGCCGGCTTGTTAGCCAACTCGGTCAGCGTGGAACTGCTGGAATGGGCCCGCAATGTCTCTTTGCAAGCCGGGCTGCGCCCCACCCTGGCGTTCGCCAAAGCCTTTGCCACCACCGATTTTCGGGTGCCGACCTTAATCGTGCATGGCACAGCGGACAAAACCGTGCCCATCGATGCAACGGGGCGAGTCTCGGCACGCGCCATTCCGCAAGCCAAGTTTATCGAATATGAAGGCGCTCCTCATGGCATCTTCGCCACGCATAAAGAAAGGTTCACCCGCGACCTGCTGACGTTCCTGAAGGGCTAACGCAAATTCTGCATAGATAGCCGAAATCGCCCCTCGATAGGCTCCGGGTGTTTGCTCACCTTAACCACAAGCATGCCAGGCGCAGTCGGGGGAGCGGTTCAGGCCGCAACCTTCGACTGCAGCTGGCGCATCCGTACGCCCCAGACATTAAGAGCCTATCTCTAAACGGTTCACGTCCGCATCCCCGAAGGGACTTCGCTCAGGATGCTTACACATCAGTTTAGAGATAGGTTCTAAGCCAAGGGCACGCGAATGGTCACGGTCGTGCCCTGATCGGGCGCCCCCGTGATTTCCAGATTGCCAGACACGTCGCGAATACGCTCGTGCATGCCCATTAACCCGAGCGATTTGCCGGGCAGCAAGGCTTCTGCGGCAATCCCTTGACCATCGTCGTGCACCGTCAGCACGATGAAATCGCCTTCTTGTTGGAGGGTGGCGGTCACATGAGTGGCATGCGCATGGCGGGCAATATTGGTCAAAGACTCGCGAAAGACGCGGAACATAGCCGTGCGGCGCGCCGTGTCCAGATTGACTTCGTCCAGTTGCGATTCGACGATGCAGGGAATGCCGGTGTGCTTTTCCCATTCCTGGGCCTGCCATTCCATGGCGGCCAACAACCCAAAATCGTCCAACAGGGGTGGGCGCAAGTCCGAGGCAATCCGGCGCACCGATTGCACCAAGCCATCAATTTGGCTGTGCATATCGCGGAGTTGGGCCGCCAACCCGGCATTGTCGTCTTTTGCCACGGGCAGGCGGGCCAACGTCATTTTTAACCCGGTGAGCGACCCACCCAACTCGTCATGGACCTCACGCGCGATCCGGGTGCGTTCCTCTTCACGCAAACGTTCGGCATACGCCCCCAGCTTACGCAGCTGATTCTGGGTTTCGCGCAAAGCCAGGGTGCGTTCGGAGACACGCGATTCCAAGATCATGTTGAGGGTTTTTGTCTCTTTTTGAATGCGCGCGCTCTCGATTGCCAGCCAGACCCGTTCGGCGATGGTGGTCAGGAGCGCGGCTTCGGATGCACTCCACACTCGCGGTTCTGACTCCGCGATCCACAGCGTCGCCACACACTGCATCTCGCGCCAGAGCGGCACGAACACAATAGCGCACAATCCTAGTAACCGATAAAACTGCGGGTAGTGGGCCGCAGTGCGCGGATCGGTTTGGGTGTCGTTGATCGTAATCGTTTTGCCGACTTGCAGCTCAGCAATGACCGCGGGTCCAAACGACATGAGGGGATAGGTGCCGGCAATCGAAGGCACCCCATCGCAAAAATCGCGGTGCAACACGATCATATTCGACGCCAGCATGATCTCGTTAAAGCCCGCCCGCGCTGTGCCAAAGTATTGCGCGATGGCGTTCACGGTTTGCCACATCAAGTCCTGCAGGTTGGCCTGATTGATCAGCAGGCCCATTTCGGCCTTAAAGTGCTCCTCCAGCTCGGCTTGTTTGCGCTCGTGAATATCGGTCGAGGTGCCATGCCACCCGGCGAGTTGGCCGTTTTCATCGAACTTGGGCACGCACCGTGCCAAATGCCAGCGATAGACCCCATCGTGCCGTCGCAAGCGCATTTCATAATCAAATTCAGTCCTGTCCCGCAAATTTTGGGCCCAAGCGGCTTGTGCGACAGTCCGGTCATCTGGGTGAATGGCGGTATTTGTGCTGCTCAGACCCTCTTGGAGCGTTAGGCCGGTGTACTCAAACCAACGCTGATTCAGATAATTAACCTGCCCGTCAGCGTCGTTGGTCCAGACGATATGTGGAATGGCCTCGGCCAATTCGCGCCAGCGCACTTCGCTCTTACGTATGGCCGCCTCATTGTAGCGACGGTCGAGAGTGGTCCAGATGCGTTTGGAGAGTTCACGGGCCAATTCAATCTCATCAGTGCGCCACTGACAGGCTTCGTGACGACTGATGACCAACAGGGATTGCCAACGGCCCCCACTGACATGGGGGGCCAAAATTTGCGAACCGATTTGAATAGACCGCAAATGATTAGCGAATGCCTCCCGCCGCGGATCGGTCGTGACATCGTTGACAACAATTATGTTGCTAGCATTGAGTTCCTGACGCAATGCCGGGGTTTGGAAATCGCGCAGGGCATGAACACCAACCATATTGACAAAATCAGGTGCAGGGCTGTATGAATAGGTGATGGTGGAGGTTTCGGCCAGTTCATCAATCTCGACAAGAAACACACGCGAAACATCTAAATACTTGCACACTTTCTCACCAAAGACAAGCATGGGGTCGTCGTCAGAAGACAGTTGCAACAGATCTGCGTCGATCGCCACCAGAAACTCGATATTTAACTCGCGCCGCTTGCGCTCGGTAATATCGGCAATTGAACCGATCACCCGGCGCAGGTTGCCGTGCTCGTCGTGCACAGACAAAAACTCATCGAACACCCACACCCAGCGGCCCTTTTTGTGGCGCAGACGATATTCGATATGGCTGGTCGATGCATCCGGCGCAAGCGTCATTTTTGTGGCCGCACGCACGCGTGCGACATCGTCGGGGTGCATTAAGGCCTCCCAATCCGCGCCACCGTGCGGAACTTCGTCATTCGTATACCCCAGCACTCTTGTAAACCCTTCGCTGCGTTCTTCCAGACCCGTGACCATATCCCAGTCATACACAAAGCTGGAGGTGGCATTTTCAGCGATGCGAAACCGCTCGTTGACAATGCCCAGTTGCTGTTCAGCCCATTTGCGTTCGGTGATGTCGTAGGCAACGCCCAAAATTTCTTCGGCCTGGCCTTGCGCATCCCGCTTGAAGACCGTGTCCCGACTGCGAAACCAGCGCCAGGTGCCTGATCGGTGTTGCATCCGATATTCAAACTCAAGGGTTTCAACATTCGGCATCTGGCCAACTTTAAGTAAGTGCTGCTCACTTCGCTTCATGTCTTCTGGATGCATGTAGCTTTGAAGAAAATTAGACTTGGAATCAATCAGCATTTCATAGGGATACCCCAAAGCCGTCGCCGCCTGTGCGGTCAAATACGTATTGCTCTTCGTCTTAACGTCAAAGATATACAGGATACTGGGCGCGGTATCGATCACACTTTGCGTAAAGCGTTGGTTCTCTTGCAATTGCTCTTCGGCGACTTTGCGTTTGGTGATGTCAATATCCACCCCCGCCATGCTGATGGGTTGCCCGTGATCATCAAAGAAGACCCGACCCTTGCCGATGACCCAGCGAACCGAACCATCGCCCTTGAACATGCGAAACTCGCATTCATATTCGCCGCTTATGAAGGCCTCTGAAACTTTTTGTTGCAGCATAGCGCGGTCTGAGGGGTGCACAAATTTAATAAAACCCTCAAACGAATTGTCGAACTGGTCTGGCGAGAGGCCCGCTGATCCCTGGGTTTCACTCGACCATTGGATCTCACCTGTTTTGATATTCCAACTAAACGTCCCAATTTGTGCGCCCTTTACCGCCAGACTGAGGCGTTCTTCGGAAATCTGCAAATCGTGCTGGGTCTGGTTGCGCTCGGTGGTGTCCTGCAAGACCAATATCGCATAGACTGGACGGGGCGGCGTCACGGTCGAGTCGAAAAAGGTTTGCTGGCGGACATTCATCCAGCGCACCTCGCCATTTGGCCACACCACCCGATGCTCGCGCACGAATACGCCGGCGCCATTAGGGTTAAGCGCTTCTGCAATGCTGTGTGTTAATTCTTCAAGCTCATCTGGGTGAAAGGTGGCATGCACTTGCTGGCGCGAGACGATTAACTCGGCATCCCCCAGGCCATATACATGAGCCGCTTCTTTTGACAGCTTGATTGTATTGGTGATGTAATCGACCTCGGCCAGCGCCAGGTTGGCCACTTGAATGCCCAACTGCAGCCGCGCTTCCGAATCGCGCAAGTCGCGTTCAGCCTGTTTGCGTTCGCTAATATTTGAAAACAAAATGGCGACTTTATACTCTTCGGGTTTGCCAATGCGAAAAGCGTTCACATCAAACCAGCGCCCCATCACTTCTGAACCCTCGGTGAATCGGGCGGATTCACCCGTCAGCGCCACTTTGCCATAAATCTCAAACCAACGCGCTTCAAGATCGGGTAAAAGCTCTTTTGCCGTTTTGCCCTCGGCGTTAGTGAGGCCGGTGAGTTGGCCAAAGACAGGATTGATCTCAAGAAACCGATAATCATGCGGTTTATTGTTGGCATCGAACAACATCTCGATCACGCAAAAACCCTGATCCATCAAGGTGAACAGGGTGCGGTAACGTTCTTCACTGATGCTCAATTTTTGTTCGACATGCTTGCGCTCGGTAACATCGGCCACGCTGCCCACCAACCGGGTCGGATACGCCTGACCCTCGGACTGGACCACTTGGGCGTTAACGGTCATCCAACGCAGTGTGCCATCGGGACGGATAAAGCGGAAATCTTCCACCAAAGGCAGATGGCCGTCCAGAAACAACCCCATGCGGGCTTGGATACGTTCGCGATCCTCGGGGTGTACTAATGCGAAGAACGCTTCAACGGAAGCGGGCTGGTCCGATCCCACCCCCAGCAACTGTCGCAATTCTTCGGACCACAGCATCTCACCGGTCTGAATGTTCCATTCCCACCCACCCGCTTGGCCCGCTTGCATGGCCAGGCTGAGCCGCTTGCGTTGCTCTTCGAGTTGTCGCCGCAGGGTGGCTTTCTCGATGGCGTTATTGATCGCGATAAGCAGCATGCTGGCGCTCATGCCGGATTTATCGGCATAGTCGTGTGCACCGATCTTGAGCGCCTCGACCGCCGTCTGAGTGTGTACCATGCTGGTCAGCATGACGATGGCACAGGCATCCGCGCCGCCTTCCGCGACGATGGCCCGCAACAGGCTGAGTCCATCCGAATCGGGCAATCGATAATCCAGCAACACACAATCGGGGCGTTGGGCGCGCCAAAGCGCCATGCCTTCCGCACCCAGTTTGGCTTCCACCAGCTCATAGTGATAGTCAGATGCGCCAGCCAGATAACGTTTATAGGTGGCACGATCTTCAGGCGAGTCCTCGATAATCAACACGGTTCGGGTCAACGGGTTGGTGTCCACACTCATACTTCCTCTCGCAGGTTTATCTCTTCGGTATTGGGTCCAACATTTACGGTGAACCAATACTCGGCCAGCAGCCGAATCGAGTGTTTGAACGCCTCATAATTGACATTTTTAATCAGGTAACCATTGGCACCACGCGCATAACAGTCTTGCACATCACGCGGGTTGGACGAAGTGGTAAAGACGATCAGTGGAATGCTGCACAGCCGAACATCCCCCTTGATCTGCGTGAGCACAACCCGCCCATCCGTTCCGGGCAGATTGAGGTCGAGCAAGATTAGCGTTGGAACCGGCAAAGGTACCTGGTCGATACTGCTGCCACATTGAAGCAAATATTTGATCGCATCATCGCCGTTTGTATAACGCACAATATTGACATGATCGATTGCCAGGTGAATCTGTTTAAAAATACGGCAGAAAGCGAGGTAGTCCTCATCGCTGTCTTCCACAAGGATGATGGTATGTTCGTTCAAGTTCATGCCGTGGCCCCCAAAGTGAAATAGAATATGCTGCCTTCGCCTGGCGTCGAGTCGATCCAAATCCGTCCGCCATGTCGCTCAATGAGCTTGTGGACGATGGTCAAACCGGCTCCCACCCCACCGCCATAGTCGTCGCGCCCGTGCAACCGCTTGAAGATGCGAAAGATATTTTCATGCTGCTGCGCTGGAATACCGATGCCATTGTCGCGCACATACAGCACGATTTGAGTGTCTTGACCGGATTGATCCAGATCTTGGGTGTAACCGATCTCCACCCACTTGTGCGGTTTATCGTTGTACTTAATCGCGTTGGTAATCAGATTGGCGAAGACTTCACCGATGCGGGAAGGGCTGGCCCAGACATTGGGTAGTGGGCGCGGCATTCGAATTTCGATATTGCCCGCATTCAAGCGCGGCGCAAGCGTTTCCAAGGTGTCTTCAACCACGCGCTGCAGACTCACCTTACGCAGGTCCAATTCGGCGCGACCCAAGCGTGAATAGTACATCAGTGAGTCAATCAACGACTCCATCCGCTGCGTGAGACGGATCAGGGTTTGTAATTTAGCTATGCCCTCCTCATCCAGTTTTGCGGCATAATCTTCAAGCAAAAAGTGCGAGTAATTGTGGATGCCGCGCAGGGGTTCCTTCAAATCATGCGAGGCAATATAGGCGAATGAGTCCAGTTCCAAATTGCTGCGCTCAAGTTCAACATTCAGACGTTGGAGTTCTTCAGAATTCCGAACGATGATCTTGTAAATGGAGCGATGTAAGGCGCGCACAGCTTCGACCTCACGCGCCTGCCAGGGGGCCGATCGACCAGTGGCCTGTTCGACCCACAACGCAAATGATTTGCGCGGCGTCAAACGCTCGCCCAGTTTGCCTACAGTGACCGGCTTCGAAGGGTCGCCCGCCCACTGCACCGATTGTGATTGTTCCGGGCGAAACCAAAGAATATAGTGGGGCTCGCGCTTGCCCAAGCGCAGCGCCAACAAACCGGCGGCAGTTAAGACACAGTCCGCGAATTCGTCGTAAGCCTGTGAGAGCTGATCGGTCGCGTAAACATCGTCAACGATAGTGTTCGTCAACCACTCGTTCAGCTTGACGATGCGTTCCACCGCAGGCGTGTTGCCGAAAACGTGGACACCACTGTTGTCACAGACGGCCACGCCACCCGCATCCAGCCAGGTGACCAAATCTGCCTCCACACTGAGCAAACCGTTGTGATAATCCTGCGTGGTAGACATCGCTTCCACAAACGCACTGTGCTGGGTACTCAAACGTGCGACATCGCCGTAGTTCTCGGCAGCTTCTTTGGACGCCAATTGCAGGGAAAGCGTGTGCGCCAGAATTTCGCAGGCCATCCGGCGATCATGCGGCACATACTTGGGCCCGCTGTGATGGTGACAGGCAATCAGGCCCCACAGGTTGCCATCCTGGATAATCGAGAGCGACAGGGTGGCCGTGGCACCGATATTTTTCAGATACTCGGTGTGAACTGGCGACATCGCGCGCAAAACGGCGTAGCTCAAATCGAGTGGGGTTTGGCTGACTGGGTTGATCAGGGGTAGCAGCGGGGTTGATTGATCAGCCACATCTACCTTGAAACGCAACCAGCTCTTCAAGTAAAGCGCCCGCGCTTGCTGGGGGATATCCGCGGCCGGATAGTGCAGACCCAGATAGGGTTCCAGGCCATCGGTCAGCGCTTCACCAATGACACGTCCGGCCCCATCCTCGAGGAATTTATACACCATGACGCGGTCAAAATCGGTAAAGCGCTTGATCTCCTCAGCTGCCAATTGGCAAAACTCGCCCACACTGCCAGTGCGTTGCAAGCGCGTCAAAGCGGACTTGAGAACCGGGTAAAGTGTCAGGGCGCTATCTGCATCATGCGGGCACGGCTCAAATTCGAAGATGAGTTGGCCTAAGTGGCGGTGCACAATCCGTTCGAACAGCACCTGGTGCGGCCCGAGGGGCACAGCCGAAAGATAGTGGGGTGTGCCATCCAAGTCTTGCGACAAAATCTCGGTCTGCAACCGTTGGGTTTCTGCCGGTCCCAGCAATTGAGCCAAGGGTTGTCCCAACAACGTTTCGGGCGCTATGCCGAACGGTTGAGCGGTGTTCATACTCACCTGGATTACAGTGAGTTCGGGCTCCTTGACAACGATCAACACCCCATGGGGTTGAATCGAACCGGGAATATGAATGGGTTCTTTGTCACAGGTGGTTAGATCAATTTTTTGTTCGGCCAGCACAGAGTCAGTTCTCATAACGCCTCACTCCTCAACATAATTTAATGAGCATGCGAATACAATTAACACCGTTTAACACGCATAGAACTACAAATATAAAGAACGACGATTAATCCCGTCGGACCAACCACTGTTCCAAGGTCAGAAAGGTTTCGTCAGCGGCCTGGATGATGGTGTCTTCCAATTCGGACGAGGTGGCATAGAACGTCAATGCAGCCCCAAATGTTTTCCACTTTTCGGCGGTCTGCGCCCCGTAGCCATTAAAGAAAGCAGCGCCATATTGGGCGTCGAAGTTAAAGCTTTGGCGCAACTGTCGCGCAATGATCTGCCCGCCCAGCGTCGCGCCTTCCAACACATACAGGCAACCCAGCGCTTGAGCAAAGTGGGTCAAATCAGGGGGTTTATTGCACTGGGGCAGCGCCGCAAAGTCAAAATCAGGTTGGGTGAACCGCACGAGTTGGATTTCCAACGGTTCGTAATAGCCCAATAAGTCTCCCAACAACTGCCGATAGCTTTTTAGAGACTGCACCCGCGTTGGCAGGTCGATGCAGGCCTCGATTCTCCCATGCGATGCCCGTGTGCGTTCCCTAAGTGCTTTCATTATCATAATTGGCTTCTTATTTGAGCATGTGACCTCGACCGTATCCCCTCACTGATTCGTTTATCAGCCACGCCTGATGTCCGGATACTTTTGTATGAGCGACACTTTTTAGTCGGCGCAGGCTGACTTTGCTGTGAGCCAGTCGCCACCTGAGCGAAGACGAAGGTTGAGTCGAGCGGCGGTTACCTAAAACAAAGCCCGTCGGCGTGGGCTAATCTTTTCGCGCATGTGTCCTGACATCAGCCACCACTCATATTTTATCGGTTAAAGCGCTTTATTCAAGTAAGACAAGCAGTAACGGCTTGTAGTCGTTTGTCCTACAAACTATATAGGGGTTACAGGGGCAAAGCGAAAGGGCAAACGCGGGTGGTCAGGCTAAAACGGGTTGCGTTTCTGCGCGGGGGGACGGAGACAAATTGCCGACAATATGCGCGGCAATTTGGTCAGCCGCTTTGGGCTGCGCAATGGAAAGCGCGGCCTGGGCCATGTGCTTGATTTTGTGGGGATGGTCAAGCAGATGGTTGAGGGTTTGTTCAAAATCGTAAGCGTTGGTGCAGCCCAGGGCGGCACCCGCTTGAATGGCGTATTGGGCGTTAAATTCCTCCTGGCCGGGGACAGGCAGAGGAATCAGGACCGGTTTGCCATGCGACAACACCTCACTCAACGTCAGGCCACCCGCTTTACTAATAACAATGTCGCTGGCTGCGATGTATTTATCCAGACTGGATTGCACCCCAATTAAGCGCATGGTGCCCTGTAACATTCTTGGCTCATCTCCCAACTGATTGGATTGCTCAGGCAAACTGTGCACCTTCTTACCTCATTCGAGTAAGCATCCTGAGCAAAGTCCCTTCGGGGATGCGAACGATGACGAAGAAATGTTTCCATCGCCATTGGTTTTCGCCGCGTAGCACTGCGAGTCTGATGCTTTAGGCACATCATGGGCGAGTGCCAAAAACCCGGCTTTCGTGCGAAGCGCACCCCCGAAGGGACTTCGCTCAGGATGCTATCTGTTTGTGAGGGGCATGATACCGACAGGCAATCATTGTACGTTCTCCAATCAGTTGGGAGATGAGCCTCCATCAACACCCCACGAAACGGTAACTTTTTATGTTGCACCACTTGCTCCAGCATCTCGCTCATGTGAGCGAGCTTCGTTTTGCCGTCTCCGTCGATGTCATAGATGCGGTAGTCAATCACCCAATACTGCCCAGTGTCCGGGTTTACATAAACGGGCTCTACCGAGTAAAACGGGATAAACCACGAATCTCACGAACCTGCGGCACGAATTATTTGTGAAGATTAGTGAGATTCGTGGTTCATTTCCCGCTAAAGTCAGGAGAGCTCATAAACGCAATTCACGATCCCGATCCCTCGGATCACCCGCTTGGCATTCCCGCTCCACTGCTTGCGCACCAGCTCGATTTCCCGCGAGTGATTGTGATCGGCCACCGTGTCATCAAATACCAGGTACGCATTCGGTGTAGGCACCACATCCCCTTTCACCTGCTCCCAGACCATTCTCGCTGTGATTTTGTCTCGTTTCAGATACCCGCGCACCCCATCATGACTGATCCCTGCCGCATGATCGGCAAAATACGTACACGTATAGTTGATCTGCGCTCCGATCAAAAACTGACAATAATCCAGCCTGCTCACCGTTGCTATCATGTTGTCCATTCTCGCTCATTCGCCTCAGTATTGGGTGCATTCGCGTAAGTCCTAAGCATAGACATCGCCTAATTCGCGGCGAATTCTGCTTACACCCAAAAACGGCGGATTCCCCACAATCACCTCCGCCTGTGGCCATTCCGGCTCACTCGCCTGACCCTCGGCATCGATGTGCAGGATGGCATCCATATTGTG
>JANMVQ010000128.1:0-27894 GCA_031392845.1 Chloroflexota bacterium
CTGTCTTTTAGGGTGGCGGCCAAATGGGTGCGCACCAGCTCGACCGTCATGTTTAAATCTTGACTTCGTTCTTTAACGCTCATGATGAATTTTAGATATTGCTAGTTTAGCACAAGCGTTCTGTTGTCAATCTGTTGTCACATTGACGAACATTCACGGATAATTCACGCGATTCATGGGTTCGTGGTTTACTATCAAGAATTATGTCCAAGTTACGATTGTTGCTGGTGGATGACCACGAGATTGTGCGCATCGGTGTGCGCACCTTGCTGAGCCGTCAGCCAGATTTTGATGTTGTCGATGAAGCTTCCAGCGGCCCAGAGGCTGTTCGCAAAGCGTTAGCCCACCACCCTGATGTAGTGGTTATGGATGTTCGGCTGGCCGGGATGAGCGGTATCGAGGCCTGTAAAGAAATCAAACAACACGCGCCGGGGATCAAAGTCATTATGCTCACGTCGTATAGCGACGATGATGTTATTTTTGAATCGATCAACGCCGGGGCGGATGGCTTTGTGCTGAAGCAGCTCAATAGCGATGATTTGATCAAACGCATCCAAGAAGTGGGACGAGGACAATCTACGCTCGACCCAACCACCACGGCACGCGTATTGGCCAAACTGCGCGAGCAGCACCGCAAGCGCGAGGAAAGCGCCTTCTCCGACCTGACCGAGCAAGAGTTGCGCGTACTGGTTCATCTATCCGAGGGGCGCACTAATAAAGAGATCGCCGATGTGTTGTCGTTGGGCGAAGGCACGGTCCGCAACTATGTAAGTTCGATCTTTACCAAGCTGCATGTGCAAAACCGAGCCGAAGCAGCGGCATATGCGGCGGCGCATAATATCCGCGATTACCTTTGATAGAACGTGTAACTGTTGGCGACCGATTGTGCCAAGGTGGCCAATGCATTGGGAAACAAGCCAAAAAACATAACTGACGCTGCCATCACCAGTAGGGTCGCCATTTCAGTAATGGTGGGGCTAGCGGCGTTGCGACTACGCTGGGCGGCCTCGCGCCACGAGGCATTGAATAACTGAGCCATACCGCGCGCTACACCCACACCTACACTTACACACGCTAGTACCATAATCGCCATGCCATTGACATCGTAAATGCCGATGGCGCGCGCACTCATCCAACGTGCCACAAAGCCAATTGTTCCTGGTATGCCCACCAGCGATAGTCCGCCCGCGCCCAGCGCAAAAGCGGCCCAGCGATGATCAAAACCCAAGCCGCGAATGTCCTCAAACCGATCTGACGCGAAGGCGCGTTGACGCAGGATCGATAGACCAATGCCAAATAGCCCTAACGATAGCGCGCGGGCTAAAATATTGAATGCCACCGCGCCGACCCCAGTGGCACTGCTGCTGCCCGCAGCCATCAGCATGCTGCCAATATCGATAAGTAGCGCGCAAGCCCAAACACGGGCGAAGCTGTTTTGCGCCCATGCCAGCAACCCTCCCATCACAATCAGCAATACACCTCCAAATTGCAGTGCGCCGAGCAAAATGGGGCTGGTGGCAAACCAAGGGAACTCTTGACAAAAATCCAACAGCAGCAGCATAGCGGCGCTGTTGGCCACGGTCACCAAGAATGCGGTAGCCAGCGGTGGGGCATATTTGGCCACACTGTGAATCCAGGTAAATAATGGTAGCGCGCCCAATAGAAATGCAAAGCCCACCACCAGCATATCAATTGCAGGTGTAAATGCAATCAACTGTTCGATTGGGTCGGAGATAGCAGTAGCCTGTCGAATAACATAACCCGCGCCTAAAAATACCGGTAGGGCCAACGTGGTGACGGTAAGATAGCGTGTAGCGCCCGCAGTGCTGCGTTCACCAGTGCGTTCGGCTTGAATCATCAGCACACTTACGGCAGCAGCAGCCTCAAATGCCAACGCTGCAAAAACGAATGGGCGAACTAGAAGCGCAGCACTCAGCAAGCTCAAGCTGACCAAGCCGACTGGGATGTAGCTCCAACTTTGGGCCACGCCCCAAGCACATGCAAACAACACTACCGCACTAAGAAAGAGTAACAGTAGTGTCGCACGATCGTTGCTGCGTACTTGCAACACACGGCCTAGTACATTTAACGGAGCATTGATTTTGATCTCGACGCCTAACACACTAATCGGAATGTCTGGCGGTTGAGATAGCACAATCAGCACAATGCCACAGGTCAATATGGCCACCAGCAGCTCGATACTACGCCAGCGACGCAGCAAGATTGCAGGAAGGGCGCCGATCAACGGTAAGGCGACAACCAGCAGCGCAGCAGGAATCATGTTGAGGACTCGTTACGAATGTTTTCGGAGGACGCCGGAAACACAGGTTCAGATTCACGTTCTTGCGTGACTAGGTGGAGCGCATCTGCATCAGCTAGAGTGAGATAAGCAATGGCCAACGCAACGATGAGCGTCATCAACCCAAGCAATATGCTGACACTGATGCTACGCTCCAAAGGGATGTATCCCAGTTCAAAACCCGAGATCATCATAAGGATGCCAATACCAATGTTTAGACCTTCGGACGCAGTGGCAGCCACAATGATCCCGCAAAACACCAACAGATACGCTCCAAAGGCCAGCTCGCGTGCATTGCCGGGCAGCGGGAAACGATTCGTTGCACCAAAGGCAGCCGTGACCGTCAATAACATAACGACCAGACGCATGAGTAGCTGTGAGGGTAAACGCGACCAATCCGCCCTGCTGATCCGAGACTGGGCCGTTGAGCCGGTATGGCCCCGGCGAGACCGATCGATATCGGCACGCTGTGCCGCAATGCTCAAGATCAACCCGGCAACAATGCCCACTACTGGCTTCACAGCCACAGCCACATTGGGCAAAACACGAGCCAGCAATAACCCCAGCAAGACATACTGAATCATTAGTGCAGGGAGAGTAATGCGCCAATTGCGCACCAACATAGTGGGAATAATTGTCAGTATCAACACAACCAGCAAAGGAGCAGCTGGGAATACTGCCAGTTGTGCAAAAATTTGATCGGACATTCAGACAATTCTACTCGTTGATGCTGTGCAACTGCGAGTTGCATGTCATGCCCCCAACGGGATTCGAACCCGTGTTTAGGCCTTGAAAGGGCCGCGTCCTGGTCCACTAGACGATGAGGGCAGTCACAAGAGCGGAAGCGAGTTTAACACAGCCAGATCGTTTGTGCACTCAACCATATAATCTTTCGCAATATGCCACACCCCTCTCTGGCTTTGGCCAGATCAATCCACCCTAAAGCTAATTTTATTTTGATCGCTATTGCGATGATCGTGACATCCGCTTGTGGTTCAGATGCAGACACGGCTACCCCAGCCACGGAAGGTTTCAAACCGCAAGTGACATTGCTTACACCATCCAAGCCAAGCGCCACACCGGTGCCATCAACAGCCATGCCGGTGCCCGAACAAGCCACGGTCACACCTGAATCGCCGCCAGCTGGCAGCAATCCATTTACCGGTTTGCCATTGGATGCTGCAGCACTCAAGCGTCGCCCCATTATTATCAAAGTAGCCAATACAGTGGAGGTCCGCCCGCAAAGTAACCTAGCCACAGCCGATATTGTTGTGGAGCACTATGCTGAGGGTGGAGTCACCCGTTTTAGTGCGCTCTATCTGGGCAACGCACCAGACAAGATTGGCTCGGTGCGCAGTTGCCGTTTGATCGATATTGAACTCCCTAAAATTTTCGACGCGGCCTTGGTCTGCTCCGGCACTAGCCCAGGAGTAAAGCCACTTATGCGCGAATCCTGGGGCTTTCAAAATAACCTGACCATGATCAGTGATTTTGGTCCTTATGAGTGCGCCCGTTGTCCGATGTTTAGAACGTCTGACCGATCAGCCCCGCACAACTTGTTTGCCAGTGCTACAAATGTCTGGAACGAGTTAGATAAACGCGGCAACAATCAGCCCAGCACATTTAAGTCATGGGCTTTTAGCAAAACAACGCCAGCCACGGGTACAGCAGTACGTTCGGTGAATCTGGCCTACTCCAGCGGCAAAGTCGGCTGGAACTATGACACCAGTAGCGGCACCTGGGGCCGCACACTGAGTGGACGCGCATTTTCCGATGCCGCAACGGGTCAGCAAATCACCGCAGCCAACGTCGTAGTGATCAATGCCTTTCATGCCATTACATTGATTCAGGAGGATACAACTGGCTCAAAGTCTATTCAAATCCAGTTGTGGGGCGAGGGACCGCTGAAAGTATTTCGCGATGGCAAAATGATCGAGGGGGTGTGGCAGCGCAATAGCGATGTGGGCGTCCTCGAACTACGAGACGAAAACCGCCAGATCATCCCGCTCAAACCCGGCAATACGTGGATTCAACTGGTGCCGGGGAACCTAACGGTCACAACAGAATGAGCAAAAAGCATAGATACGCGGATTGAACAATGCTTTATTTGGGCATTTTGAAAATTTCCGCCACTGCTTCTGCCTGCAACGCTTCTGTCGGCTGAAACACTGGATACTTCGCCGCGAGAGTCAGCACGCCCTGTTGTGCGGCTTGCTCCAGACGGTACTGCAAAATTGGCGGGGGGATCACCTTCAGCACACGGCCTTCAAGTAAGGACATCCCAAACACATTCAGCAGACCGTTCATCTCTATGGCAAAGCCGGCCTCGATATCCTGAAAGACCTTGCCCCGACATACAGTCTCGGCATCGAACTTGGGAAGCACAGCTTGCATTGAACGCTGGGCGTATTCGGTCAAGATCGTGCGTTTTAGCTCTAGCGACCAATTTGTTACTGTCTGCGCATCCATCTTGGGCAACCCACGCGGGTCTAGCTTATACACTAGCAGCCAGGTCATCTCCAACGGCAACCCATCCGCAGTAAGAATCTCTTTGAAATCGGTTGTCACACCGTCTTCACTCAGACTGACAATTTTACGGACGGCCTGAATCGACGGGGTGATCCAGAAAAAACCCGGCCCGCGCAGATCGTGATAGCGCTGCATCTGGTAGATCACGGCGAGTTCCTTATCACCGACCCAGCGCAAACCCCACGGTTTGCCCAGTTTGATCAGCAATTGAAACAGCCAAGGAGGTTGGTTGTCTTGGGATGGATGCATGGGTTGCTATTCTCTCCACAATTTCAAAATATGTCCAAATCAGTTTCTAAGCGTCTCTTTTCGAGATTGGCCTCTCACGGCTATTTGGGGGTATTACCCACTTTGGCGTAGATGTTCTAGAATTAGCCTAAGTCAAACAAGCTCTGAATGGTTCTGTCAGGATGTCCACATGCGCCACGCTCAACATAGGACTCAGTAACGATTCGTCCCCTGCACCTGTCGTGCCGATAAAGGAACTTGCTTGCGCCAAGTGCGTTTCTATCTATGATGCTTCAGAACTCAGCAATCAATCGACTAGCGTTTAATATGGCATCTGCCAAAACTTCTGCCAGTGCATTAGTTTCTCCAGATACTAATGCATTAATGGAGTCGATGCTGTCCGTGATGAGTGACCTGGATCTAAACCATGTCCTTATCGATATCGTCACGCGTGCTGCGCGTCTGGTCGGCACCCAGCATGGCTTCATCGATCTGGTCAACGCTAAAGGAATCTCGTTAGAGGGCAGCTATCGCATCGGCATCTTTCGCAATTTTGTGGCGGAAGAGACACAACAAGGGGCCGGGGTTAGCGGCACGGTTTGGCAAACAGGCAAGCCATTACTGATCGAGGACTACAACACCTGGAGCAACCGCTTGTCCAAGGTCTCGCACAACACGGTGTATGGGGTAATGGCTGTGCCGGTCCGCTCACGCGAGGGCAGCACGATTGGGGTATTGGGCATGGCCCACATCAGCCCGGAAGAAAAGTTCACCGCAACTCAGGTGGAATTCTTGGCTCGCTTTGCCCAGCTGGCCGCAGTGGCCATCGACAATGCGCGGCTCTACAACGCTGCTCAGCGCGAAATCGAAGACCGCAAGCGCGCTGAGATCGCTCGTGAGCAGGTGCTGACCTCGCTTGAGCAAGTCGTGACCGAGCGCACACGCGAGCTATCGGCCATTTTGAACGCCACTCAAATCGTTAACGCCAACTTGGGGCTAAACATATTGCTGGACGCAGTTCTCGAGCAACTCAATGGTCTGATCAGCTTCGATTCTGCTGCCATCCGTACCCTTGAAAATGGCACTCATTTGAGAATGGTGGCCTACACCGGTCCAACCCCACCCGAACAACGCGCACAAGATTGGCCCTTTGACGAAACGCACTTGCATGTTCAACAGGTCATCCAAGAGCAGAAGCCCTTCATCATCCCCGACACCCAAGCTGATGATCTATATGCGCAAGCCCATCGGCAGCGTTTCTTGTTTCAGTATGGCTATGTACCAGACTCTATCCGTTCGTGGATGGGAGTGCCACTGCTGGCGCACGGACAAGTGCTGGGTATTTTGATTACACAGAGCAGCCAGTGCAATCACTTCACCCAAGATCATGCCCGTATTGCGCTGGCATTTGCCAACCAAGCGACTGTGGCCATCGAAAATGCACGGCTCTTTCACGCCGAGCAGGAACACCGCGTCGAAGCCGAGCGCAGCCAACAAGTGTCAGCAGTGCTTAGCAGTGTGCTGCGGATTTTGAACTCCAGCCAGCCCATCGACACCATTTTGCAATTCGTGCTCAAACAGGCTGAGCAGTGGCTGGGCAACGCGGCGGGCATTATCTTCAGACTCGATCCACACAGCAACCAGTTGCTCTCGCAGAGCGCATCCGGCGGTCATGATCTTCAACATAAATCACTCAGCATCGATCTGCGTTCCAACACGTTAGATCTGTTGCTTCGCGACAACCAACCGATTGCTATCGCCGACCTCGTGCGCTCACCCTATCTGCGAGCACACGATTCGGCAGCTGATGCGCGCTTAAAGGCGCTCAAATCACAATATCGGTCAGCACTATTGGTGCCTTTGTCGGTCCGTGATGAGTTGTACGGTGTCGTGGCATTGTTCTACGATCAAGAGCATCACTTCCCGGCAGAATATCTCAAGCTAGCCGCATCGATGTGCGATCAGCTTGCGCTGGCCATTGAAAACGCTCGTCTACGTGAAAGCGCGGTGCGGAATGCCGCCTCGGCCGAGCGCAGCCGATTGGCGCGCGAATTACACGACTCAGTCTCGCAGGCACTCTATGCCATGGTGCTAATGATGCGCACCGCACGCGAAATGCTGAACCGCGATGCGCGGCAGGCCATCATGCCGATTGACGAGGCCGTCAGCCTAGCGGATGGCGCACTCACCGAAATGCGTGCACTCATTTTTGAGCTGCGCCCAGAATCGCTGGAACAGGAAGGCTTGATTGGCGCGCTGCGCAAGCAAGTGACGGCGCTCACCGCACGCCACAAGATTGATGTGCAAACGCATTTTTGCCTAGAAGAGCCACGCCTAAGTATTGAAGCCAAAGAAGCGCTTTACCGTATTGGATTAGAAGCGATCCAAAACACTATCAAACATGCCTCCGCCTCGCGGGTGCAGTTGCATCTAACCTGCGATGATGAATATGCCATGCTCGAGGTGATGGACAACGGCGACGGATTTAACCCTGATCGCGACTATCCAGGGCACCTGGGATTGCATAGCATGCGCGAACGCGCCGAACTGCACAATGGCATGTTCACCATTCAAAGTGAGCCTGGCAATGGTGCCACAGTCAGGGTGCGGGTGCCTCTGGTCATTCAATCCAACGAATCAGACATGTTCGATAAAGCCGATGAAATCGACGAATCTGATCACGAAGAAACGGAGATCGATCACGTATGACTATCACGGGTCTCCATCATATTACTTTGGTCACTGCCAATGCCCAACGCAATATTGACTTTTATGCTGGTGTGCTCGGCCTGCGTCTGGTCAAAAAAACGGTGAACTTTGACGATCCCAGCGCCTATCACCTATATTTTGGCAATGAGACTGGTGCACCCGGCTCGGCCATCACTTTTTTTGAGTGGAAAGATGTCCCGGCTGGCAAACCGGGCATCGGCGGCACCCACCACTTTGCCTTGTCTGTGGCTGATGAGAACGGATTGCTCAAATGGAAGCGCCGTCTGATCGATCTGGGCGTCAAGTTTCTGGCCGGGCCACTCGACCGCAAGTATTTCAAATCAATTTACTTCAATGACCCAGACGGCACCATTGTCGAAATCGCCACCGCAGGCCCTGGCTTTGCGGTAGATGAAGCGCCAGAAGCGTTGGGCAGCACTTTTATCCCCTCACTGGCGCCTATGACGATTGGTGAGCGCGACGAAGCTGCACTCGCTGCTACCTGGCCTGAACCTGTGCCACACATTACGCCTGACATGGCACTACAAGATGGCATGCACCATATCACCGCGATCTGCGAAGATATCCAGCGCACCGATGCGTTCTATAGCGGTCTGCTGGGCCTAAAGCGCGTGAAGCAAACCAACAACTTCGATGACCCATCATCCCAGCATTGGTATTGGAGCGCCGGTGTAGGCGCAGCACTTGGCAAGCCCGGCACCCTCATTACCTACTTTGAACGCAACCCGCGCAAGGAAACGCATGCACGTATGGGCGCAGGCCAAACCCATCATTTTGCGCTGGCGGTTGCAGATGACGACACTCAACTGGCATGGCGTGAGAGATTGCTAAAGGCTGGATTGCGCGTGTCCCCGGTGATGGATCGCATCTACTTTAAGAGCATCTACACCAATGACCCAGATGGACACATCGTAGAGATCGCCACGATCCTGCCCGGATTCGCCACGGATGAGCCGCTCAGCACGATGGGGCAAGTACTTATGCTACCGCCCTGGCTAGAGTCACATCGTCGCGAAATTGAAAATAGCCTGACCCCAGTGCAAGCAAGTACATGAAGATCCTATCCTACGGCGCTCCCTTGAACCAAGCCAAAGCCGCTATGCTGATGATGCATGGGCGTGGCGCATCCGCGGAAGACATTCTGACCCTCGCCGAATCATTGGCGGTGCAGGACATCGCCTACATCGCACCACAAGCAGCGAACAACGTCTGGTATCCATACCCCTATTCCGAGCCAGTCGCCAAAAATGAGCCACACTTGTCCAATACCTTTGCGCTGATGACACAGTTGATCGAACAGATTCAGGCCGCGGGGATCGCGACAAATAAGATCATGTTGTTGGGGTTTTCACAGGGCGCATGCTTGTCACTGGAATATGCTGCACGACACCCGCAGCACTATGGCGCGGTTTTTGGGCTGAGCGGCGTGCTCATCGAAAATGGCAACGCCGGCCGCGATTACACCGGCAATCTAGAGCAAACGTCCGTGTTTATTGGGTGCAGCGATATGGACAGCTTCTTCCCAGTCAGTCGAGTGCACCGCGCAACCGAACGCTTACAAGCGCTGGGGGCCAATGTGACCGAGCGGATTTACCCCGGCATGGGCCATACCGTAAACGAAGATGAATTGTCGTTTGTGCGCGGCGTGATTCAGGCGCTAATCAAATAAGGGTTCTACCGAGTAAAACGGGATAAACCACGAATCTCACTAATTCACACGAATTATTCGTGAAGATTAGTGAGATTCGTGGTTCATTTCCCGGCAAAGTCTAGAGAGCTTAAATAAGTTACGGCGTGGAAACAGTAGGCGTGATCACGGGTGTGGTCGGCACTAGAGGATTGCCATCCTGATCCACTGCATCGGGCGGGAAACTTGTAAAACCAGGGCCATAGCGAAAGCGTGCTTGCCAAGGTTGATAAGTGCTGCGAATACGTTCCTGAATCAGAATCTGGCCGCCCTTGCTCACGGTGCGGTCAAAGGAAATCGTGGCCCCATTTGCAGCAAAGTCGGTCTGCTTGACTTGGCTGGCTGCCAGTTCACCAGAGGTGTCGGGCTCGTAAATTGTCAGGCCATGTTTGACTTCATCCGTAATCGATGTAGGTGAAAATGTTACGTCGCGGCCATCCTTGGTGCCATATAAGCGGAATGTCAGCGAGACCCGCGCTGGATCATAGATTGTTTCGATCAGCAAATTACTGCTTAGATCATTCACAAACTTAAAGTCGGCATAGGGTGAGAAGACGGTCGCATCGTAACCCGGCCCCAATCCTCGCTCATAGTAGCTAACCCGATACCCATGGTTATAACGTTCCACTATCGACAAACCCGCTTTGAGTGCAGCTTGATAGAGGGTAGTAGACACTTGACATACACCACCGCCCACACCTTTCACAGTTCGGTTGCCAACAATAATCAAGCCTTCTTCGAATCCATCTTCAATACTAATGTTGCCAATCACATTATTGAATGAAAATGTTGCACCCGGCGGTATCACCACTCCCTGAAAGCGTTTGGCGGCCTCAGCCACATTCTTGCGGCGCGCATCACTGGAGCCACTAAACGACGTGATTGCCTCAGCCACCAGTTGCTTGATACCCAGACTTTCAGCAGTTGTCGCATCGTTAATAGCAGGCGCCGTCGTCGTGATGGCGATCACCGCTTTGCGGTTGTCACTGCGCATGGCGGCTTCAATGGCATCCAGCGACTTTTCAATGTCGAGTCCACGGCCTTCAACAGAAGGGGTCAGTACGATTAGCTTGGCAGCATTGACGTCAAACTTGAAGCGCGCATTCTGGGTGGCCCGCACAACGGCGGGCGCGAGCGATTCCACCAGTGGGCGCAGGCGTTCTCGCCGCGTACGAATCTGTATTCCGCTTTCACCGTTTTGTGGTTCTTCAATCGTCACAAACTGCGGCAAGTCCGCCGCACGAATTTTGAACGCTTCCACGGGCGCAATTGGGCTGCCTTTGTCGTCCCACTTAGGGACTAGCACAGTAAGGTCACTGCCTACTACACGACTGGCCTGGGCCGCAGCTTCGGCAGCCGAAGCGATGGTGGGGGTGATATTGGTCACCGGCAGCACCAAACTAAACGTGCCGGTAGCGGTTCGATTGGCATCGATAGCCCCACGTACCAGTGCATGAGAGGCGCGAATGTCGAGCCGCGCACCTGGCTGCGATTGAATTTCACGAGCGGTGTTATTTTCCAATTCGATACGTGCATTCACTGGTGCGCGCTGGGTACGTTCAGCCAGTTTCTTCAATACTGAATCCGCTAATGCTTCGTTCTGTATGGTGACCGGCTGCAAGTTCAAGCCATTCCAATACACATCGAACTGCTCACGGAAACGCTCCCGCAAGTCATCCTGATGGCCAATCCGAAGCGCCTTGCGTGTGGTTTCAGCGGGGTCAAGCCCTACCCCAAAGTCGGCTGGGCGATATACAAAGATGCTGTCGCCGATTTTCAAATTAAGTGCCTGAGCGCGATAGTAATACGACTGTGCATGCGCGGTATCAAAAACTTGCTCCGGGCGCATGCCGCTCAAGTCAATACCCGCCAACTTTATGCCTGGCATCACCCGATTGCTGTAATACAGCTGAAAAATCAATACAGCGCTGAGCGCGGCCAGCACCAACAGCCCAAGCGAACCAAACGCCAGGCCAATAACACGGCCAACCGATGTCTTTTTATTTTTTGGGGATGCCGCCGCAGGTCTAGCACGACGTGATTCTGGTTTCACACTGAAAATTTTAGCAGCAATGCTGGGCGTGAACGGGTTAATGCCCAATATTGCCCCTACAGGTTGCCTACTTACAAAAGCACCCACCCGGCCCACTTCCCAAAGAGCGTAGGACTGAGGTAGGTTCTAGGTCCTTAGCCTACAGCTGCATCAGTCACAATCTGACGCACAGTTTGGTGCAAGTTGCGGCGACGACCGCTCGCTAGACGACGATCAACTTCATCGTGTGCAACAACTCGGCGCACTTGGCTCAACACAGCATTCGCCTCCTGAATATGGAGGCTGTTGCTAGCCGAATGGCTCAGTATTAGACCAATAATTTCGATAGCGGAATGCGTCTTGCCATTCTTATGGTACGAGCGCGCTACCCCGCATAGCCCGATCAACATGCAAGGCATGAGCGCTAGTTTGAGTGATTTATCCAACCCTTTGACAAAATAGGGCATCGCATCTTGTCCGCGTTCCAGGTATACATTGGCCAGCATCAGCATAGCAGTCACCAGCGCTTCTTGGGCCTCCGTAGAACTAAGAACGGTCAGTGCACTTGCGATTTGCTCCTCTGCCTGTGCCAATTGGCGCTGCTCGAATGCAGTCATACCCAGATACATCTGGCTAAGCGCAGCGTTGACTCGATCCCCTAACCGCTTGTGATAGGCATGGGCCTGGTTTAGTGCACGAGCAGCCGCAGCAAACTCTTTTTGAGCCAGATATATCAAACCCAAATCATTGAATATCTGTGCCACGCCCACCAGGTTTTGCGCCAACTCATATTGGTTCAGCGATTCTTGATACAAAGCGAGGGCATTGGCATAAACGCCATTGATTTCATAGGTGCGCCCTAGGCTTTGCAATGCGCGAGCCAGTGTTTCCGAGTCACTTATGCGACGCGCTGCGGCAACACTTTGTTCAGCATCGCGTTGGGCTGCAATGTAATCTCCGCGCTGTGATGCCGCCAATGACATAATATATAGTGCACAGCTACGCAAGCGAGGACCTTCTGGCAAGTCATCAGTAATATGTGCCAATACGTCTTGAGCCTGAGTGATGGCCCCGGCTAATTCACCTGCACTCAAAAGCAACTCGGCAATAGTGAGGGCAGCCTGCAAATGCGAAACGCTGTTGGCTGCGGACGAGGCGGACGTGATGGAGAGAACACTCTGAATGATGTGCACCCCTTCAGCAAAATAGCCACGCTGCTGCCAGAAAAGACTCATAAGTTGCACCAATTGCAATGCCAATTCCGCCGAATTATTCTGAATCGCCCACTGAATGGCTTGTTTCAAATTACTGTGCTCAGCATCAATGTACTCCAGCCATTCGTGCTCGTGGCGCCCAGCCCAGATATCACCAGCGCGAATGAGCCATTTGCGCATAGCGTGAGCATGGCGTTGGCGAATGGCGCGCGCCTCGGCAGGTTGTTCGTTCAAATGGCTTTCGGCATATTGATGCAACATGGCGTGCAAACGATAACGCCCATTGGAGTGACGAGTGAGAAAAGCGCGATCCACGAGTGCAGCCAAAAAGAACGGAGACACTTCCGTCACTTCTTGTGCAATCTCGCGATCAAACCCATCGCGGAAGACAGCCAACTGGCGCAGACAACGCTGCTCAGAGGGCGACATCCGGCTCCAAAAATGATCCAAGACAACACGTACACTTTTGTGCGGGGTGTGAGTCAGTTGGGCTGATGTTGCGAGCCAGTCTAAGTTGGACTGAAGTTGCTCGACAATAAATGAAGTCGGGAGCAACGACATCCAATCCGCCGCCAACTCTAATGCCAGGGGATGACCCTCGACGATATGACAAATCTGACGAACATGCGCTCGCTCTTGCTCGTTCATCACAAAGTTGGGTTTCGCTCGCCCGGCATAATGCAAAAATAATTTTTCAGCAGCAGACAGAGTCTGCCCGTTTAACGGATCTGGCGCTAACGTGGACAAACCACGCAATTCAATCACTCGTTCATGCGCAATACCAAGTTGCTCGCTTGAAAGCACCAGCCAACGTATAGAAGAATTGGGGGTATTAACCTGATCAATTAGTTGCGTAAGCCATGCAACATGATCTATCATGCGTTCAAAATTATCCAGCACAAACAGAATGGCCTTGGTGCTCAATCTCTCTGCCAACAGTTGTGGTATTGAGACCGCTGTTGGGTCAAGTTCAAGCGCGTTCGCGAACATGGCATACCAGGCGTCGATGGTATCGACATGGGTCAATTGAATCCAATACACTCCATTGGAAAACTGCCGCTCAACCGCGCGCGTTACCTCCATCGCTAGACGGGTCTTGCCCGTGCCACCCAAACCCACCAGCGTAACCAAACGGTCTTGTGCCAAACACGCCTTTAGCCGAGCCAGCTCCGATTCACGACCAATCAGCGGAATCGCAAGCTGGTCCCAGTTCGGTTCGCGTCCAGTTGAGGGGAGCTGGGGCTGACCAAAGTTATTAGACATTTTGCCTATGGATCAAAACTATTTTAGATGAGAATCGCTATGGTTGTGCAAACGCACCTTCTGCCTATCTCTACAATAATACGATCATGACAATAACAAACCAAACCCGACCACGCATTGCAGCTTTCCCAAAATGTTATATCGATGACATCGCCATCCGCAAAACCATGTCGCTCTTTGAGTGGATCGATATGGCGAAGTCACTGAAAACAGCAGGCGCAGAAGGGCTGGAGCTATTTGAAGGGTTTTTATGGAGTCACGATACAGCTTATCTGGATAGCGTGGGCGAGGCAATCACGAATGCTGGTTTTGCCATGCCAATGATGTGTTGCTCACCAGACTTTACACATCCCGATGCCGGCACCCGGGCTCGGGCATTTGAGCATGAGGTCAAAATGATCGAAATCACCCGCTATTTGGGCGGCGTAGGGGCCACCTGCCGAGTGTTGAGCGGCGAGCGACATCCCGGCGTGTCGGTGCAACAGGGGGTGGATTGGGTGATTGATGCGATTACGCGGCTCATTCCCATCGCGCGTGAGTATGGGATTGTGCTGGGCATGGAGAACCACTATAAAGATGGGCGTTGGCGCTTCCCAGAGTTTGCCCAAAAGCGTGAGGTGTTTTTGCAAATCGTCAATTCGATCCCAGAACGCGAGTATTTTGGTGTGCAGTATGACCCTTCTAACGCGATTGTGGCAGGCGATGACCCGATAGCTTTATTGGATGAGGTGAAAGGGCGCGTGGTGAGCATGCACGCCAGCGATCGTTATTTGGTCGAAGGAGCATCGCTGGACGCGCTGCGTCAAAGCGATGGCACATTGGGATATTCACCCGACTTGCAACATGGAGTAACCGGCAAAGGCCTGAATGACTATGCGTCCATCTTTGGCCTATTGCGCGATGTGAACTATCGTCGCTGGATCAGCATTGAAGATGGCATGAATGGCCTGGATGAGATGGGTGAGAGCGTTGTGTTTTTGGCAGAGATGCGTGACCGTTATTTCCCGGTTTGATCCAAAAACTGGTTGGCCTGAGCAAGCACAACATCCAATGATTGCGCTTGTCCTTCCGACAGCCACCGTTGCACCACATCGGGATGATGCTGCTGCTGTATTTGGGTCAGCAAAGATTTAGAATCAGTGTGGGCCGTATCGTTGGCAGTCGGCTGGCTCAGCACCACGCCCAACACCTGAGTGGCCAATTGCCAATTTTGGGTGGCCACTGCCAATTTGGCGGTATCGATTAAGCCATACATGACCGTTGGCCAGGCTTGAATCCGCAGCGCCGTGTTCAAACCATTACGGTAGTGTGCTGCAATTTCTTGAACTGCGGCATGGCGTGCCAGCATTGAGTCACCCATGTTCAAATGTGTCAGGGCCAAACCATCTAAGTCGCCCGTCTGGCGCAATATTTCCAGCGATTGTCGGTAATACATCTCGGCTTGAAGCGGATCTTGTTTCAGGTGATATAACCAGCCCAAATTCATCAAACTAACGCTGACCCGATCTAGATAATTGAGCTGTCGATGGATTTCCAGCGATTCAAGCAAATAGGCAACGGCCTCATCATGCTTACCCAACCACGCCATATCGACAGCGGCGGAATTCAGACTACTCGCAATATCGACTGGGTCTTTTAGCTCGCGCGCTATTTTCAGGCTTTCCTGCTCATATTGCACAGCGTGCACATAGTCACCGCGCGCACTGAGCACCATGCCCACAGAGCGCATGGCCTGTGAAATTAGGTTAGCTTCTTCGAAGCGCTTGGCCACTGTTAATGCTAAATCAGCGTGATGCTGTGCTTCGTCAAAACGCCCCTGCCGATAAGCCAACATGCACAATAAGCAATCTGCAGCCACGATGTTGGCGCTGTCATTTAGGAGCTGAGCGTGTTGCAATACCGCGTGTGCATACTGCGCCGCCCGTTCAAACTGGCTGATGGCTTCGGCGCATTGGCTGCCCAGCAAATTAATCGCAACTTGTTGCGGCGCAGAAAGTTGCTCGTGCGATTGCAACAACACATCGATCCATTCGCACAGTTCTGCATTGTTGGCAACGCTAGGCCATAGGTTTTTCAGTGGCAGCAATAAGGCCAGCATAATGCTGACTTCATTGTTCTCGGCGGCCCAATCCAAAGCTACGCGAATATTGGGCAATTCAACAAGCATGCGCTCCAGCCATGCTTGTCGTTGGGTCAGGTCAGTCTTGCTCGCTCCAGCCGATGCAGGTATTTGGTCGACCAAATCGCACATCAATTGCGCATGGCGACGATAAGTTTGATGCGCGATCTCCGGGACACGTAGTAAGCGTTCAACCGCGTACTGGCGCAGCATTTCGTGCAATTGATAACGTCCACTGGCTGTGCGCGAGAGAAAAGCCTGCTGAACCAGGGCCGAGAGAAAGAAAAACGAGACGTGGGCGAATGATTCAGCCATATTACGCTCAAAACCGCCCTGAAACACAGCCAGTTCACATACATGGGTTTGCTCTTCAGCGGATAGCAATCCCCAAAAATAATCCAACACTGCCCGGATACTGCGTTGAGGGCCACGGGTAATCGACAATGAACTGGTGAGCCAATCCAAATTATTGGCAATCTGATCTGCCACAAACGATACCGGCAGCAAGCGAGTCCACGAAGCAGCCAGTTCAATGGCCAGAGGCATCCCTTCAGTCAACTGACAAATTCGCTGGATATGTGAAATGTCGTGCTCGGAAGGATGGAATCGACGGTTCACCGTGCGCATACTTTGCACAAATAGTCGTTCGGCAGGCGGCAGTTCATTTTCCACGCTGTGCTGACCGTCCAAACGGGTCAGGCCACGCAGATTGAGCACAATTTCTTCGGGCAATCCCAATCGCTCGCGCGATGTCACAATCCACTTCGGGCCGTCCAAGCTGACCAAGCGACTGATCAAGTCAACATGATTTAGCAGCTGTTCGACATTATCCAGCACCAGCAATATTTCGCGTTGACTCAAATAGCCTAATGCGCGCTCAAACTGATCATCTTTGCCACCGACTTGCAAATGCAGAACCGACATTAGCATGGTGACAAAGGCATCGCGCGAGGTGACCGAAGCCAATGGCACAAACGCAATGCCATTGCGCAGAGGATCTGCCATATCCAGTGCCGCTTGCACAGCCAAACGTGTTTTGCCAATACCCCCTGGCCCGACAATAGTGAGAAATGAGCGTGACTCAAGGGCAGAAGCTATAGCCTGCAACTCAGAGCGTCGACCCACAAAGGAAGAATCAAACGTTGGCAGATAGTCTTTGAAAAATAAGCGCTGAGACAAAGATTGTTGCATAGCATCAACTGGTGTAGGACAAGTATAGGCCCATTGCACCAAATAGAGTGTGTTTCAAAAGGGGGAAATCGTTCGGAGAACCTTGGATAACGCAAAGTCTTATGCGTCAAAAGGGCTTTAGACGATAGGTGCTTCCAGTAGAAAAATGCATTCCGGTAAATTTGAGCGACAATATCCCTATGCGATTGCTCGAACAGATCCCCCTGCTGGATTTCCCGGCCCCGTTGCCTGAGACGCTGCTCGAAGTGCAACAACGATTTGATGTGCCCCAGGTCAAAGATATCCGCGCAGATGTGCGGACAGCGATTGAGAAGCTCTTGCCCGCTATCCAGCCAGGTGACACCGTGGCTGTGGGCGTAGGGAGCCGCGGCATTGCCCATATTGGGCCGATGACCACTTGCGCTGTGGAGCGCTTGAAAGAACATGGTGCGCGCCCATTTATCGTGCCCGCCATGGGTAGCCACGGGGGTGCAACCTCCGCTGGCCAAATCGAGATGATGGCATCGCTGGGTGTGACTGAAGCCAGCGCCGGTTGCGAAGTGCGTGCTACGATGGAAACCCAGCCAATTGGGCAGATTCCTGATGGCCCAACGCTCTATCAAGGGGTAGACAGCATGGCGGCAGACCATGCGATCTTGATGAGCCGTATTAAGCCGCACACCGATTTTCGTGGCAAGTTGGAAAGCGGCCCAAGCAAAATGTGTGTGATCGGTTGGGGCAAGATTCAAGGTGCCTCAATTATGCACAGCTATGCCGGCCCAGGCTTCCGCAGATATCTGGCAGACATCGCGCGAGTATATGAACTAAACACCAATTTTCGCGGTTGTGTTGCGATCATTGAGAATGCTTATGACGAGCCAGCCGAGATCATTGGCATGACCGCTGCCGAAGTGGGCAGGAGCGCCGAGGAAGAAGCGCAGACACGCGCCAAGTCGTATATGGCCAGCATCCCGTTTGAACATGTGGATGTATTGGTAGTAAAAGAGCTGGGCAAAAACATCAGCGGCGCGGGGATGGACCCGAATATTCTGGGGCGACTGATGGTCGTGCGCGAGCGCGAGACCTATGGGCCACCCGATGTGGCAACCCTGACCGTGTTGGACCTGACCGAGGAAAGCCATGGCAACGCGGCGGGGCTGGGGCTGGCCAATGTAACTACACTTCGGTTGTTGAACAAGATTGACTTCCATGCCACTGTGACGAACGGCGTGACCAGCGGCACATTTGGCCCGTTTCGGGGGGCCATCCCCTGGCCAATGGCCAACGACTTGCGAGCGATTCAGGTAGCGGTGCGCACTTGCGGCCAACCATGGGCCACGGCGCGGATGGTGTTTATCGAGAACACGCTCAAGCTGAGCAAGATCTGGATCAGCGCCAGCCTACGGGCTGAGGCCGAGGCGCACTCCCGCCTGAAGATCACGGGCGAGGTAGCGTTGCGCTTCAGCGAGAGCGGGGTGATTCAGTCGCCATGGGCGCTGCAGTAAACATAATCGTTCCTTCCAAAATATTGCAATACGGAGTTTGCAACTTCCCAGAAGGCAGGGGCAGAAACGATGATTGTCCACGGCAGCAAAGGCAAGGTGTGCGCTTGCACTGGGTGCTTATCAAAGAGGCTTAGAACCTATCTCCAAACTGATGTGTAAGCATCCTGAGCGAAGTCGAAGGATGCGGACGTGAACGGTTTAGAGAGAGGTTCTTAACGATAAGGAGTGTAAAAAGCATGGCTGAAGCCAGTAGAGATTTCATCAAGGCGGCAAAAAAAGGTGATCTCGCGGCACTCAAGGCGCTTCTCAAAAGCGATAAAACACTGCTTGATGCACGAGACACCGATGGTTCAACTGCGCTGCACTGTGCGGTGTGGAAAGGTCATCTTGAGGTTGTTGAGTTTCTGCTCAAGGCAGACGCAGACGTCGTTGGTTTTATTTAGAGCCGCGCTATCAGCGCTGCACCCATTTCTTGGGTGCCGACAATTTTGGCGTTGGGAGATTTGAGGTCCATTGAGCGATAGCCATCGTAGAGAAGCTTTTCGACAGCGCGTTCGATTCGGGCGGCTTCGTTGTTTAGGCCGAAGGACCAGCGTAGCATCATGGCCGCACTCAGGATCATGGCGAGTGGATTGGCGATCCCTTCACCCGCGATGTCAGGCGCTGTACCGTGGATTGGCTCATATAAACCGCGGCGAAAACCGTGTGGATTTAAGCCATCGCCCAGTGAAGCGCTTGGCATCATGCCCATGCTGCCGGTCAGCATGGCCGCTTCATCGCTGAGCATATCGCCAAACAAATTCTCAGTGGCGATCACATCATAGTTGCGCGGGGTGCGAATCAAGTGCATCGAGAGCGCATCGGCCAGCACATCCTCGTATTTCACATCGGGATATTCAGCAGCAACTTCGTGCGAGATTTGCCGCCACAGTCGCCCGGTCGCCATGACATTGGCCTTATCAGCCTGGTGCACCTTCTTACGGCGGCCACGCGCCAGGTCAAACGCCATACGCATCAAGCGGCGTACTTCGCCTTCGGTATAAAAGGTGGTGTCAACAGCCTCGCGGTTGGGCGCCTCACCGCGATTTTCCTGCGGCGTGCCAAAGTAGCAGCCGCCAGTCAATTCGCGCAGGATCAGCATGTCCACACCTTTGATCACTTCAGGTTTGAGCGTGCTGGCATCGATTAGCGCATCATAGGCTTTGACCGGACGCAGGTTGGCGAACAATGACAGCCCTTTGCGCAGGCCGAGAATCGCTTGTTCCGGACGCATTGGCGCACGTGGGTCGCTGTGTTTGGGTGTGCCAACTGCGCCAAATAAAACCGCATCGTTGGTTTGAGCCAATGTCAGCTCTTCGTCGCGCAACGCCACACCATACGTGTCGATGGCGATGCCACCAACCAACCCGTCATGCAGTTCTAAGTCAAGGTTCAGCGCCTTCAGCACACCGATAGCCTCGGTCATCACTTCTGGCCCGATCCCATCACCGGGCAATACTGCGATCTTTAGTTTCATGTTGCGCCTTGCTGCAATATGCTGAATACTGCGCTGTTAGTTTGAGTTATTCTGGTGAGATGGCTCGCCCTTCGGGAAGAAGACCACACCGATACCCGAACGGATAATCAAGAATATTGGTTCGGCTGGGTCTGGCTCAATCTTGCGGCGCACACGATAGATCAACTCGTGCAAGCTATCCTTGTCGCGTGGGTTGCCCCAGACGGCACCGATTACATCATTGTATTCACACACATCGCCAGAATGCTGCATAAGATGTTTCAGCAGGCGATACTCAGTGCGCGAGAGGTTGACCGCTAGACACACCCCATCACGCCAGACTGCGGCGCTGGGGCTAATCCAAATGCCGGTGGTAGTAGGGGGTGTTTCATTGGGAGCCAGCCCGCCGGGGATGCGCAAAGGGGGCGCGCCCACGGTCAGCTTGGCTTCTGTCACATCCAGCGTGCGGAAGAAATAATCGAATGTCCCCCCGATCTGAATGCGTTCTCCACCCTGCAGCTGAACACGCGTGCCTTTGATCAATTGACCATTGACATACGTGCCGTTACGGCTGGAATCTTCGACTAACCAGTGATCACCTTCGAGGACGAAGCGGGCGTGTTCGCGCGATACTTGCAAATCATCGAGTGAAATAGAAATATCGTGTTCGCCAGAAACCCCTCGTCCGATACGTACGACTGCAGCGCGCAAAGGTAGGCGCAGGTTAGGCTGCACTGATGACTGAAGCAGCGCAGTCGTGGAAATGACTCTTGTCGGCGACGCGTCCATAAGACCCTATTTTAATCTAATCGCAATCTAAGGGATAGACCACTATGTCAGGAACATAAAAGAGGCCTATCTGAGCAAATCACGAGTGAAAACCCAATCTCAAGTTTCCCATACGGCGCGGCGGGCGCGGCGTGGTTCATTGTTGCTGGCATTGTTCACGCGCATTTTTACATTGCTGGTGCCATGTGTTTGCGAGATGCCGGCCAACGCTAGCAGGATGAGTCCCGCACCAGCCCATTGCCACACGGAGAGTTGCTCACCCAAAAAGAGATAAGCCCCGCCCACACCAAACACGGGAATCAGCATCAAAAATACTGAGGAAAGCCCGGCAGAGACATTCTTGGCACCCGTCCAGTAGAACCAGAAGGCCAGCGAATATTGCACAATCCCGGAACCGATAGCCCACACCCATGAGCTAAGCGGCACCTGCATCAACAGTGTGCTCTCGTTGCCCAACGCGACGGCAAACCACACGCACAGCACAAATAGGAAGCCCAGTGTCTGTTGCATGGCGGTCAGCATGAGCGGGTCGGCGTGCAAAATGACCCGGCGAGTCATGACCACATATAGAGAAGACATGAGTGTGCCCAGCACAATTAACCCATCGCCGATTAGAGAACTGCTATTGCCTTCAAACACATGCTGGCCCGCCACCAGCGACATGCCGATGCAGCCCAGAATGGCCAACACAAACACGCTTAACTTGAGCCGTTCGCGCAACAGCAGTGCCGCCAGCAGCAGCACACCCACCGGCTCCAGCACGGTCAGCAGGGAGGAGTTGCTGGCCGAGGTGCGGCTAAGGCCAAGGATGATCAGCACATACGCCATGCCAGGTTCCAGGATGCCTAACCAGGCTGATTTGAACATATTGCTGCGTGCCCAGATCGGGCTAAATTGATTTGCCGCGTTTCGCATACGATGGCGTACATTCACCACGAACCATAGGAAGATAACGCTGGTGAGCAATTGCAATGCCAGCAGGGTGATGGGTGGAATCTCCCCCAGCACGTGCTTCGACATAACCGTGGCAAGGCCCCAGCAAGCTTGCGAGGCGACGAGAAAAAAAATGGATCGGAGGCTGCGCATGATGTTCCTTTGTTCAGAGATAGTTTCTATATTGATTCACCAATTAAACCTAGCGCATAAACCCTCTTGGTCTCTAAGACCGAGAGGGTTGAATGAGTCAACTTTAAATGGGAAATCTATAAGTTTGTAATTGTTTGCCGCAAGTGGATTTTTTCTACGGGCGCTCTGGTGCATTCCTGCGGAATTTCAAATGATCATATCGGAATGTTTGCAATTTCCATATGGTAGAAAGTCCTAGGTCTTTTGACGGAAGACGGAAGACAGAAGAGAGAAGCACCCGTCTATCGTCTCCCGTCCGCCGTCGTCTTAATCCGCTTGTGCTATAACTCCGCCATGCAGCAGGTTGATTTAATTCTCACCAATGGTTTTGTCGTTACCATGGATGGCGGCTTCCGCCAATTTGCAAAAGGTGCGGTGGCCATCTCCGGCGATCAGATTGTGGCGGTGGGGCCCAGTGAAGAAATTCACGCGAATTACAGTGCCGATGAGGTGATCGATTGCGCCCACTGCGTGATCATGCCCGGGCTGATTAACTGCCACACCCACATGTCGATGACACTGTTGCGCGGCCTGGCCGATGACCTGCGGTTGGATGTGTGGCTATATGGCTACATGCTGCCAGCCGAACGCAAATTTGTCTCGCCGGAGTTTGTGCGGCTGGGCACGCAATTGGCCTGCGCCGAGATGATCCGCAGTGGCGTGACCACGGTCAACGACATGTACTACTTCGAGGATGATGTAGCGCAGACGGTGGCCGACGCGGGCATGCGCGGGTTGTGCAGTGAGAGTGTGATGAACTTCCCCACCCCTGATGCCGCTTCGAGTGATGAAGGTCTGGACATCACCGAGAAGTTTATTCAGAAGTGGAAGGGCCATCCGTTAATCACGCCAGTGATTGCGCCGCATGCACCGTATACCTGCAGCGCCCAACTCATGCGCCAGTGCGCCGAGATGGCGATCAAGTACGACGTGCCGCTACACATTCACATCAGCGAGACTTTCCCCGAAGTGGAAGAAAGCAAGCGTGAACATGGCATGCCGGTGGTGAATTGGATCAAGAAGTGCGGCGTGCTGGAGGCCAAGGTTATTTGTGCACACTGCACCGCTATCGACGAAAACGAGATGCGTATTTTGCAGAATGCTGGCGCGTCGATCAGCCACAACCCGACGGCCAATCTCAAGCTGGCCAGCGGCATCGCCAATGTGACCAAGATGCTGGAAATTGGCGTGCATGTCGGCATCGGCACGGATGGCCCGGCCAGCAACAACGACATGGATCATTTCGAGGAGATGCGCCTGGTCGCACTGCTGGCCAAGGGCAGCACGCGCGATCCGGTGGTGGTGCCAGCCCGCACCGTAATGGAGATGGCGACAATTGGTGGGGCGCGGGCGTTGCACATGGGCGAGGTGACTGGCTCGCTGGAAGTGGGCAAGCGGGCGGATGTGATCGTGCTGAAAATCGACCGGCTGCACAACACACCGCAATACTCGTCGATCAGCAAAGATCCGAACGCGATTTACACCCAGATCGTGTATTCCAGCAAGGCCGCCGATGTGCGTGATGTGTTTGTCAACGGCAAGTGCCTGATGCGCGAGCGTGCACTGTTAACGCTGGACGACGAGGCCATCTGCCAACAGGCCGACGCCATGGCCATGCGCATCGACAAATTCCTGAGCGAGCGCGAGGGTGATGTGCTCAAGAAGCTGGCGGCAATTAGTGGCGTGCAGCAAGAGAAGAGCTTTGAAGTCCAGGTGAAGGCGCGGGTGACCGACCCGGAGGCGATCATCAAAGCAATCAACTCACCTGACTTTACGATTGTGCGGCAGGTGCATTACCAGCAGTTCGATACGTATTTTTACTTTGCCGATGAAGACTCACGCCTGCGTTATCGTGAGGATTTGCGGATTGATGAGGTCGGCAATGTGATCGGCAGCCGGTATCGATTGACCCTGGTCGGTTCGCAGAAAGACCGCGAGTTCCCGCACTCAATTCTGCTCTCACGCATTCGCTTTTTTGCTCCGGCAGATAGAAGTCTGCGCTTCTACCGCGAATACTTCAAGCCAATGCGCGAAACGGCGGTGGAAAAAAATCGACAACGCTGGGAGGTTATCTTTCAGGACGAAGAGCTATTTATCAATATCGACCGCATGGTGAACCCACCACGGGCCGGCTACTTCCTGGAGATAAAAAGCCGCACTTGGAGCGTGCGCGATGCCGAGCGCAAGGCCGCAACGATTGGCAAGATGCTGGCCTCCTTTGGGATTGGCGACGATGCGGTCATCCGGCAGGAATATGTGGAGATTGCGGGGAATGCGCCAACGAATGGGCAACGAATAAACGAATAAGCGGCTGTATAAAAACCGCCGTTTGTCATGTCGAAGGGCTCGGAATGACACTTTTTATACCGCCTCTAAGGTCATTCCGCCAAAATAGCTAGGTCATGCATCCTGATCCTTCGGCTTCGCTCAGGAGAGCACACCCTGAGCGGAGCGAATTCTGGTTCGCGTAGTCGAAGGGCGATGCGCGCAGTCCCTTCGGGGACGCGGTCATTTATTCCACTGAATTACCTAAACGAATCTTACTCGGCGCGAATGACCACCAATTTGCCTGTGCCACTTTCTGCGCCCCAGATTTCTTGCCAAGTGGACATGGGGTGCCCAAGCAGTTGGCGCACGTTGGCGTTGGGGCTGGGCAACGGGTAAGTGACCCACTCGCGGCGCGACTGGCTGTAATTGATGATGGTGTTGTTGCCAAAGTCACTCAACCACACCCCATCTTTGCGATCAACATATAGGGCATACGCTTGGGCGGGCTTGGCCCCGGGCAGCTTCCATTCCTTCCACTCTTTAGTGGCTGGGTCATACGCTCCCAACTGACCGGCGTTCCATTCGCTCAGCCATATCTTGCCCTTTGTGTCCAACCAGACCCGGCGGGTGCCTTGATTGGCGGTGGGGGGGTCAAGGACGGTGACCTCGCCTGTCGCAGCGTTGATATGCCCGATGTAGCTGCCGGCGAGCGAGGCGTAATACACCGAGCCATCCGCTGCGGCAGCGATGCCATACGGCCCGCGCCCTTTCGGCGCAGCCCACACATCCATCTTTTCGGTTTTGAGATCCAAACGCCCGTAGATACCGCTTTGGCCGGTGAACCACAATTGCCCAAGACTGTCGAATACCGCCGTGTTGAGGTTGGCATTGGCGTGCTTGGCGGGCAGGGGATAGATTTTGACTGCCTGCGTCTTGCTGTCTACACGGACGATGGCATTCAGACCGCCATCAGTGACCCAGGCTGCGCCATCTGCCCCAACGATAACGCCATGCGGCTGCGAGCCAGCCCCCAGCGCGATCATGCTGTGTTTGCCTGTGCGCGGGTCAAACAGCCCCAGTTCGCCGCTGCTCTGCGCAGTCCACCAGACGGTGCCATCGGGATTGGGCGCTACATCGTGGGCATATTTGCCGGCCGGGATGTCATACTCCTGCAAAGTCGGTACCACCGCGCTGGGCGATGTGTTCTTACCGGCGGCCCAATCGGCCCACAACTGGGCGGGCACGCGCGCGATGGCCCCTTGCTCGCTGGCGCTGCGCGGCTTGAAGATATAAGCGTCGCCCTCTTCCAGAATCATGTGGGCGATATCGCGCAGAATAAAGCCGTGCGCGACAATGACGGTGTTGGCCCCCTCGGCGGGTGGCGCAGCGAGCAGATTCGCAGTCATCGACTTGGCAGTCTCATAATGATTGGCGCGCTCGTAGCTGCCAAAAGCCAGCTCGGCGGTCTCGCGGGTGCGGCAATAGGGGCTGGCAATTACCCGGCTGATGGGGATGCCCAGCGACTTGACCGCAGCGCCGATTGCGCTGGCCTGTGCCCGTCCGGCGTCGGTCAGGTTGCGCTGTTTGGTGCAGTCGTCGTAGTTGGAGGTGGTGTCTTTCTGCGAAAAATCTGTTTTGGCGTGCCGGATGTAGATCACATAACCGCCCTGACGCAACTGGTTGACCAGCTCAACTGGGTGTGGGCTGAGCGCTTTTGCCTCTGCCTGTTGTGTGGCGGTCTGCGCCTGGGGCTGGATGCGGGTGCAACCGGCGCAAATCATCAATGCGGCCAAGACTAAGCGACGCGCGGGATTCCACAGAGAGCTTGCCATGACTCATTTTTACGCGATTGTATGAATTGGTGACAAGAATGGCTTGCATTTCTTCGGTCACCTGGATTCGGCGGCTTGAATAGCCGGTTCGAAGATGAAGATGTCGGCAACGGGGTCGGGGGCGGAAACATCTGGAAGCAGATGAATCATGGATTGGTACTCATCCAAAATCAGCATCCCTTTCTCCCACAATGCTGCCAGATAACCACCCCATGCAATCGCATATCGCTCCGGCAAAACGCCACCAAAATAGTCGATCTGCTCCTGAATGCGATAGCTTACATTTTGAGTGATTTCCGCTGAGCGGACGGAGCCTTCGGTTAAATATGTCACGTTTCTGGACCTATACAAACCACCTTGCACAGATGATTGCTATGCATTTAGCAGAGGATTGTCCGGCTCGAAGATGAAGAGATCCGCAACTGGATCTGGCCCAGAGACTTTGGGCAGCATGTGCGTTAGCTCAGTGTAGTGATGTACATCCAAAAGCCCCTCAATGAATTGTCCTGCCAAATAGCCACCCCAGGCAATAGCATGGCGCTCTGGCAGCATGCCACCAAAGTAATCAATCTGCTCTTGAATATGATTTCGCAGGCTGTTTCGGATGCGCTCCGAATTGACCATATCCTTCACAAACATAGTGACCTCTTTATAACACGTTGATTACTTTGGTAGCGGCTTCGTGTAATCCCAAGTGATGTCTTCCCCGTTTGGGCCCAAAACACGAATCCGTTTGATTACTCTACCCGCTTTTTCTGCCATACCAAAAGCGCGCCGCATTGCACGGTTGATCTTTTCGGCGTCTAATCTGGCCTGTTTGCGTGCATCGACTACAACTGAAGGAGCCTGTCCCAACGCTTCACGAATTCTGCCCGCCAGTCTTGCATCAACTTCCTCGCCCATGATATTACTCACCGTCTTGATTTCGGTCGGGAAGTCGTCATCATCCAACTGCGCGTCGGGTTGCGGGTTGGGGCTGGCAGGGTCGCGACGGAGCAGACGCACACGGTGGCCCTGCTTTGCCAGGTAATCGGCGGTCGCCATCTCTTCCGGGCTGGGTTGTGCGCCGGGTTCGACGACCACTTGGCCGCCTTGTGGGTGCGCTGGACGCAGAAGTGTTGTCCTGTGCATTGCCGGCATCGCTGGACATGCTGGCCCAAAACGAGGCTGCCAAAACGACTGTGCAGACCACAAGCAAAGCGCAGGCGAGCCATTTGAGTACCGGGTTCTGGCGCAGTTTGGGTCGGATCGACGACGATTGGGTAGGCTTGAGCGATGCCATGTTCGGAATTATACAAACTCAGCGGCAATTGATCACTTTTTGAACTACCGGATGACCACCGCCCGCGTATATCGTACGCCCACGGGCGCACTTATTCACCCCGGTTATTCGGAGGTAAATCAAACATGTTGACGCACACTTGTCGCCCCACAAAAAAACGCACCCGCGGCTTGCACGTGAGTGAAGGCGCTTCAGCGAAACGCCTTTTAGGTCGCGAACAGCAACGTCATCGGCGCACTATCCTGTGGGATGAGTAGTTGAAACGTGGGGCCGGGTGGTGCTGGAACAGCACGCCGCTCTGCCGCAGTTTTGGCCCGCCGATAGCGC
>JANMVQ010000132.1:0-2106 GCA_031392845.1 Chloroflexota bacterium
CGTCAGCCCCATGCCGTTGGAACAACTAATGCCATCCAGCACGCGAGTGATCGTGCCATCGGTGTCCAACCGATATAGGCGACCCAGGCGGTCTTTGGTGGGCATCATTCCGCAGAATACCCGCCCGCGCGTATCAGTAAAGACATCATTGAAACGCGTTTCAACCTCATCGGGAATTTGGTCGATTACGGTGCGAAGCTGGCCATTGCGCCAAATTTTGACCGCCCCACGTGACATAAATAGCAAAAGTGAACCATCTGCCTGAATCGTAAACCCACCGACGGTCTCGCCGGCGAAGAATTGCTCATGCTTCCCGGTGGATGGGTCGTATCGGAACATGCGTGGGTTCACAATGTCCAGCCAATACAAACGCTTCTCCGTTGGGTGCCATAGTGGCCCCTCGCCACACGCGCACGCGTAATCTGCAATTAGTTCCAGTTCCATTGTTTTGTTTTTCTCCTGGGATTCTATATTTACCGGTATTTGCCGGTTTAGCCGTTTTATGTAGCGGAGTAAAGCATGACTGGACGAAATCTACAACTTTAGTCCTATTGAATTCTATGTGAAATCTAAGTATTCTAAGCATAATCTAATTGAGTATAGGAGAATATTTAGACGATTGAGCCGCCATTATCAATACGGCCCACATCTCAAATCGTTTTAACCATTTACGTCGACTGATTATGTCATTACTGTAAATCAACGCTGACATTCATGTTCATGCGGGCGTGCTATGACCTGTCGCGCTAACCTCGCGACGATCCATGCCGCTGTCGTCCGCCGTTTGCCTGTGCTGGGGCCACCTTGCGCCCATCGCGCACGCACATCTGGAGAATTGACCATGCAAATCCATCGCCTTACGCGGGTTGTTTTCGTCCGCCTGTTGCTCGCAGGCATCATATTGTCATCATCATTGCAAATGACCTATGCCCAGACAGATGCCTCCGAGGCCGCATCGCAAATCATCACCTATGCTGCCAGCGGCGAGGACTTCCTCAATCCTGAGCGTGGCTTCTATAAAGATATTGATCTGCTTAATCAAACCAATTTTCCCAGTATTCGGGCCCAGGGTTATAGCATCGGCTATTCGTATATTCGGCTGGCCAATTATCGGGATCAGGATTTGCCCGACAGCATGTTGCAACAACTGGACGCCGGATTAAATCGTATTCGCAATGCTGGGATGAAGGTGATCCCGCGCTTCAGCTACACCTCAGAGTATGGGGGTGCAACCGATGAGCCAGATGCGTCACTCGCCCGTATCCAACGCCATGTGCAGCAGATCGGGCCTATCTTTCAAAAACACGCCGATGTTATTTTGCTGGTGCACGCTGGGTTTATTGGCGCGTGGGGTGAGTGGCACAGCTCTAGCAACGGTCTGACCAGCGCCGAAAATAAAGCGGCTATCATGCGTGCGTTGCTCGACAACATGCCCAAGAATCGTGCGATTCAATTTCGCTATCCACGCGATTTGTTGGCCAACTATCCAAATGTTCTTAGCAGCGCCAATGCCTTTAATGGCAGCGATCAATCGCGCATAGCCCATCACAACGATTGCTTTCTGGCGGACTATCACGACTCTGGTACCTGGATTCCCGAAAGCAACGCCCCCGCGCTGAAGACCTATATTGAGCAAGTCTCGCTCTATACGCCGGTCGGTGGCGAGACATGCAGCGATGGCGGTGCCGGCGCACGCGATGACTGCGTGACCGCACAAAACGAAATGGCGCGTTATCACTGGAGCTATATCGATAGTGCCACCCCCAGCCGTTGGAGTAACGAAGGCTGCCGTTCAAATATTAGCCGTGCCCTGGGCTATCGCTTTAGCCTAATTCAGGCCAGCATTCCAGCGCAAGCGACCCCTGGTCAGTCTTTATCACTAGAGCTTGATCTAGCCAATGAGGGCTTTGCCAGCCCATTTAACCCACGTGGGGTCGAGATTATTTTGCGCAACACAGCCACCAAAGCCGTGGTGACATTGCCGCTGAGCAACGACCCGCGCCGTTGGCTGGGTAAGCAACAGCAAAAGGTCACGCTAAGCGGGGTGTTACCCTCGACGATCGCCGCGGGTGCCTATGATGTGTTGCTAAACTTGCCCGACCCAGC
>JANMVQ010000159.1:0-10202 GCA_031392845.1 Chloroflexota bacterium
ATTCTGGTCTGGATTCGTCTCAAACAGGTGGCTGCCGAAACAGGCAAGACGATCTATCAGTTAAAGCATGGTTTGCTTGATGAGTATATGCGTCAATTCCTGCGTAAACCACCCATCAAAATGACATTCGCGTAAGTCCTAAGGGAATCAAAGGGCCACTTTGGAGAGATTCACCGAAATCTAGGCGCACAAGTGCACGACAAACTATAAATCGCAGAATCGAGAAGCTTTCGTTGGGACGGGTTTCCAGAAGGCGAGTTTCTTGGCACGAAAATCTGGGTCACCCCCTCGAATCTCACTTGAACCGATTGCCAATGTGTAGCGCCCGACGCAACCCTTGGCATGCCACACCATAATGCGATAGTCCCCGGCCTGTGGCGTAGTAATCACTACATCTTGCCAAGTCCAATAGTTGTCGCGGCTAAAAGGTTCGTAAAATGTACCCGCTTTGACTGGCGGCGGCAACAACAGACCCTGAGTGATGACTGTACTGCCGTCTATGGTAAATGTGATCAGCCCTAGCCCCGGCCCAATCACCACCAGAGTGGGTGCAAACCCAGCGGCCTGCCCATTGATCTGCGGGATAGTCACCTGGACGGGAATGCGCTGCCCGCGCTTCACCTTCATCGTAAAGTAGTCAATGTCATCAGCACTTTGCAGCGTGCCATACAATGCCAACGAGATAGATGGGTCGTTAATACGCCAGGGGTTTTTGGCGGTCGCATCCTGATCTTCGAAGAACGGTTGGTGGGCATGGACAGCGGCAGGCGAGATAGTAACCAGAGCGACACACATCACACCTGTAATCACGGTTCGCATCTTGGTCAGCAGGCCGGGCTTGCGCTTGAGATTTAGCATATCGGGTGTATCGTAAGACGTCCGGCTGAGGAAGGCCTGAATCGTTTTACTTTCTAAACTGAACGCATGCAGCTCTCAGCTCTCAAAATCATAATCAAACTCATACGCGTGCTTACCCTCTGCAACGACGATCTTCATTGTGCCGGACAGGCCGAGCAGTTGATCCGTGCCGGTGTCAGCCACCACGTGAATCGTCAAGCCAGGCACGCCACGATTCATACTGCCATTGTGCTGGAGAACGAAACTGCCGCGACGGCCTTGTAAGGTGCCGGTCACTCGCTCCAACGCGACATAGCCCGCCGAGCCTTCTACATTGCCGCCCGCCGACAACATCTCGCCACAACTGGTGGCTTCAAGATCGCCGTGAAACTGCTTGTCGATAGCTAACCTGCCGAGTGCGGCAGGTGCAGCGACTTCGCTTAAAGATTGTGGGGTTAGCTTGACTTCAAAGGGTCCGGTTGCATGGATCGTCATGTGATGATTATCGTGTAAAAGTATTTGAATCACTCACCGGTGTGAAGTTTGGGTTTTGATAAGGCTTGTGTCACAAAAACGGCATGTCGCTCACGCATCATGCGCTCTTGGGCAGGACTTAATCCCCAGTCAGATAGCTTGTGCGCTGGCTTCAGTGCCGCGCACAAATCCCAATACGGCAGATCCGCAAAATCCAATGCGGGCATGGCCGCTTGATAGCCCTGAGTAAATGCCTGCATCGCCTCCAAGCCAAACGCCCAAAGTATTTCCAACCGGCTGTTGGCCAAATCTGAAAGTGGGTCGCCCAGGGCAGTGTCTTCCCAATCAATCACGGCTGCCAAACGATCCTCTTGCCACAAGAGATTGCCCGGCCAAAAGTCCCCGTGCAACAGCGCCGATGGATTGTGGCGGGGCAATGGCCACACCGCTTGCAATGCCGCGCGAATATGCCCCTCACTGAGCGACTCGTCCAAGAGAATCGGTCGCTGCCCCAGCTTCTCTACCCACGTCTTTGCCTGATCCGGCAAAAAAGACACGTCGAGACTCGTGATATCGACGCAATGAATCTTTGCCAGTGTCATTGCCATCTGCGCTAGAGCATCCTGCAACTGAGTTGGGGCAAATTCTGTTTGCCCATCGATAAACTCGATGACCAGATAGGGCGTAGGCAAAATCTGTCCCGTCTCATCAAAATCATAAGGTTTTGGCACCGGGATGTCCGCGCCATACAAGATTTGCAGGAGCTTGAATTCATCGCCTGCGATGTGTGGGTTCTTGCGAAGATCGGCTGCGCCATGCTGGCGCACCACCCGCTTGAAAATCTGACCCTCTGCGCGCTCGATCTCAAGCGCGGTCACTTGGGCAGATACCCCGCCCTGCATGCCCATGCGCGTCGCAGCGTGCCGTGTGGCTCCAGACGTTGGACTAACGCTTCAAACATTGGGCTTTGCCGCCGCCATCACCCGCTGTACCGCCCGCGCCAGTGGTCCGGCCTCTTCCTGACCGTTAATACTCAACTGGCTAGAGGCCAGGTGAATCTGTTCGCTACAGCGTGCGGTGAGGCCGCCGACCACCCGCCGCATCATGGCTTGCGCAGCATCGTGCTCCTGTTGCTCGCTCCAACGCTCGCCCAGCGGCCAAGTGCGCCGCAACACATATGGGTGCGTCAGCGGCTGGAAAATACGCTCATACCAGCCTGGCGAATTGAGATCCAGCCAGAACTGGTGGCGCGAATGATGATCCCCAGTCAGATAAGCGTAAACGGTGGCGAGCAGAACGTCAGGTGAGTGCTGAGAGCTGAGAGCTGAAGGCTGAAGGCTTCGCTCCGGCGCGTATTGGGCAGCCATAATGCCTTCGGCCAGCAGGGTAATATATTCGAGGCCAATATCTTGGTTGCCCGGTTCTTCAGGTTTGGGCTGCAAATTCAATATCTGAATTTCGCTGGTCGGCACACTTTGCGGTGTCAAGTCTGCCCGCTCAAACACCTCGCGAAACGCCCGCATTGAGCGGATCAACTTGTCGCACACTTGGGCCGCGTCCAAATCCACGCTCAACGCGAACCCCGGCTGCGACAGCACATCGGTGAACAGTTGCTGCCAAAAGAGGTCGAGCGGCGTGGAGCGAAGGGCGTGAGGCGTTGGGCGTGAGGCGAGGGTGCCATCTGACGCCTCGCGCCCTTCGCCCTTCGCTCTACGCTCCTCGCTCTCCACGCCGTGCGCCAGCCGCACATACGCCTCGCGGAAGCGCATGCCCACCCGGTTCCACAGGGTTTGGTCGTCGATTTCAGCCAAACGATTTGGCGCGATACGGAGAGCAGCGTCGGCCAGCAATTGGGCACGAATAAGATCAAGTCCCTCGATGCAAGTGGACAGCGCGCGCGCCAACTCCGCTGGGCTGAGCAACAATTGCCACTGCGGGTGGGCCAGCTTGGCAAACACGACCAAAGCACGTGTCACAGGGTGGTCAAATAGCGGGCGGGATGGGCGTAACGAGCGCACCCCAATTCCCAGCTTATTAAGCCGCTCGCTCAATTCAAAGCGGAGTACATCCTCGACATACGGTGCCAACACAGCGATCTCGTCCGGCGCAACCCCGCTCTCCACCAAGGCCACAATCCGCTCAGCCACCCAGTCCACCATCTGGGTCCAATATTTGGCGGCACCGAGGTCTATTGCTGTTTGAGGTTTGACGTTGGACGTTGGACGCGCATCGCGAATGCTTGAGGCTTCGAATTGCGTCATGAGTACTGCCCCAAAATCCTGTAGCGGCGACGGCTTCGGTTCCAAATGAGAAATGACAAATGAGAAATTAGAAATCAGCCACTCGCGCAACATGCGGGCCGAATTCACATCTGCGCCCAGAAAGAGGCGGTAACCGCCGGGACTGTCTTCGGCGTAGAGCGCGTTATCGCAACTTTCGCTGACCAAGCCCAAAAAGTCGTGCAAGGCCGGGGTGCCTTCTTCAAGGTTGTCAGCCAGCACATGCCGGTAGCGCGCCGCCACATAGTCGCGATACGTCTGGGTGTGCAACAAGTGGCGCGCATATACATCCATCAGCAGCGAAAAATCCAGTAAATTGTGTTGCAGACAAAACTGGCGGAAGGCCTGCGCTACATCCTGCATACGCGCATAGCTATACAGGCGACGTGGCTCGCCTTCCCAAGCGCTCTCCAAACGGCGGGCCAGCTCCTCCAGACCAAACCCACTCGTGGCGGCCTTATTCATGCTGTCGAGGATTTGAGTGAGCAAGCGCGGGCGATAGAGCTTTAGATCATCGAAATCCGCCATGCGCGGCGCCACGATCTGGTTGACAAAATACTGCGCAGCCTCAACATTGATAAACACCGGCTCACGTTGGGGGAAAGAAAATCCGGCGGGTTGCGCAACGATTGGGAAGAAAAGACTGACGTGCTGTTGGGCTAAACCGTAGAACGTGCCAATCTGCGGTTCGCCACGCGTAGAGCCGCGCGCGTTGGCCAACGCCGTTCGAAATCGCTGCACCTGTGCCAATTGCGGCAGCAGTACCAAGATACGGTCTGGACGCGTGCCAGCATTGATGAGCTCGACCAGGCGTTGTGTGAGTTGCTGGGTCTTGCTAGAGCCAGACGGGCCAATCAGGTAGCGTTTGCTCATAAAACGTCAAACGTCATGCGTCAAACGCCCAGTCTACTTATTCAATAGTATTTGACGTTTGACGCATGACGTTTAACGCATCACTTATTGCCAACGTGAGTAACTTTATATTTGATCGCGCCACCCGGTGTCTGCACTTGCACTTCTTCGTGGTTCTTCTTACCGATAAGGGCGCGGCCTAATGGCGACTCATTACTAATACGTCCGTTGCTAGGGTCGGCCTCGGCTGAACCGACAATGATGTAGTGTTCTTTGTCTGTCGTACCGACCTCAGTGAGTGTTACCTTAGTGCCTAGCCGTATTTCATTGGCTGGGCCGCTCTTTGGCTCAATAAGGATCGCATTGGCCAGCAATTGCTCGATGTCCATGATGCGACCTTCAACAAACGCCTGTTCATTCTTGGCGTCTTCGTATTCTGGATTTTCGGTGATTTCGCCCTCTTCCATGGCTTCGTGTAACCGCTGAGCGACTTCCACTCGGCGCACTGATCTCAGGTGCTCCAGTTCCACTTCCAATCGTTTCAGGCCTTCGGGGGTTAAGTATTCCTGCTCATTCATTGACATTTTCGAACCCTCGTTTTTGATGTTAATTTGCGTACTACTGTGTGCTATTTGGTGCAACTAAAATAGAGGCGTCCACGATTGAACGCCTCTATCCGGGTATTAATTGGGCGCGAGTATAACATAGGCATTCCGAAGCGCAATTCTGTAATTGACACGTTTTAGTTCTCGCGGCAACAATATCTAAATTATCTACAATGTACATTAGATGACTACTGGCGAAACATCAGAATTGAATACTTAGGGCTCAATACTTATAAACATAATGAAAACACCACTCTGGTTGATCGGGCTTGTCGTTATTATGGTAATTATTAACGTCGGTCAGCCTGCATCAGCTTATGCCCAGCACTCACCACCCAATACGCTACACCCAACCGTCCAACTTGCTGAACATTACGATACCTCTATCCCACTCGCTCAGGCATTGCCCGATGTTGCGAAAACAGGCAAGACGATTTATGTGCCAAACAAGGTGCTGCCAAAGCGCGTGCGCGACATAAAAACACTTGAGGAGATCAAAGCCCAGGGTGACGAAGCCTATGCGCAGTTCTTCGCCCCCCAACAAGATAATGTTCTGGATCTGGCCGCCCGCGTGCCCAATATGCCCGCCCCAATCGCCAATTTCGACGGGGTCAATAATCTCAACGCAGTCTCGCCGCCCGACCCAGCCGGCGACATCGGATACGACCCCAGCAATGGGCGCAAATATTATGTTCAGTGGGTCAACCTGTCGTACGCCATCTGGAATGTAACCGATCCCGCCAGCCCCATCCTCATGCTCGGTCCATTCAACGGAAACCGCTTCTGGCAAGGTTTTGGCACGCCCTGCGAAAGCGAAAACGATGGCGATCCGATTGTGCTATTTGATCAGCTCGCCCAACGTTGGCTGGTCAGCCAATTCGCCACACCTAAACCGTATTACCAATGCGTGGCCATCTCCGCCAGCGCCGACCCAACCGGCAGTTGGCACCGTTACGCCTTCAAAGTCAGCGACACCAAGTTCAACGACTATGCCAAATTTGGAGTGTGGCCGGATGGCTACTACTTCAGCCTTAATAACTTTATCGGCAACAGTTGGGCCGGCACATCTGTCGTAGCGTTGGAGCGCAACAAAATGCTCAGTGGCCAACCCGCCGCATTGATTCAATTTGACCTGTTCGACGTCAACATCGACTACAGCGCACTCTTGCCGTCTGACTTGGATGGCAACACTCTGCCTCCGGCAGGCGCGCCAAACATGTTCATGTCGGTCGACGACAACGCCCTGACCCCGGGCCTAGGCAGCGTGGACATGATGCGCCTTTGGCAATTCAAGGTCGACTGGGCCAATCCCGGCAACAGCACTTTTGGCCTAGGCGGCAACCCCAACCACTTATTACCCGTAGCCCCATTCAACCTGTTGCCCTGCGCCATTAACGGGACCCGTGGTTGCATTCCCCAACGGGGCGGCACCAGTGTCGATGGCATCGCCGACCGGCTAATGTATCGGTTAGCCTATCGCAACTTTGGCACGCATCAATCACTGGTTGTAAATCACACGGTCGATGTGGGCAGCGGACGGGCGGGCATACGCTGGTACGAGGTGCGCGATCCGGCTGGGTTGCTGCCTTCGATCTATCAGCAAAGCAGCTACGCCCCCGCCGATGGCTTGCAGCGCTGGAACGCCAGCGCGGCCCAAGACCATGTGGGCAATATTGCATTAGGCTATAGCGCTTCGTCTAGCAGCGTCTATGCCAGTGTGCGGGCCGCTGGACGCCTGTTCAGCGACCCGTTAAACCAATTGGATCAAGGCGAAAGTGTATTGGTGAATGGCAGCGGTGCCCAAACTGTCAGCCAACGCTGGGGCGATTACAGCTTGCTCAACACGGATCCAGTCGATGACTGCACCTTCTGGTACACCAACGAATACTTCGCCAACAACAGCGCGAATGGCTGGCGCACCTCGATCAGCGCGTTTCGCTTTCCCAACTGTGGGGCCGAAGCTCCAGGCACACTCACCGGCACCGTGCGCAGCAGTGGCAATCCGCTCTCATCGACATTGGTGACAGCGCAAATCAGCGCCAACCAAGCGGTGCAAACACTCACCGATGCAAGTGGAACGTTTGAGCTGTCATTGCTGCCCGGCAGCTACACTGTAACCGCTGCGTTGTACGGCTATCTGCCCAGCAGCCTAACTAGCGTCAGCATCACCAGCAATCTGACCACCTCAGTTGAGCTGGCCCTGACCAGCGCACCAACCCATGTGGTGTCGGGCATTGTGACCAGCGCAGCCAACGGCAACCCGCTGCCTGCCAGTTTAGTGATTACCGGCACGCCCTTCAGCCCGCCCATCGCCACCATCAGCACCAACGACCAAACCGGCGCCTACAGCTTTGTGCTGGCCGAAGGTCAGAGCTACACTCTATCCGCCTCCGCCCTCTTGCACACGCCGCAAGCACGCGGGCTGGGTGTGATCAATAGCGATCAAACCCAAAACTTTGTGTTGACTGCCACGACCAACAATGGCGGCGTAATTGGCTATGTGCGCGATTTGGCTACCCAGCTGCCGATTACCCAGGCCAAAGTGTCGTTAGCGCAAAATAACCTGGACACCCTCACCGACAACAATGGCGCGTTTCAATTGATCAATGTGCCAACCGGCACGTATACGCTCACCGCCGCCTATGCAGACTTTGTGACGGCTACACTTGGTGCAATATCCGTGCAGGCGGCCAGCCTGACCAGCCGCACCCTGCTACTGGATCGGCCCCGGCTGGATATTAGCCCACTGACGCTGAGCCGCACGCTGATTTTTGGGGCCAACGTGGTCGACAGCTCTGGACTAAAAGTGCGTAATATAGGCAACCCAGCCCTCAGTTATAAGCTGCGCGAGGTGCGCGGGGATGGCTCCGCACCGGACGGTGGTCCTGATGCGTTTGGCTATACCTGGCGCGCTTCCGTGCAACCAGATGGCCCAACCTTCAGCTGGATTGACGCCAGCGACGGCATCAGTCTGAGCCTAGGCGACGACAGCGAAACCAGCATCAACCTGCCATTTGCTTTCTCGTTTTATGGACAAAGCAGCAATCAAATAGAGGTTGGAAATAATGGCGCGCTGTTGTTCGATTCGTTCAATGAGGTGTTGCCCAGCAACACCCGCATGAGCGCAGCCGCTACCAATACTATTGCCGTGCTATGGGACGACATCGACGGCGGGGCCGGAGGGGTGTATTGGAAAGTGCTAGGCACTGCACCCACCCGCCGCGCTGTGATTTCGTGGCAGGATCGGCCGCGCTTCAAGAACATCGGAGCAGCCTCATTTCAGGTGATCTTGTATGAAGATGGCGACCTACTCATGCAATATAAGGACGTGATCTTTGGCAGCCCCAATTATGACAATGGCCAAAGCGCCACGATTGGCATCCACAGCAACAGCGCAGCTAACAGCCTAGAGTATTTGTACAACGACGGCAATTTAATGGACGGCACTGCCGTGTGTTTCGACAACCCCAATAGCGCCGATGCGTGTGGGCAAGCGCAAGATGCCATCCCTTGGTTGAGCCTCGCGCCTATCAGTGCCACGCTCAACCTGAGCCAGACAAATAACACCGCGCTGACTTGGAATGCTGCACCCAGCACCATCGCTCAACCTGGTGAGTTTCATGGCAACATCATCGCGTCCAGCAACGACCCTTGGGCGCGTCAGATGGTCGTCCCCATCACCCTGACTGTGCTACCGACACCCACGCAAGGCTTGGTCAGCGGCACACTCACCTCCACCGGGGTATGCGATGTCGCACCTGCGCCACTTGGCAACGCCAATGTGCTGATCCAAAGCAATGAGTTGTCCGCAACGATTCGTACGGATGACAATGGGCGCTATCAGTATTACGCAGAAGCGTCGGTCTACACGCTTACGGCCAGCGCAGCCGATCATCTCAGCACACAAGCGATGATCAATATCAACAGTGGCATGACGCTCACGCAGGATTTCACCTTACGTTTGAACAAGCCGTGCATGACGATCAGCCCAGCCAGCATCAGCCAAACCTTGGTCTATCCAATCAGCAGCAGCAGCGAAGTGCTGATCACCAGCAGCGGCGCACAAGCCTTGAACACCCAAATGGCGCTGGTGCCACGCGGCAGCCGGGTCAGCCTGCCGGATGCGCAAGGCTATTTGCTCATGCCTACAAGCTTTGAATTTATCGACATCAGCCAGACCGGCACGCGACTGACGATTACCGAGGACAGCGCGACCCATGTATCGGTCAGCTTCCCATTGACACTGTATGGCCTGACCAGCACGGCACTGCATGTCGGCGAAAACGGGGCAGTGATTTTCGGCGCGCCCACCGGCGATGTGAGTTACGCCAACACCCGCATGGTCAACGCACCCAGCTTTTTAGTCGCGCCGTTCTGGGATGATCTGGATGCGTCCACCGGAGCAGTCTATTCAAAGGAAATGGGGAGCGCGCCCAATCGCCGCTTTATTATTATGTGGAAAGATCGCGCACATACCACCGGCATTGGTTCAGCGACGTTCGAAATCATCTTTGAGGAAAATGGGGACATTCGCTTTAGCTACAAAGACACCGATTTCGACAACACCCTGTTTGACTTTGGCGCGAGCGCCACGATTGGCGTGCGCGGTAGCACGGCCAGCGAAGTGGTTGAATATGCCTTCAACGAGAGTGTTCTGCCTATCAGCACGACCCTGTGCTTTACCCAAGTGTATGCCCGCTGCAACGTCGTGCCGTGGATCGTGCCCACACCAACGCAGGTGAATGGTTTGTCCGGCACGCCTAGCAGCACCCAGACCGTCCAAGCAGAATTACGCAGCAATCAGGTCGGTTATGGCGTGCATCAAGCCGATCTGATCGTAATCAACAATTCGCCCGGGCCTCTGGTGCGTGTGCCGGTCACCCTGACAGTGACGCTGCCGAGTCAGGTGCAGCCACAGTTTTTGCCCATCGTGGGAAGATTCTGAACCACGAATCACACGAATCTTCACTAAATTTATTCGTGAAGATTCGTGTGATTCGTGGTTTATTTCCGATAACTTCAAGTGAATGTGTAATGGGTGTAAATCTCAAATAGTGAGCCAAAATTGACATAACACGATTCGTTGCCTAGAGCTTTGCGTGTGCATCATCCTCAGAATGCTGTTTTCCAGCATAGACAGGCGATTCTCGACTCG
>JANMVQ010000192.1:0-10670 GCA_031392845.1 Chloroflexota bacterium
GGATCGTGGCGGAAAGTGGCAAACCCAACATGTCCACAATGTCACGTTCAGCCAAGCCAAAGTTCGGATCATAACCGGTGATTAACAACTGAAATTTATTTAGATCGCCGAAGTAGCGCTCCAAACTCTGCAAGGCATAACGGGTATCTAACACCGCTGTCATGATAGGCGGCACAATCACCAGCACTTCATCGGCCTCTTGGATGGCGGCCTCGTGTAGCGGTTGCGCAAAGTCTTGGCCGATATCAATGATCGTAAATGAATAGGCGCGTCGTACCTGCTGAATGATCGCACGACCAACGTCTAAAATCATTTGGCGGTTGCCAAACTCTTCTGAGCCGTTGTCGGTCGGGCGCATCAAACCCGGCAAAATATCCAACTGCGATTCTTCAATCGCAGGTGAATCGACTAGATAGTTCTTAATAAACGGCAATGTAATCATCTGTGCGCCTTGCACCGCATAACGCGCACCGACATTGACGATCAGATCATACAAACCGCGTTCGATAATTTTCAGGTTATGCGCCAACGCAATCTTGGTCTCAGTATTGATAATATAACCAGCCATAGTGTGGGCATCGCCCTTGGTCTGGTCATAGTCCAACAACATGGTGCGCTGATTGCCCATGGTCAGGTGCGAGAGCACGACGCTCAAGTTGACAGCAGTCGTGGTGCGGTGCGAACCGCCACCCTTGGGCACATACACCGCAATAACCTTGCTCTGCCATGTCTGGGTGCGAGTCTCTGGCACATATTCACGAGTCGCAAGCGATACTTGACCATCCTGGCGGCGGTTGCGCTCACGCTCCACTACCTCATGCACCATATTGATCAGCTTGCCGATCTGGGTGCCATCGAGCGGCAGAGTGATATAACCAGTCGCACCATTAGCAGTCATCTGGCGGCCATCATCGCTACGGGCTTCTACCCAGCCGATTACTGGGATGGGCTTCTGGCGATGAAACAGCAAATCTTGCAAAATGCCAGTGCGATAGCCCTGACAGTCAGGCGATAGCAGCACAATGTCGGCATCCAAGCGAATCGCGTTGTCAAAAACGCGCTGTGCATCTTGATCGTAGCTGATGATCTTAATATCGCTCTCAGCTAGCGCATCGCGCAATTCCTCAACGTCAGCCGAGTTACGATACCCGATTGACATACGATATTTCTTTTCCAAAGTCAACGCTTTATCCATTTTCTCGTTCAACCCTCCAAAATTTGCTGTGTGAATCTCCGGCAGATCTTTACAGACCTGCCAGAGGTTAATGTGTCGTAGTCGTATCGTCTCTACTGCGCGGGGGTAGGCGCAGGCGTCGGTTGTTCCACTGCCCGTGTATATGGGCTAGCACCAGAGAATGGCTGTGAGCCATCGGGTTTGCCCTGATACATATAGTGCGGACCCTTCTGCTGGTAGAACCAGCGGACAAAGTCTTCCCAGTCGATGCCATCAGTTGGCGCAACCAGATCGTTACCTGTGGCGGCACGCACCACAATATTGCGCTTACCGCTATTGAGCGAGAAGCCCAACAACTCCAACTGATCACGGTCGACCTTGACATATAGTCGCTGAACTGCACGTACTACTTCTGGCTGTATCACAGGTGTGCCGTCTTTGTTGGTCTGAGCCTTGGACACACGTGGCTGCTCGCGCTCCACGCGCAAGACTGTCAAGTTCTGCATCATCACCTTGATCGCTGGGAATGAAGATTGCTGAATATACAAACCATCCGGGTTCAAGGGAGGGGGCGCAGGCTGCGCGCCAGCAGATTCGGTCACGGTGATCGGACCAACCAAACCATCACCAAAGCCATCTGCTTTGAGTGTGAGAATCAAATCGACATGGTCGCCGGGTTGCACAAAGTTACCCACCATATCTGGATTCACCGGAATTACAGCGTAGTAATCGTTGGTGCCTGTTAGCGCCAGCGACAAGCGCGACTCGACGCCATTGGGTGTGTTTGGGTCAATCTGAGCTTTAGCAATTGGGAAACCAGTGCGAATATCACTGGTCGTCATTTTGCCATCAGCATTTTTCCATTCATTGACCGTTACCCATGTCTTTTTGGTGTCCGAGTCTATGTTGGCCATTTTGGCCACGCGGAACATGTCCGAATGCAATACGGTTCCGGCGGGGATATATTCCTTTGCCACTGGGACTTCGATCACGGTGGGTCGGCTGGCTTGCATAAAAATGGCTACGCCGGCTGCAACGAGAACGCCGAGAACGACGCCCAGGATCATAAATATTCTTCGCATGTGTGTTTACTCCGTTGTAGTTCCTGTGTTTTGTGTAATTACTGTTTTTGTTGTTGGCTTGTTGAAGTCAGACTAGACTCTGATTCTGAGGTTGAGGCGAGCTGGGCCTGCATAGCGTCATAGCTACTCGCCAAATCTGCAGTGGCCGCCTGTACGCCAGCGACGTCGTACATAGCAAGTGAACGACTTAGGTCTCGCAGGATTTCCACCAGCTCATGGGTGCCGCCCCGTTGGGCAGCCACTGCGGCTAGACGGGCCACCTTGGCCGAAGCACGCCGCGCTTGAGTAATGCGTTCGGCGCGCTGATCAATCATAGCCAACCGACCGGTCTCATATTGCGCCAATGACATGACTTCCAATAACACCTTTGCATTGGGATTGGGATTGGGCATAGATGTGGCTACAGGCGCAATTGACTCAGCGGTGTCAGAACTAAAATTATCTGTTTCTACCAAGTCTGTGTTCGCCGTGTCTAGCACTATTGTCGTCTCATCGATGAACGGCAACATAGCCGTTTCGGGATGAGCAATTTTGAAATAGCCCTGATATTTCTGATACAACGAGACATAGGGCGGCAAGCCCATCAGGGCGGCGGCAAAAATCAGCCAGGCACCGGCAGCAGCCACCTTCTTGCCCTTTAAGCCATTCAAACGAGCTACACCGACATTGGCAAAATCACCCAAAATCACTGCGATCATGCCGTTAAAGGGCATCGCCATGGCGATCCAGAGTGTGGCGATGTGATCGCCCAATTGCATCGAGCCTTTGGACAGTGCGGCATGTAATGCAATCAAAGCGACTGCCCAGACCAGGCCAAACATCACGATTATCATCGGCGTCTTGGTTAGCACGAGCGTCACGATAGAAAGCATTAAGCCAGCCATAGTGAACGGCAGCGGCAAGTGAAACTTTCGCAAATCCGACGCACCGGCAGCAGCCAAAATAACCGCCTGCGCCAGCGTAATGATGCGACCCGGCCAGCTTGCGATAAACAGTATGCAGACAATCGCGCACACAGCCACCGAAACAGCACCCAATGCAACTCCAAGATCATGCCGCAATTTCCAGTTAGATGTAGCAGTGCCTTCGGGTGTCACCCAGTCTTTGCCATAGTGATGTGCTAACACGACTGCGAAGCCATACGCCAACAACGCCACGATCAATGTCCCCCCAATTTCAATCATTGCCCCCACCCTCTTGGCTGTTGTTGCTGATGCGGTGGTTGGTCGGGCGCACCAAGCATGGCTGTGGCACCCTGACGGCGACTACCAGGGCCGATGCGATGCATGGGCGGCGGGCTGGGACGACGATTGCTCACTCGCACAATTACGTACCAGGTGGCGCGGTGCGGCGGGGTGGCGGTCCACATGTTGCGGGTGTTCACCACAAAGTCCCACAGCGTTTGCACATCCATACGGGCAGTGGGCGATAGACTGGTCACTTCAATAATGCGGTCGCCTTTCTTTAGCAACTTCATTTTCTTCATCGATTTTGGATCGATTGTGAAGACGAATTCGCGACCATCGCGGGAGACAACGGTGAATTTGGGTGCAGGGTAAGTCGACGCATCGATGATGCCAGATTCCTCGTCAATCGAGACCGTCTCCAGCAGCGCATCTGCCACCAGTCGCTCAGCGATTTGTTGCCAGCCATTAGGTAACTGCATACGCATAGCAGTGTCGCGATTGTGCTGGATGGCAAGTTGAGCATCTTGGCGGGCCACCTGCTGCTGGAAGGTCTTATTCATGCCGCCCAATCCACCCCGAATAATGAAGACAGACAACAGGATGACTAGACCTAACACACCAGCACCTACCAAAAGTGGAATCGTATCGAAATTGACTACGACCGTGCTGTTGGATGCCGCTGGATTTACCACTACTGTTGGAATGGCAATAATCGTCTGAGGTTGAGGGGCAGCTGCGACAGTGGGCGGCACAACTTCGGCCACCAGGGCCAACTGCATAATTTCTTCCGGCTTGAGCTGAAGCTCGACTTTGCCATCGCGGGTCGTGAAACCAGCTGGGATCACGATATTTAATGAACTTTGAACCGGTGTGCGCAGTGAAAATTGCCCGGTGTTGTCGGACGCAGTGATGTTGCCATCAGTGGTCTTCACAATAACATTGGGAATACGCGACTCATCTGCGCTGCAGAGACCATTACGGTCTTTGTCGACGCAGACAATGCCTTGCACTTTGATTACACCTGTTGTCTGTTCAGGCGCAGTCAATTGTGTGCCTACAGCTGGTGCAGGCGTAGGCGATGGCAATGGCGTGGGCGTAGGGCGGCGGCGCTGTTCGACGGGCGACAACGAACTCGATTGCACGTGGTCTAACGCAAACGCAGTGCGCCCGACCGCCAATACCATTGTTGCCAGCGCAACAATAAGCAGCAGCGATCGAGTGAACTGTTTCGATATTCTCACTGGTCCTCCAATAATGCAGGCTCTCATGTTGGGTGTGATGTCTTTCATTTGATTGCCTCTTAGAATTTGTATAGAAAGCAATCAGCTATGTACTCGCTATTAGTAGTGTTTTTCGGCGATTTTCATTGCCAGCACCATACAGAAAGAGGATGATTCCGTTTCCCTTCGAAAGGTGTATTGACAATAAAAAGGCTTTTACAGCCATAAAACGCTACTAAATAGCCCTTTTGTAATACGCTGCAAACCGACTTTGGTTGCATGCTGCAAGGTATAAAGACTGTGTGCCAACCTACTTGGTACACTTCAGCCCTTGCATTACCTATGAGTTGCAAGGGTTTGCAATCTTGCTGCTAGACTACTATGCAAATCAAGCAAAGGGCGGAGAGACAGAAACCATTCAGACAGGTTTTCGATACGCTGTTGAAATAATTGTTGCGAAGAATGACAAAAATCGCATCCACAAACCGCGTCGGTCTCGATAACCGACGCGGTTTGTGGATTTCTAGATTTTTTCGAAGTAGTGCGATAAATCGTCTCATCAACGATTTCGCTAACAGCAGAGTGAAAAGTATGGGCACCACATTAGATATGATCAATAATGGGTGAAGGGCAAACCTGTCATGGGTTTCCCATACAATTTTCTCGTGATCACCCGCCAAACAGATTAAGATAGACCGTATGAACTTACTCGATCGACTGAAATTGTTGGTGCAGAGTAGTGTGAACGATGCCATACATAACACGGTAGATGGACTGCGAGGCGATAACCGTTCTGGGTCTGAGTTGCGCCGAATAAATAGCGCCAGAGGCACAGACGCCGAGAAGCTGTTAAAGCAAGCTGACCAGAGCCTGCGCAAGCTGGGCGAAGATTTATCCACTAACCTTGCCCGCGAGAAAAAAGCTATTCAGGAATTGAACGCAGCACGCACCAAAGCCGCACAGAGCGACGCAGAAGTGGATGACGCTTTAGCGCAGAACCAAAACGAGGAAGCGCGCAGCAAATTGATCCAAGCCAAACACTTGTCAGCCGAGGCCACCGCCGCCGAACAACAAGTGCAGCGGTATGAAACCTTGACTGTTCGACTGAAGCAGGACATAGATGTACTGGAAAAATATATTCGACAGGCGCGGGCACGCCTAAACTCCACAGACGAGCACACCGCTAGTGCTACGGTTGGGGAGCAGACACCAGCCGATATATCTATGCAACACGATGAGCAATCGAACATTGATCAAACAAAACAGCCCTTTAAAGATAAAGACAATTTAGCAGATGGCAATTTAGTGCAAGACACAGAGCGGATGGCAGATTTGATCAAGCGCTTGAAAGATAAGAAAGAGCAATCATAGAATGGTCGCGGGCCAGATCAAGTCTTCAGAGATTTACGCAAAAAACCACAAGAATAGCGTTGTATTTTGAGTGATGCGTGACTTATTGTTCCAATAGGCTAAGAGCCGCTTGTCCAATTTACCTAGAGGCCCGTCCTGCTTTCGTCGGATTGTTTTGCAGCCCAAAGTCTAATATTCTATAGATCGCAATACTGTTTTATAAATTTCATCAGTTTCTGTGAAGCACTGTCCAATAGCGGCTACGCCTGGAGCGGCGGCACCAGCACTAGCACTATTGGGGCAACCCGATGGGTCGATGACAAATAGATTCTTAACATGTCTGCTCCAAAAATCATCTCGCGTCAGTTTAGTCAGACTATAACGCGATCCCAATGGATGCAACTGTATACAACCGTATTCAGCGTCATGGGTTTTGTCATTATTCTGTATGCCAGCACACAAATGCCAACCGACTGGGTATACATGATTGGGTTTGCGATGATTGCGGCGGCAGCGGAGCTAATGCGAGTTGAGCTATTTGCCAGCAGCCGGTTTAGCAGCGTATCTGTGTCGGGTATTGTCGCGATGGCCAGTCTGCTGGCGTTCGGTCCGCTAGCTGGTGTTCTCACACACACCATCAGCGGGTTAACCAACGCACTGAGCGCGTCACTTGGCCCACAAGCCGAAAAACGAGGCGGGCGGGTGTCGGGGTTACGGCGTTCCAGTTTTAATATAGGAATGTGGGCAGTTAGCTCAGCATTGGCGGGGTTCATATATATGAAGATGGGTGGGACGACCGGTCATATCTCATATGCCAGTAATATCCTGCCATTTGTGTGTGCTGCCGGTGTCGATGTGCTGGTCAACCTCATCATTTTGACTGGAGTCATTGCGATCCAAACAGGTCGAAATCCGCTCAAAATCTGGCAACAAGATTTTTTATGGACATTGCCAATTACCCTGCTGGGCAGTTTGTTGGGTGGGGCTGGTTTGGCCTTGGCCTATGAAAAAATCGGCATGCTAGGCGTAGCCGTATTTTGCTTACCCGTGTTGACGACTAGCTATGCTTTTCAGCTATATGCCAACAACATGCGTGGCTACGTGAGCAAGTTAGAAGAAGCAAACACCGCATTGGACAAAATCAACACTGAGTTGTTAGAAACACTGGGCGTAGTCATCGATGCAGACGATATGTATACCGCAGGGCACTCTGCGCAGGTCGCAATCTACACCGAAGCGTTAGTGCAAAAAATGGGTTTGCCAAAGAACGAACAGGACATGATCGTCAAGGCAGCCTTGATCCATGATGTGGGCAAGATTGGCATCCCAGACAGCATTATGAGCAAGCCTGGCCCACTCACCAAGGAAGAATACGAACAGCTAAAACGCCATTCTGTGATTGGGGCGGAGATTATCAGCCGGATGCATGGGCTGCAAGAGATGGTGCCGTTGGTAAGACATCATCACGAGCGATGGGATGGGCGCGGCTATCCGGATGGCCTACATAATACGGATATCCCTTTGGGTGCGCGCATTTTGGCGGTGGCAGACACGCTGGATGCCATGTGCTCGGACCGTCCGTACCGCCCCACCTGTAGTTTTGAAGAAGTGCAACGCGAGATGGATCGCTGCGCAGGTGTGCAATTTGATCCTGTAGTTATACGTGCATTTCAAGCCATGGCGAAAGAAAAAGGACCTGAATTCTTTAGAAACTCTGCCCTAGCGGTCGATAGCCATATGGAACCAGGTGAATCATCACCCCGCAATGACCATGCAGTTTTGCGTTATTTGAAGCGCAGCATGTTGCCAACCGCCAACAATGGATCGGTGCAGATTACCGTACCAGTGCATGTGAGCACAACCTATAAGCCGACAGAAGGCGTGTCCGTGAACGTGACGCAAATTTAGCGAATTTTTAGACAACTGCGATACGATGACAGGATGACATATATTTCACGTCGATGGCTGTTACGGGCAACGCCTGTGCTGGGGGCAATAGCACTCACGCTGAACCAAAACAAGCGTAGTGTGGCACGCAACACATCGATCCGCATATCTCCGCCCGGCTTATCAGCAGAAGAAACGCTTAAGCGAGCCTTGGACGCAGGCAAGCTCACCGTGGCGCTGATGCCGGATGAATGGGCCAACTACGCGAATTTGATTGCTGCATTTGTCCAAAAATATACTTTGCCAGTACAGGTCATCGATGCCAAAGGCAATGCCAACACTGTGCTCGCTGCACTGCGCGATTCAGCCAATTCAGGGAAGAACGCCCCAGATGTCATTGATGTGCCGTTTGCCAGCGGGGTGCAAGCCAAGCGCGAAGGGTTGCTGACACCTTATCTACCGGCCAGTTGGCACAAGATTCCTTCATTTTTGAAGGATGCACAGGGCTATTGGGCAGGCACACATTTTGGGGTGCTAACTTTCGAATACAACAGCAAGGTCATCCCCAATCCACCACAAAATTGGCTAGATTTACTCAAGCCAGAATACAAAGACACTTTTGCCTTGGCAGGCGATCCGCGCACTGTACCGTTGGCGACCAATTCGGTGTATTCGGCGGCTCTGGCAGTGGGGGGGCCACGTGATAGCGGACGCAGCGGATTGAGCTTTTTTAGTCGACTCAAGAAAGCAGGCACGCTGTTGCCCACGCTGGCGACTCCTGCCACAGTCGAGTCGGGCAAAACACCCATCACGTTTCGATGGGATTATCAGGCCTTACAGCATCGGGACAAGACCGACAACAAAATCAAGGTGGTCATTCCCCAACGTGGAACACTGGCGCGCTTTTTTGTGCAAGGAGTGAATGCACTTGCACCCAATCCATATGGGGCACGTTTGTGGCTGGACTTTTTGCACTCTGACGAAGGCCAATTGCTGTTACTTAAAGGCTATGCGCGCTCCACTTGGTTTGGCGATTTGGCCCGACGCGGGGTGATTCCACCGGAACAGATGGACAAATTGCCCCCCGCCGCTGACTATGCCTCGACGATCTTCCCTCGGTTCAACCAAACTGCCAAAGCGCTGAAGACAATTGTGGAGGGATGGGCATAGGACGGAGGGCGAACGCTGAAAGACAAGAAACGAAAACCACCTTCTAACTGAGGGCTTAGAACTAAAGACAGCGTAAATACAGGAAACAGAGACTTAAGACTGTTTCATGAGTCTGTAATTTATGCTTAAACTTCACACAGTAGACTCTACACGCTGAGGTTTCACGGAGGAACACACATGAACCGACAAGTTATCGACGAAGCGACGCATTATATTCGGCACGAGCTGAGCAAAATTAGTCAGGATTTGACCTGGGCGGATGGAAAGACCGAAGAAGGGTTGAAGTTGCGTCAAGCCAAGCTCAAGGCGGAGCTGGATCGAATGGAATTGGCAAAGATGAGCCAACCAGTTACGGCAGGGTGAGGTTACCCAAGTGGTGACCAGATCGACAGAAGGCAACCTGACGCAAGCAATGTTTGGCGTCAGGTTGCCTTTTTTGTTTTCGGTGCATAGCAAACGCAAGCGAAAAATCATCGGCCCGGCAGTGCCAATAGGAATTGTTACGTCGTTTCAGTTGATGTTTGAACGTGGGCGTAGCATTAGTCACCCATCACGGACAACTCTTTGCGGGGAAATACAAAATAACACGAAGCTTGAAACCCCATTGACGTATATAACGCAAGCGCAGCTACATTGTTTGGGTCAAAGCCAACAATAGCGCGCTGCATTCCGGCGGCTTGCATACGGCGCATCCCTTCGGCCAGCACTGCCTTGCCCAAGCCTTTGCCTTGAAAATCTGGATGGGTGGCGACCGGCTCAAACAAGCCCACGGCATTCACCGGATCGAACCAGATGGTGCAGGCCGACGCACCCCGGCCATCGGGCGAGCGCACAAACAGATCTCGCTCACCCTCGTAGACCGCAGAACCAATGAATTGGGCATACTCTGCCTGGTAGTCCTCCCAATCCTTCGCGTAACCCTCCGAATCCTTTTTGGGTCCGAAGGCGCCGTGGGTCACCCGCGCCCGCAGCCGACCGTCGTCCAGGTTGCTCACGCCTTGCACGGTAAAGCCATCCAGCAACGGGATCGTAGGCAACTCGTCCAAAGTCCGTTCGAAAAGCGGTGCTGGTAGGCCAACCAGAGCCGGCACCACAAACCCGCGCGCCTGATGCAGGCGCGCCAAGACCTTGTCGTATTCCATCGCCCACCAAGGCATCATCTGCTTCAGCCCAGCCTCACGCGCCCGCGCTTCAGCCCATGCTACATACTCGTCCATCACGATCTCGTGCAGCGGCGTGCCATGCAGCGCAGGATGAACGAACAGATCGAAACTGCCTTCGAGACGCGAAAAAATCGCCCACGCCTCTAACGTTGGTTGGTCTTCGTCTTTATCTTTGCTCATGCGTTCCCAGAGCCGAAGGTTGCGCCGATTGGACTGCTCATCGGGCGGGTAACGCGTGTCGGGGTAATGGGTGTGGTAGTCCAAAAGGCCAGGATGCATGTAAGACGCAGGAATATGGGATTGGCTACCGGCCATCAACAGTTGGCGCATGGGTGCAAAGTCTGTGGGGTCGCGGTAGGGTCGTGCTTGTAGTTTCATGGTGATATTTACTCTATGGTAAGTGCAGTTGCATATTGGCACGCAGAGTGGGTGCATTC
>JANMVQ010000025.1:0-3174 GCA_031392845.1 Chloroflexota bacterium
TTATTATCTGATCTGAAGTTGAGACTGTCGCTGTTGTGAGGTCACATTCAGTGGTGTAAATAATGTATTAGCTTCCGCAAGCCTAACTTTGGCGTGGCTTGACCTCAATCAGCATAATCCCATCGAATGTGCGGAAGAGCCAGTTTACTCAGATAATGACAGATGTGGTATCAGTTTGGTCCATATGAAGCTTACTTCGCTCAAAAACGCTACGATGAAGTTGTGAAGCTGACTAGTGCGACCCTGCGTGTGAAAGCGGGTTTGGAAGAAAGCTACTTCTGGCGTGCGCGCGCTTATGCCGCGCTCGGCAAACCCAAATTAGCGCAAAACGACTTGAATCAGGCACTTGTTTATCGTCCCAGCTTTGCCCAAGCCCAGCTTGCCTTGAATGCAATTGCGCCGTAAAGCCAACACTGATTAACCGGTATACGATGCTTCTTCGTCGATATTGCCTACAAAGTCCGCCAAACCGGTGTTGCGCAGTATTTGTCTGATCGCCTGATTTTCACCGTTGTGATACCAGTAGTGATAGATCATGCGGTTCATCAAGTTGCCGGTGTTGGTGCGGAACTCGCCACGTCGGCCTTTGAGCACACGGATGGCAAGCATCCCTTCTGGAGTCAGCGCATCCAAAAATGCCTCTGAGGTTTGTGTGATATCCCGCCAAGTCGCCAGCATTTCGTCCAGTTCCGGGGTGATGGCTGGGCAGCCAGAGCAAAATAACGTGTTCAGCTTCGGATATGGCGTCTGATCTAGCCCAGCCGTCAGCCAATAGCGTTGTTCTTGCCAGGCGAGGTGCCCAACATTCCAACTGATACAGTTCATCGGCTCAAGCTGTTTGCAGGCATCCTCGCCACTCAAGCCTTGCAAGCCGCGCATAAACTCGCTGCGGGCATACCGCAATTGCAAAACCAATGGATGAGTCATCTTTAGCGTTTAGTCTCCCGTAGTCAAACTTTAGTTGTAGATTATCCTCTCTGTCCGTGCAGGGTAAGCCATATCTAAAAAGACTATATACCTCAGACTATATATGCATTGCTTCTCAGCCTTAAATCGTATATTTTTGTAGGTGCCTGCGACATTGCTGCAATCGTATTGAATAAACAAGAGTAACGATATTATTGCCGTAAATTCGTTACAAAATTTTAGTGTGAGGGGACAATGTACTTACATCGAGCTACAACCACAACTTTTCCATCCAAATGGCACGTAGCTGAGCGACATACACTACTTCTGCTGGCTGTAATCTCCACACTTCTATCACCGCTGGCAGTGGCGATGCCTAGCCGCACAGATGGCACCTATTTCAAGATGTCTGGTACGTCCATGGCATCGGCAGTGGTTGCCGGTGCCGGCTATCTGGATGTCCTAGCGGCGGCAACCAGCTTCTCAACACTGGGTGCCAACATCGATTTGCCCATCAGCGCGCTTAGCAGGACGATGCAGGGTGATAGTGAGACAAAAAAGGTCAGTATCGATGTCACTGGCAAGCATGAGTTGCGTTTGGTTATGACCGATGCAGGCGACGCTTGGGAAAAATAGACAACACTTCATATAAATCAGGGGGAAATCAATATGAACAAACGAGCGTGGGCCTATGTCATAAGTGTTATCGTCGTTGGTGTTGCACTCGCTCTGGCGGCATCTTTGCAGGTCGAGGCAGCAGGGGCTCAAAATGTTCTTGTCGCTATATTATTGTTAGCGTTGGCTACTCTGGGTCAGTTGGGCAAAGTGGTGTACACCAGTCGTGGCATCACCACCAGTGGCACATCTTGGTATACACCCTTGCTTGCGTTCATGTTTGCAGGTGTATTGGTGCTCCCGCCTTATATGCTGATCGCACTAATCGCAGTGCCGCATCTGGTGGAATGGGTAGTCGAGCGTGTACGTAAGACCGATTTTCTGAAAGCGTGGTACATCCAGCCTTTCAACATTGCGACACATATCATTTGCGCTTTGGCGGCTTGGGAAATCTATAACATCACCACGCCGCAGATTTGCAATATAGTGGGTGACGGGATGTGTGGACGGGTGTTCGCCGCATTGTTGGCGGCCAGTGTATATCTGGTGGCGAATCACTATCTGGTTGGGCAAGCCTTAGTGCTCGCGTGCAAGATCACTTGGATGCAAACGGGCGTGTTAAATGTTAGAAATACAGCCTGTGACGCCGCATTTTTGATAGGTGGCTTGGCCATTTCGCTACTGATGCAGTTCAGCCCACTTGTAATCATACCGATTATCCTCCTGATGATCTTGGCGCAACGCCAGATGGCTGTCTCGTTGGTGAAATCACCTGTGACGTCATAAAAAATCTGTCACTCTGAGCGTAGACTTTCACCCAAAAAACTCTGCTTCAAGCATGCTGCACAAAGCGTGATACACCGGCAAGTGATACTCCTGCACTTCGGCCGTGTCGCGCGCAGGCACGCGAATGAGCACATCGCACACTTCGCGCATGGCGCCCCCCTCCTCGCCCGTCAGCCCAAGCGTCGTGATCCCCAGAACCTTTGCCACATGTAAGGCGTTCAGCACATTCTTGGAATTACCTGAGGTGCTGATGCCTAGCAAAACATCCTTGGATGTGCCATAGACAAACACTTGTTGAGCAAAGACCATGTCTGCGGCGACATCGTTGGCAAACGCAGTCGAGAGAGATGGATGCCCAGTCAGAGCAATGGCAGGCAACCCGTGTTGCAGATGATTCGCTAAATACACCCCCTGCGCTGAAAATGTCTCGACAAATATGGCGCGTTGAGACTCACTCAAACTACGCTTGAGCAAAAATCCTTTCATCAGTTCACCGACAATATGCTCGGCATCGGCGGCACTGCCCCCATTGCCGCACACCAGCAGTTTGCCACCGTTGGAAAAACACTCTCGCAACTGCTTAAAAGCCGCCTTCACATCGGCAATGCACGGGACCAGGTCTGGATAGCGCTGTAGTAATCGTTCAAAATGAAAGTCTGGTGTAGCGTTATTCATTGATCAAAAACTCAAAAATCAACCGCCCAATCTGGACCGTGCTGCCCGCTTGCAACGGGGCTTTGACGCCATCTGCAATGCGCTGTCCATCTATGTAGACAGGATTGCGCACTTGGAGTGCTTCGACGAAGAAAGTGCCACCATTTTCAGTAACGCAGGCATGGTGACGCGACACGCTCGGCAATTCTTCCA
>JANMVQ010000225.1:0-35959 GCA_031392845.1 Chloroflexota bacterium
GCTGGGGCTGGTGCGATAGTGCCCGCAGCCTTAAGCGCGAACTGGTGGACTACAACGGTTGGATTAACCGTTACCAGTATTCGAACGGCAGCGCCTGGGAAGAGGACTGGAAGGCCGGGTATGCCAGCGGCAACGAAGCCACCTATCTGGATCAAGTTGACCTGGCCTACATCGCCACCCACGGCACCACCGGTGTATGGGATGCGGGATATGGGCGCTATTCCAGCGCGTCTTATTATGGTGTTGGCGGCAACGCCCACGATGATCCCTTTATGGTTCCGGGCGAAGTGTATCGCTCATGGGGTGATTGGGACAACGAATGGGTGGCTTTTGACTCATGCCTGGTATTAAACGCTAACCACATGGGCTATTGGGCTAACGCCATGAATGGCACCCATCTGATTATGGGCTTCGACACGATTATGTTGGTCACCGATCATGGTGGCCCGTTTGGCCAGCGTTTGCGCTGGGGCTGGACCTTCCCGCAGGCCTGGTTGTATTCTGCCCAAACAGCGATGGAATCCGGCGCATTTTGGTATAACCGTTCGATTCGGGCGCGGGTGCTGGCTGAGGAGCCGTGCCAGTTCAATGACCGTATCGGCAGCTCATGCGGCGATTATGCGCCGAATGGCTATTACCACTGGTTGGACTATACGTTTGGCAGCGGCCCACTGTTCTACAGCACCAGTCTGGCCGCTAACCGACAAGCCCTGCGCAACAATGCCGATCTGCAATTGCCGGTGCTGAATGTGGTTTCGTCGCTGCCCACCGATGCTGATCTGAATCGGCTGGCTGGCGTGTTCAGCATTCCCATCACTGCGCCGGCCGCGCTGGATGACTCGTCCGACTTGTTCCGCACCAGTGCGAATGGCCTTGATCTCACGGTGGACAAGCAGGGCAATTACTCTTTTGCCAATCTGAACGAGCTGTATGTGGTGCCCTCGACCACGCTGGCATTGTCCAGCCGCGCGTTGTTGCCGGAGGCGGATGTGCGTCAGACGGCTGAGACATTCCTGCGCCAGAGCAATCTGTTGCCCTCCGATGCCATGTTCATTGAAGTGTTGACAGACACCGTGACCACAGCCGTGACGACACCGATTACCCCGACCCTGCCGCAGAATGCGTCTAATCCCAGCACCGCCAAACCCGAGATGGAGTTGAAAATTGTGGCTGAATCACCGATTGCCTATCGGGTGATCTATGGTCGCCAGATCTCAGTGACAGCGGCCACTGGCGCGACGAAAGTGCAGACATTTGGCCCAGGTTCGCGCCTGACTGTGTATGTCAGCACGGACAACAAAGTCGTGGGCACAACCGGTGGTTGGCGCGCTGTCTCAGCTGCCAGTGCGCGCGGTCCTTCGGTGGGTGCTACGGCGTTGTCCGGAGATCAGGCGGTGGCGCTGATGCGGCAACTGGGCGACACGGTGAACCTGATGCCGACCGGTTTTAGCGCGGATGTGATTACCCCAACCGTTGCCGGTGTCGGTTATTTTGAGCAGCCGCTGGGTGTGACCCAGAACCAGATCGTGCCGGTGTATCAGATGGCGCTGGATATGGAAAGCAGCCACGGCACGTTTGCCGACAATCGCAGCGCACCCGCAGCGGATCCGCAGTTGACCTCGACCCTGCAATCGCTGGCGTATGTGCCAGCTGTGGTCGAAGCCCTGCCGCCGCTGGCGCGCATCGTCACCCCGACCACCGCGTCCAACAACATCGTTTATGGCCAGGTTCTGACGCTCACCGCCGCGGATTCAACCAAGATGCTGTCCGAGTTGGGCCTGGGTGCCAACCTGACCTTCACCATGGGCGCCGCGCCCTTCACCTACACCTGGAAGCTGCAGAACTCGGGCAAAGTGATTGGCACCGGTCTGAACGTGAGTTACCAGAGTAACCTCGACGACTTCCTAGGCTTGACCAAGAGTAGCACCGATCTTGCATTGGTGATTACCTTGCAGGTCAGTGATGCAACCGGCAAAGTATCGAATGCAAGCAAGACGTTTAACTTTATCGGCGATGTGCCATCGGTCCAGAAGATTTACTCGCCGCTGATTTCACGACCCTAGAGTGAATTCCTGAATACCTTAGGTTTTTCCGCGAATCACGCTAATTCTCGCGAATTTATTAGCGCAGATTCGCGAGATTCGCGGAAAACAGCAAAAAGCTAAGGTAATCGGAGTGAATTCCTAATTGATATACAACGAAGCACCCTGAGCGGAATGCATTCTTATGCGCGAAGTCGAAGGGCGACTTTAGGACATCAATTAGGAATTCGCTCTAGCAGCCTGTCGGAGAAAGAAATATAGGACGCGGATTTTTAGGATAAACGCGGATTTGAAGCTGGCTTTATAAAGAAATCCGCGAAAATCAGCGCGCAAAGCGTCCGCGTCCCATATGGCTTTCAGCGGCCTCTCCGACAGGCTGCTAGTGCCCCGTCAACGCTAAAAATGGGGGTTGCGATTTCGCGTTTGCCGGGAAATTCGCGTGAATCTGAGGCACCGCTACCCCAAAATTAAGGCTTGACGGGGCACTAGATAATCTGATCGGGGCGAAGTTTACTAACACTATCTGCCACTATCTGCCACTATCTGCCAGGCCCGATGTGTGTGGCCTGGCAGGTTTTTTTGAAAGTCCAGGTGAATTGCTTATGCGCGTGAACAAATTGCTTGTCGTGGTTGCTGCTTTGCTACTCTTGGGTGGAGCGATGGGTGGGAGTGCTCAGCGGGTTGGGGCGCTGTCTGGCGCAGAGATTGCCCTCATTCGTCAGAACCAGCCGACTAACCAAACCCAGACGCCTACACCAGTTGTAACCTTGGCACCCATGCATGCGCCTAATTCACCAGCAGCGGCGCCAGATCTGGTGGTGGACACGCTGGTGGTTTCGCCGTTGCAAATTGATCCCAACAACACGACTGGGATTACGTTCACCATCAAAAATATTGGCGATGCCGCCACTTCTGGCACATTCTCGTTCACCGTATTTGTTAGCCCCACCCAGCAGCCGCCTGACGATGCGGCGCTGTATAGCAAAACCACGGTATATGGGCTGCCGCTGCCGCCCGGAGATTCGATAAGCCTTAACGTGTCGCCGCCTGCGGCCACATTTGGGCAAGAAGGGGTTTACCCGATTTACGTGTCGGTGGATCGGGCCAACAAGATTGCTGAATCTAACGAGAACAACAATGTGAAAGGGCCGATCAATTTGGTTGTGGGCAATCCGCCGGTCGGTGGGGATAGCTATGAGCCTGATAACACCTGCCCGCAGTCCAAACCCATCACCACAGATGGAACCGAGCAATCGCACACCTTGGCACCGATGGGCGATGCCGATTGGGTGAAGTTTAGCGCAAGCAGCGGGGTTGGCTATCATGTACAAGCGATTGCTGACGGCGCGGATGCCGACTTATCTGTAGAGTTGTATACCAAAGATTCATTGGATGCGTGCCGGGGCAGTTTTGGGGGTGGTGGAATCGAATTTGACTTCACTGCGCCGGCCACGAGTGAATATTTTCTCAAGGTGGTGCACAACCAGCAGACCTATGGCCCCAACACCCAGTATCGCCTCAAGATCACCCAGAAAGACCAGTGCAACGGCTCATATGAGCCAAATAACACTTGCCAGGTGGCCGGGGATATCGTCATTAATGGCGCATTGCAGCAGCACTCGATCTGCCAGGCAGGCGATGCGGACTGGGTGAAGTTCCCGGTATCGGCTGGGGCGACCTATATCGTGTCATCGACCAATGTGGGCGGGCAGGCCGACACGCAACTCAGCCTGTTTGCCAGTTGCGACAACGCCTCGGCGGCCAATAGCGGCCAGCAGATTCAATTCACATCACCGATTTCAGGCTATGTGTATGTCAAGGCTGAACACCAAAATGCGACCGTGTTTGGTGCGAACACCAATTACAGCCTGCAAGTGACGCAACAAACTGCTGGTTGCGCGTCAGATGCCTTTGAACCAGACAACTCAAGCGGTGCAGCCAGCACTCTGGCTATCGGCGGCGCGGCGCAAGCGCATAATAGTTGCCCAGCCGCAGACACGGATTGGGTCAAAGTGCAGGCCACGGCGGGTGTGACATATACGTTTGAAACATCGAACCTGGGCAACAAGGCGGATACCTTGCTGTGTCTGTTTGATTCATCGGGCACCACCCAGCTCTTTTGTGATGATGATGGCGGGCCGGGCAAAGGGTCACGCTTGATTTGGCAGGCTCCCGCCACCGGCAATTATTTCTTGCAGATCAAGGACTTCGATCTGGCCGTGGCTGGGCCGGACACGCGCTATGAGCTGCGCGGCACGACCACGCTGTGCACCCTGGATGGGTTGGAGCCTGATAACACCCAGGCGCAAGCCAAGGCCATTGACATCAATGGGGCGGGGCAGATCCACAATATTTGCGCGGCGGGCGATGTGGACTGGGTCAAGTTCACTGTGCCGGCGGGTGGCTATACGATTAAGACCTCCAGCGTGGCGGCAGCGGCGGCCGATCCGTCTGTAATTGCTGAAGCCGACACGGTGATTGATATCTTCAACGATAGTGGTGCGGCTGTCACCAGTAACGATGATTACACCACGACCACGTCTTCACAGGTGGGCTACACCTTTGCCGCCGGCACTTACTTTGTGCGAGTGCGTCACTACAACCCCACCCGTTTTGGTAATGGCACCGAGTTTATGTTGAGTGTTGCGCCGGGTCTGCCTCCCGCGCCACCACCCACTCCTACGCCGCCACCGACCAAAACCCCGACTCCAACGCCGCAACCATCAGGGGTACGCACCTTGATTCTGGTGAATCGCGAGCGGGTGGCTGCGCGTGATGCGGGTAAAGCGGATGCATTGTTGAACAAACTAGCGCAACTGGCGGCGCGACCTGAGGTGGGGGGTGAGGTCATCCGGTTGGACAACAACACGACCATCAGTGCCGCCTATACAGACTGGTTGGCCGACAAGCTCAATGTGAGCAAAGCCAATCAAATCACTTCGGCTATTCGCGCCATGATCATGTCGTATCTGCAACAGCACGGCGGCATAGAGTATTTGGTTTTGGTAGGTGATGATGACATGCTGCCTTCGCGCCGGATGCAGGACAACACACCCGATACAGTTTTCCCCGAGAAGAAATATACCGGCGCGGATGCGAGCAATTCCATCGGGGCGGCCCTACGCAGCAATCACTATCTGACCGACGATTATTTTGCCGATAAGGATCCAAGCACCGTCGCTACTGGCGAGATGTATGTGCCCGATCTGGCGGTGGGCCGTTTGATTGGCTCGCCACAGGAGATGATGGACTTTATCGATAGCTTCCTGGCACAGCCATCAACCGTGGTCAACAATGTGCTGGTGACTGGCTATGATTTTGTGCAGGATGCAGGCACCGCTGTCTGCAACGATTGGAAAGCCGACTTGGGTGTCAACAAGCTGCAATGTCAGAACATCGGTGACACCTGGACCCTGGACAACTTGCGCGGGGCGCAGCTCTCAACCTCTACCCGCTATGAGGTGCAGTCGATCAATGGGCACGCTGATCATGGCGGCGAGGGTGTGCCGGTGAACAAGCAAGTATTGAAGGCCAGTGAGATCAAGGCTTCGACCGCCAATTTTGTGGGTGCGTTGGTCTACACGCTGGGATGTCACAGCGGCCTGAATGTGCCCGACACCAACAGCGTGGACCCTACTGATCTGGCGGAGGCATTTTCGTTTAAGCGAGCCAACTATGTGGGCAACACTGGCTATGGGTGGGGCATTCGCGGCGGGATTGGGCTCTCGGAAAAGCTGATGCAGTACTATACCCAAGAGCTGCGCAAGGAAGCCGAGGTCAGCATGGGTAAAGCGCTGGCCATCGCCAAGCGACGTTACTTTCAGGAAGACCAAAGCATTGACCCATTTGACCAGAAGATTCTGGAGGAGTCGGTGTTTTACGGGTTGCCGATGTGGAAACTCACCACGGGTGGCACGCTTGGATCGCTGGATAACACTTTCCCCAGCATCGACGTGCGGGCCAATTTGCCGGGGCCATCGTTTGGTGATGAGACCTGGAAGGGCAGCGCCGACATCGATCTGAAAGGCGCACTGGGTGCGGGCGATTTGTTGAGCAAGACCACTACCAATGACGGGGTCTATTACTCGCTGGATGGCTCGACCTTTGTCGAACCAGGCAAGCCGGTGCAGCCGTTGTTCTACACCGCGCTGCAATCGGGCGATGTCGGCGCGCGCTCGGCGTTGTTTTTGGAGGGCAGCTATCAGACCTTGAGCGACTTTGATCCGCATGTGGCTGCGCCAGAGAATGACTTCTACCAGACTACGACCGAGACGTTGCAGACGGCAGATTCGCGGGGTTGGTATCCGGCCGTGTTGGCCAGCGTGCAGCAGCGTAATGGGCAAAGCAGTTTGGTGACCCAGTTCGGACAATATGATGCCCTCAGCGGCGAGGCTCGGCTGTATGACAATGTCAAAACGGATGTGTATTTCAGCACCAGCGCAGACACGGCCAAGCCAACGGTGACAGTCATCGATGGATTGTTCAATCCGGCTATTAACATCGTCACCGTGAAGGTAGGCGCAGTCGATGAATCAGGCATTGAGCGAGTGGTGGCTACCTACACCACTGGTGGGACCAACGGCGTGTGGAAGAGCGTTGATCTGCAATTCAGCCCGAGCGCACTGAAATGGATTGGTACCTTCCCAGGTGGGCAGGCCGTACGTTACTTTGTGCAGGTGGTTGACAAGGCGGGCAACATAGGGACAGAGACGAACAAGGGCTTGTACTTTGTGCCGCCAGTGGGAGGGTCGGAAAGAAATTCGGTGTATCTACCCGTGATGAAGCGTTAATGTCTGGTGAGGTGTTTGAAACCACAATGAGGGATAAAGAAAAACTATTCACATTATGGCTCTCCCGACTTTGCCAAGATTTTCACCACAGAGGCGCAAAGACGCGGAGCGGGCAATAAATCCTTTGCGCGCTCTGCGTCTCTACGGTAAATTTCTTATGCGATCCCGTTTTACTCGGTAGAACCCACATTAATTAGAAATCAATTCTCGCGAGGGCATACGGCTGCAGCTGGATTTGCAGCTTGCCACCGATCGTCTTCACAACTTCACCTATGTGCAATCGATACTTCTCCGGTGCCTGCATCGCCATCAACCCGTTTGTCTCATCCAACCGCTTGATCCTCACTTTGGCCCCGAGCGTACTCAGCGAAACAGTCTGCATCTCATCGGTCGTATTCGCCACCATCACGCGAGTGCGTTTCCCTTTGCGCAATACAAGTCCCTGGATTTTTAGGGACTCGGATGAACGTGATGCGATGACCCTACCCCCGACAAAATCCGCCACATCGGCCAGCACATGCCACATTGGGTAAACTGCCCTATCTATCACCCCACCCGCACCCACTGTTTCAAAATAGGTAATGCTGGCAGTGCCGGCCTCGGCCAAATACTTGATACTGCCCAACAACCAACCTGCGCCAAACAAGCTGGTCTGCCGCACATCACTTAACGGCGCATTCTTTACTGCCACACCCGTGGTGTAGGGGTTCCAGCGTGGTTGCAGGGTCAGCGGCGTTACGAAGACCGGCTTGTGCTGCACCAGCTTCTTTGCGCTCTGCACCAATATTGGCTGGGTCGACAAAGTCTCAACCAACGATGCATTGTCAAACGCGTGCAATTGCGGATTGCTGCTGGTGCAAAACGCATCCATTTCTTTTACATTCCGATACGCTTGCACTTGTTTGTTGGCAAAAATAAAATCGGCGTCGGTCCCACTTACAAATAATGCCTTTTTGTTGTAGCTGCCCAATTGCTTGCGCGCCGCTTGCACCAAGAAACGAATCGGCGGTGCGATTGTCTGGTTCTCGTGGGCAGGATAGATCAACCAATGACTGATCTGCGCCCCGCTGGCCGCCAACATTTCGCAAAACGCACTGAGCTGCATTTCTGCGGAATCTGGGCTGATAAACAGGGCTGCCTCCAACGGCACACCCAACGCCGCTGCATCTTTCACGGCGCGTTTCAGTGCGCGATTTACATGGGCGTCGCCCAAATTCAAATCGACACGCAAGTGCCTCAGCTTTAACACCTGCAGACGCTCCACTTGTTTCTTCGTCAAAATCTTACCCGCGTTCCGCTGCCCCAAGCCCAAGGCGGGAACTGGGAATGAGGCGTTGAGGATTGAGAAATCAATGATGCGATCTTGTTTAACGGTTGCCTTGTGCTGTCGGCTGCCTACTTTCTGGGCTGTGCTGTCACTCGCAAGCTGCAACGTTACCGCTTGGCGGATCTTGGCCCCTGTTGGCACCTCCACCGGATAGGGAAGGCGCAATGGCGTGCAAAACGTCTTAAAGCTGGCATCCGTCCAGTTGCGCTGATCTTCCATCTCGAAGATGTCGCCTTCAAAACGCAAATTGGCCCACGCAGTATCACGACCGTGCATTTTTACCCGCAAACCCCGCAATTCACTAAACGGTTCGAGCGGCTGGTGAGCATAAATAAAGCGCGGCAGCTTGGCTGGTTCGCTAGTGCCATCGACATGGTCCACCACGCAGGCGGCAGCGGCCTGGTCCGCTGGATGCAACACACAGAAGCCCAATCGGTTGCGCATAAATGTGCTGTGCGCCTCGCCAGTCAGAACAGCAGAGATTGAACCCTCAGCATCACCCGTCAGGGTCACCTGTGCGCGAAAATCAATGCCGTGTTTCTCATCCTGACAGATCGCGTCGTAACTGATGTGAAATGCGTCGGGCTTCGAATCAATGTTCACATTCGTCACCCGCGTGGCCACCGTACCCCAGTTCCGATCGCGCACTGCCCAATACAGCCGCAGCAGCACCATCCTGTTGCCCAGTTGCACATAGCGCAAATCACCCTGCTCGTAAATCAGGCTCAACGGCCCGGCCCGCAAAGGCACACGCTCCGGCAATGGTTCGTCTTTGCCGTAATATAGCAATCGTTTATTCATAGCTTGCCCCAGATTTATGGCTCAAAACATCACGCCCTCGTGTTCATAGCATGCCCCAGATTTATGGCCTAAACACCACCCCGTTCGTCAAGGCTCCATATGCGCCATACGTCAGCGCCATTACTTTCAGGTTGTCTGCGCCATTGGTTTCGGGTTGCTGGCCTGCAATCAGACAATCCACAAAGTGTTTGTTGGTGTTGTAGACACTGTCTTGCACCACCGTCCATGGCTCTTCTGTCCACGGATGCACGGGTGGACGCACGGTCCGCACACTCATATTGCCGTTGTGGATCACTTCGAGCCGGAAATCCTCGCGCAAATTCAGCACACCCTTATCGCCTTCAACCGTCAACAACACTTGCGGAAAAGTCTCGTGCTCAACTTGCGTATTGAAGCTGGCATCCACAATACATGTCGCGCGCTCAAACGCCAGCATGATCGTAAAGGTGTCCTCGCCTTTGATCGCTGGGTTCACCCGCACCGCGTGGCACATCAAACTGTGCGGCTCGCCAAAAAAGAAGCGCCCAACGTCGATCATGTGCACACCCACATCCTGAATCAGAAACTGTTCCTGCGTCATCAAATAGGGTTGGTTCAGATACGGGTTGTAGTTCGAGCGGAACCAGGCCCGCCCAAAAAATGGCGTACCGATCTCGCCGCTATCAATCAGCGCTTTCACTGCCCGTAATGGAGATTGCCAGCGGAAATTCTCATGCACCATGAAGGTCACTCCCGCCTTCTGGCAGGCGGCCACCATCGCGTGGGCATCCTCCACATTCTCGGCCATGGGCTTCTGACAGATGACATGCCGACCATACTTCGCGACCAGCTCAACCACCCAGCGGTGATCCATCACGTTGGTTACTACGTCCACAAAATCAAGCGCCTCCTGTTGCAACAAGGTCTCCGGATCCGTATAGACCCTTGCGCCAAACTTTTCGCCAGCCGCCTGAGCCTTACTTTCGACTGCATCGCACACCGCTACTAATTCCACTTCTGGAATTTCCTGCCAGGCATGCAAGTGGTTCTGGGCAAAAAAACCACAGCCAATAACCGCCATCTTGATTTTTTCCATAGTTGTCTTTAGGTAACTATTCAGCCGCAATTAAAATCCGCTAATCACGCTAATCTTCGCAAATAAGATTAGCGTAAATTCGCGTTATTCGCGGACAAAAACCAATCTTTTTACTATTTATCCAGCCGGCCGTTTGTAGCTGGCCGTCACGTCAGGGAATTCATGTCGGCGAGCGATATGCAACTCGACCATTTCGCGCACCGGGGGGCTGAGCGAAGACACAAACTCCGGTGTAAGCTTGTCCAAGTTATAGCCATAAAAATGAAACGTGGGCGGATGCAGCGTGCTGTGATAGCCGATATGCACTGTGCGCCGAGGTATGGCAACCGGATCGGCATACCCGCGATGAATTAGGTTGTTGTTATAAAGCGCAGCTTGACCGGGCTTCAACACAATGACTGCACCTTCTGGCATTTGAGCTTCTAGCGGTGACATATGCTTGGTTCCACCAAAGGCCGCCCATTCGGCTGGCGTGTTTTTGCGGTTATGGCTTCCTTTAACTGCCCAAAAACAGTGATCTGCATACAAGGCGAGGTTTAGTTGCACATTGTTGTGCGGCCAATCGGGCGAGAACATGCCTTCATCAATTTGATCCTGCGGCACCTGCAGCACATCGCGGTGCCAGCCTTGGGTATAAACGGTGCCTGGGTCGGCGCACAAAATGCTGGCGTTATCGAATACCAGCTTGGGCCCAAGAATTTGTTCGGCTGCATCGAGCAACACGGGATGATGGATTGATGAATGCAGCCCAGGCAGGTCAAACTCAGGCAAAAGAAAAGGGACGTAGAAAAATTTCTGTCGACCACGGTAGTTGGGTCGCGTCATGAATTCATCGGCTGCAGCGCGGTAAGCCGCCACCTCATTCGCATTCAACACGTCAAGGATGACATAGCCATCACGGTGGTACTGATCAATATCTATTTTCAAGGGTTGCCTCAGGGTATTATAAAAATCGAGTCTTTGTGCCTTGGTGAGAAAAATCTGTTCTCAAATCGTCAAGATCGTACTAGTAAGGAACTCATCAGTCACGCCTAAACACTTGGACCCTAGGCACAAACGGCACATCGGCATCCAACGGGAAGATCGGTCGCACACACCGAGTATGGCCTAGGCTGAGCAAGTTGGCGCTGGTTGAACCGGGTGCGTCCACATCAATATAGCGGGCAGCCCAATCACGAAACATATGCGGTTGGCAATGCGGCGATTTCACGATCACGACATCGAAATGGCGCGGATCCTGACCGCATGCGTAGAACAACGTACGGTCATACAGGCTAACCGGTCGCGTGGTAACCACCCAGGTGATTGAACCCGCACACATGACTGCGCTTGGGCCAGCATCCCAGATTTCACCAAACGATTCGCTGTGTAATTGGCCATCGGACAGGAGCCGCACGCGTGCCTCAATCTCAAGGGGGCGAAACCGCGCCGTATCCAGCGCACCACCCACCCGCGTGCGCACTTGCGCACCCACGCCTGCCGCAAACGCAGCGCGCACCGCTTCCGGGTCAACGACCGGAGCCAATACGCTACCGCGATAGTCGGTATCGAGCAGCGCCCGCACGATGGCATTGCTATCGCCGGACGCACCTGAGCTAGTGGCATCAGCGGCATCCACCAATATCGTTGTGCCGGACGCCGCCGATGACGCAATTTTTGCCGCCTCCGCCATACTGGTCAGCGGCACCCGCATCCGCGCATGATCGCGCCAAAACACTTCCGCAATGTGCATGGCCCCACGGCTGGCGCTGCCGACATCCTCGTTAACGACTGCAAAAGCATTCGAGCCGAGTGCAGCTACATCCGTAAACGGATTGCCCCAGAATAATCCAGCCGAAATGCCGGTGGGGCTGGTCTCGATCGCCTGGGCCGCCTGCACCGAATTACGGATCGCACCACTGGCAGTAATCAATTCATTACCGCGCACCAGCGCCGGGACAAAAACGCGCGCAGTCACCGGCTTAACAGCACCATCCATAATCGTCAATAACGCTGCGGCGGCACGCTGCCCGGTCTCATAAAAGTCGATATGGGGATAGGTTTGATAACAAACTATCGTATCGCAATGATGCAAGATGTGATCCGTCAACACCCCGTGTAGATCAAACGAGGCCACCATCGGGATGCGTTGGCCCAAGAGTGCGCGCGCCTCCTGCAACAAATACCCTTCCGGGTCATCCTCTTGGCTGGCAGCCATCGCCCCGTGCAGGCAGAAATACACCGCATCCGCCGGTGGGGCCGCCCGTAGGCCATCCATCATTTCGGCGGCAATCCGTTTGAAGTCAGCCGCACCGAACGTGCCGCCTGATGTAATCGCCAACGCGCTATATACCGTCTGCACAACGATATCTGGGCGCGTATCGAAGACCGCCAGCGCACCGCCCACTTCGTTATGGGTGGCCCGATGGTAAGCCAACATCTCGTCAGCGCGCCGCACAATGAAATCGGCATAGCTGCTCGGTACCGGGTTAAATGTAGAAACCTCTTGTTTACACTCGACAATCAGAACGCGTTTCATAGCGTGAGTGTATAACCAAAAAAATTCCTGGCAATCGACCAAACCACACTGAAGCGCGATGGGTGACCTATCTCGACTGTGTAAACGTCACTAAATAAAACCAACAAGTCAAAACGACTTTCATTAAGCGCAAAAGCCGCTGAAATTCTATGTTTCGGTATGTCAAAATCATAAGACTTAGCTAGTTTTATTTAGTCGTTAGGGGCTCTACCGAGTAAAACGGGATTCCTCTCACAAAGATCACCAAGAGCACCAAGAATTCCCCGACTTCTTTGTGATCTTTGTGTTCTTGGCGAGAAAAATCCCGGCAAAGTCGGGAGAGCCTCGTTAGGCTGGCATCCGACGGCACGGTCTTGATAGACCTAGCGACTTCTTTTTAGCGAATACACAACTGCCGTTCATCAGTGACCGAGCACATCAACCGTCCGCAGCGCATTCTCCTGATTGACATACACCCGCTGGCCATCAGCACTGACCGTGATGCCAAATAGCGCGCCTTCGACTGGCAAACGTGTGACCTGATGTGCACGCATGTCTATAGGCCCAAGCTTTGTTCGCACTTGTGAAATACAAGGTCTTGCCATCCGGGCTAAACGCGCTGTGCGTGAATAGGCTGGGATTGCCTATCCCCATTTCGCTTGGCGTAAAGTGCGTTGTCCGCACCACTTGATACGGTGGGTAGGTACTGATTTCGGCATCAAGTGCGACTTCTGTGACGACCCCTAGTGCTGCATTTGCAGCGTAGAGCGTTTTGCCGTCGGCCGACAAGGTTAGTCGATACTCTTTCAAGGCGTCGAGATTGCCATCACCTGAAGGCAAGTCGATGGAGTGTAGCATCAGATCAATACTGTCGCCGCTATACCGGCTTTATATCCTTGCGCGCCAGCATTGCGTCAATCATCGGCTGCCAGTATTGCGCCAGAAACGGCGGGTGCTGCATACTGTCGCGGACATATGCACGTGTGGCACGCGATAGATCCAGCACAGCGGTGATCATCTCTTCCTGATAATAGCCCGCCTCCGCCAGTGGGATGCCGCTTGGCTCTCGGATAAAGGACGAGCCGCTAGACGTTTGCTTGCCATCGGGCGATTCGCCAATCGTGTTGGCCACGCAATGAAACATCTTGGAATTGGGGCCGATCGGCTGCTGCGCTCGGCCAGAGGTGCGCTTCCAAGTCACGGCCTCAATTTCATCCGAACTGCAAGAGGGGTGAAATAGTATTTGTGCTCCAGCCATGCCGGGGATTCGATACAGCTCCGGGTGTCGCCCGTCGCGACAGATCACCAATGTACAAGGCACGCCATCGATCTCGAAGAAGGCCAGTTTGTCTCCGCCTCGGCAGTATTGGCGTTCGTCGGAACCCGCCATATGCACCTTGGCATATTCATGCACGATCTCGCCTTTCGGGTTAATGACATGGGCAAGATTCAGAAAACGGTCTTGGGTCTTCTGGAGCGTGCCGGCGATCACCCAAATCTGCTGCGCACGCGCCGCTGCGCACGTTTTGTGCAAGGCATCTAACACGGTTTGCTGGTCTAACGTGACAGCATAGGGAAAGTAATAGCCGGTCAAATGCGTCTCAGGAAATAACACCACTCGGCTGCCAGAAGTAGCGGCTTGTTCGATATAGTGGAGCGTGCGTTGCAGATTGTATTCCAGCGATTTGGCCCAATGCAATTGGACGCAGGAAACTTGGAGTGTATTTGTCATCTCAGATAAGGATAATAAACGCTAAAGGGTTTTCTCGTCAGGATGCTTTACCTCCCACTTTGGCGATTCTCCTATCCAAGCATCCCGCTCTGGCGAAGACCGTAATCCCAAATCATCAACACCCTGGCTTGCTAAGGCAATCCGCTGTGGTGCAGCCGCAAGCTGCGCTAACACTATTTTGATCTCGGGCACAATAACCATTGCATCCATTTTGTCACGCCTCCGACAATGAACCCCAATGAGCGAGGGGACTTATTTTTGCTCAGCTGCAAACACCGCCTCAAAACAACCCCGCTTGTTGTCCAGCATCGATGACAAAGCTTTGACCGGTGATCATTTTGGCGGCATCCGAGGCAAGATAGACCGCCATTAACGCGACCTCTTCGGGCTGGGTCATGCCCCGTAGTGGTTGGTAGTCTTCCAGAAACTGCTCACGGGCAGCGCCTCTGAAATTAGCCGTTGCAGGTGTGTCAATAAAACCCGGGCAAATTACATTACAGCGCACATTGGCGCGGGCATAGTCCAGGGCAATGGCGCGGGTGAGGTTGATGACACCGGCTTTGGCAGCCGCATAAGCCGCTTCGCCGCGCGCCGGGCGGATGCCAAATGTGCCGGACGTGTTCAAAATCACCCCACCGCCGCGTTTGATGAGCTCTGGAATCGCATACTTGGCCGCCAGAAAGACACTGGTCAAATCGTTGTTGAGACAGGTCTGCCAATCAGCCTCACTTAACTCAGTGACCGTGCCAAACACGTTGAAGCCGGCATTGTTGAAGACCACATCCAGCCCACCCAACTGCGTGACAGTCGTTTGAATCATGCGTTGCACATCGTCGCTGCGGCTAACATCGGCGCTGACCGCGATAGCGTTGCCACCGGCGCTGCGAATCTCTTCAGCAACCGCCTCGCATTTGCTGAGGGTGCGCCCGACAACCGCCACTGTTGCGCCCGCCTGTGCAAAGGCCAGACACGCCGCACGGCCAATGCCCGAGCCACCTCCGGTGATGAGGGCGATTTTGGGAGAGAGGGAAAGCTTCATAAGTTAGAGATGCCTTGCTGAAAATTTCAACGGCAGCGTTGTCAGCCCACGCACCGAGAAGTTGTCGCGCCAGTTGAGTTTATCGGTCGCGATACTTGGGTTCGCAAGGCGACGTAACAGTTCGGGGAGGGCGACCTGAGCTTCGAGGCGGGCCAATGGTGCCCCTAGACAGAAGTGTGGGCCGTAGCCAAAGCCCAGGTGCTTGTTATCCTGACGGGCAAGATCGAGTTGATCGGGATGCTCAAAGCGGGCTTCATCGCGATTGGCCGAACCCATCAGCAACATCACAAATTGACCTTCTTTTATGGTGTGACCCTGCCATTCGATGTCCTTGGCCGCCATGCGACCAGTGAATTGCACCGAGCTGTCGAAACGCAAAAGCTCTTCAATTGCGCTGACCAGAAGATCAGGTTGCTCGCGCAGCTGCCGCATCTGCGTTGGGTGTTGCAACAGAGCCAGCATGGCATTGCCGATGAAGTACGCGGTGGTCTCAAAGCCTGCCGACAGCAATAAGACACAATTGGCCAGCAACTCAAGCTCGCTTAGGCGATCGCCCTGCTGCTCAACCGCGACCAACTCGGACAAAAGGCACGGTTCCGGACGCGTGCGTAACTCACCGATGCGCTGGCGAAAGTAAGCGAACATTGCCTGCATACTGCGCACAGTGCGATCGTTTTCTTCAGCATTTGTGTTCACCTTGCCAGTAAACGTATTGAAGTCTTGCGTCCATTGTTGGAACAGGCTGCGGTCTTCGCGCCGCACCCCCAGCATATGGCTGATCACAAACATCGGCAGTGGAATAGCAAAGTCGTTAATGAGATCGAGCTGCCCAGTTGGCACAATAGGATCAAGCAACTCATCGATCAGCAGTTTGATTTGCCGATGCATCATTGTCAGCGCTTTGGGGGCAAACGCTTTTTGCATCAACCCCCGCAATCGGGTGTGTTTGGGTGGATCGCAGAACAGCGTCATGTCCGCCACGGCAGCGTAGACGACATTCAGGTCTTCGTCGCCAACCTCCTTCAAGGTTGCCAGCGCGTCGTCGCGGCTGGAGAGTAAGCGCGGGTCATGCAGCGCTGCGGCCACATCGGCATACCTCGAAATCAGCCAAAAACCGTGTTCAGCATCAAAGTAAACCGGTTGCTCTGCGCGCAGCCAAGCATAAAAAGGATACGGGTTGTCGCGCATGGCAGGGGTGAAGAGCTGCATGTCACTCAAGCATCCATCCGCCATCCACAAAGATCATGTCACCCGTCACATAGCGCGATTCATCGCTGACTAGCCAGGCCACTACCTCGGCCACATCCTCGGGCTGGCCCAGCTTCTTGAGCGGGATACGGCGCATCCAATCGGCCACGGTCGCCTCGTTACTCAGCGCGGGCTTAGTCATATCGGTTTGAATGATGCCGGGGGCGATACTGTTGCAGCGGATGCCCAGCGGCCCATATTCCAGTGCGGTGCAACGCGTGAACGATGCCACACCGGCTTTGGCAGCGCAGTAGTGCGACGAACGGGTAAAGGCAATGGCCGCGCTGATAGAAGCCGAGTTCACGATAGCACCGCTCTTTCCGGTTTCTACCCAGTGCGCCAACACGGCGCGGCTCACCTTAAACACACCGGTCAGGCAAATCGCAATCATGCGATCCCATTCGTCGTCGCCCATGTCGTGAATGCCGGTTGCCCCAGCGTTATAGAACACGCCTGCATTGTTAAACAGCGCGTCGACACTGCCCAATTGTGTCACACAGTGCGCCACCATCGCGTTTACCTCATCGGTGCGAGTCACATCCGTTCGCGTGGTCGTGGTGCGCACGCCATGCGCCTCGCACAATTGCGCTGTCTCACGCACACCGTCTAAGTTCATATCCGAGAGCGCCACATGGCAACCCTCTTGCGCAAAGCGTAACGCTGTGGCCCGGCCAATGCCCCGTGCCGCGCCTGTGATCATGGCTACTTTATCTTGAAGTCTTTTCATCGTTGAATCTCCTGGTTCAATTCTCGTAATCGTTGAATGGTCTTGCGAACACACGGCCCAAACGCATCCGTCGCCGCGCATTCGAAGCTAAGCCAACCGGCATAGCTCACTTGGTGTAGGGCCGCCAGCACCTCTGCAAAGTTGAGGTGGCCCAGACCAGGCATACGCCGATTGCTATCGCTGAGATGCACATGGCCGATGTGCGCACCAGCGTGGCGAATGCTGGCTGCAATGTCGGCCTCGGTGATGTTCATATTGTGGGTGTCCAATGCCACCTGCACCAGTGGGTTGTTTAGCCCTTCGCACATCGCCACAGCCGTGGCTACGTCTCGGCAGCAGCGGCTCTCAAACTGCGTAATCGGCTCTATGAACATGCGCACATTTAGTTGTCGCGCCAGTTCGCTCATGTCACGCATCTGCGCATCCACGCAGCGCTGTTCATCGGGCGAGGGCTGTGGGAAGGGCGGCCACAATGGCAACGGGTTCTGTGACGCATATTCGGGCGTGAACAGCACCGCTGCACCCAATTCGCGAATCGCGATCATGGCGCGCGGTACATACACCCGCTGACCATGCTGGTGCAAGGCCAGCCCACCCAACACTACCGACACCAGCGTCAGGCCAGTGTTGGCGCAAGCTGTTCGCACCTCCTGCTGCCATGCAGCAAGATCGGTGTTCGGGAAGACAATCGCCTCCACGCCCACACAGCCTGTTTCGGCGATGGCGGCGCACTGCTGGGAAAAGCTGTCGCCCGGGGCGATGGCATTCACGCAAGCGAAGCGCATTAACTCTGCCTCAGGCGCGGGTCAACCCAGTGGTAGGTCAAATCCACGATTAGGTTGACGACCACATAGATAGAGGCCACCACAATGACGGCTGCCTGCACCACCGGGTAATCGCGTCGCAAAATGCCATCCAACAATAAGCGCCCCAGCCCTGGCCAGCTAAACACCATCTCGGTGATGACCGCGCCGCCGAGCAACGCGCCAAATTGCAGGCCCAGAAACGTGAGGATGGGCAACAGCGCGTTGCGGAAGGCGTGCTTGGTGACGACGATGCGCTCGTGCAAGCCTTTGGCTCGCGCTGCCCGCACGTAGTCCTTGCCCATCACCTCCAGCATGGCCGCGCGCGTCAGCCGGGCCACAAAGCCCGCCGAGGTCAGCCCGATGGCTAGTGAGGGCAAGAACAGATGGCGCAGGTGGCTCTGCAGCATGGGGCCATTGCTGGTCAACAGCGCATCGATCACCATAAAGTTGGTGATGCGCACATAGTCCATGCCACCCGCAATGCGCCCTCCCACTGGAAACCACTTCAGCCACACTGCAAACACGATGATGAGCACGATGGCGATCCAGAACCATGGCACCGACATGCCCAACAACGACCCGACCCGTACGACGAAATCCAGCAGGCGATTGCGCGTCACCGCCGAGATCATCCCGGCTCCGACGCCAATAATTGTGCTGATAAACATAGCGGTCACGGCTAGCTCAATTGTGGGTGGCACGCGTTCGTAGAGCAAACGAGTGATGGGCACAGCCGAGGACATCGAGACGCCAAAATCGCCGCGAGAGAGATCGGTTATGAAAGCGATGTACTGCTGGGTGATGGGCTTATCCAAATCCCACTGCGCCTTGAATTGCTCAATCTGCTTGGTGGGCAGGTTGAGCATGAAGATGGCATCCGATGCATTACCTGGCACAAGCCGCAGTACACCAAACGTCAGCGTCGCTACAGTAAACAACACAATTGGCAGCCAAAGTAGGCGGGTGATTAAGTATTTCATCTGCCTTTGAGAACCGGATCAAGATAATCCCGCAGCGCATCGCCAAGAAAATTGACGCTGAGCACGGTGAGCGTAATAAACAAACCAGGGATGAGCGGGATATAAGCGGCGTTGAAGACATGCTTCTGCCCTTCGGCCACCATCAGGCCCCAATCGGGCTGGGGCGGTTCCACGCCTAGGCCCAAATAGTTCAAGGCAGCCCCGGTGCTGATAGCGACGGCCAGCATGGCTGTGGCCTGCACCAGAATTAATGGCACGGTGTTGGGCACGATGTGCTTGACAATGATGTGTACGCCGCCTGCACCCAACGCCCGACTGGCAGTAATGTGCTCTTGCTGCATCACTCCCAGCACCACCGAGCGAACCAGGCGCGCAAACGAGGGAATGAGCGAGAACGCAATCGCCACGACCAGGTTGAAAAGACCGGGGCGCAACGAAGCCACAATGAGAATGGCCAGCAGGATGGCGGGGAAACTCAGCATCACGTCCATCAGCCGCATCAATATGTTGTCCAAAACGCCGCCGCGGTAGGCTGCGAGGATGCCGATCGTGCTGCCGATCAGCATCGCCATCAACACCGATGCGATGCCCGCTGCCAATGTGGGCCGTGCCCCATACAAGATGCGCGTAGCGATGTCGCGCCCAAGATCATCGGTGCCCAACCCATACTGCGCATTGGGTGTTTGGAAGCGTTCGGGGATACGCGGCAGCGTGGGGTTGTAGCGCGTGAGCAACGGCGCGCCTACAGCTGCCAGCGCCATCAGCACCACAAAGGCCAACCCAAACGTAGCTGCCTTAAAGCGGCGGCTAAAGCGCAGCATATGACGAAGGGCCTTCGACAGCGTGGAGTCGAGTGCTGTCGAAGGCAGCGGGGTCAATCGTGCGCGAGTGGTTGCGGCCATTGTTTGGGATCAGTCATCAAGTAAAAATCTTATTCGCAGTAGGCCCGCCTGGCGATTGATCGTTGGGCGGGCTTACTACGAACAAATCACTCAACTGTAGGCATCATCCAATCGTCACACCCCGTAGGAAGATGCGCTCGGTGTTCACCGCATTCGAGGGCACGGTCACGTTCTTCGCCACCACATACGGCTTCTCGTAATACGTCAAGATGACATACGGCAAGTCCTCCAAAATCAAATCTTGAATTTCTTTGTAGATCACCTTGCGTTTAGCCGGGTCGGTCTCGGCGCGACCATCATCCAGCAGCTTGTCGTACTTGGGGGCCAAGTCGCTCTTGGCCACGCCAGTCTCCCATTGCGCGCTGCCCTGCGAGCTGTGCAACAAGCGCACCTTGTTGTCAGGGTCGGGTACCCACAGCGAACGCTGGGTCATATTCAACTGCGTTTCGCCGCTGCCTACTTTGGCCGAGTAGGCGCTGGCATCCAGCTTGTCCAACGTCACCTTAAAGCCCACGGCCTCTAGATCGGCCTTAATCAGTTCGGCAATTTGCGGCCAGAAGCGGTTGTTCTCATAGCTAAAAGAAACCTCAACTGGCTCGGTCAGGCCTGATGCTTTCAATTCAGCTTTGGCCTTCTCCGGGTCATACACGCTGATCTTGAGACCGGCATCATCGTAGCCAAACTCGGCGGGGCCAATAAACGAGGCCGGCAACACGCCCAGGCCATACAACGCGCCATCAATAATGTTCTGCCGATTGATGGCGTGGTTAATGGCGCGGCGCACGTTGATGTTGTCCATCGGTTTTTGTTGGCGGTTGAGGCCGACGAAGATGTTGACCAGCGGCGGGCCTTTCTCTACCTTCAAGTTGGCGTTCTTCTGAAATTGGGCGATGGCCGACGACGGCGGGTACGCCGCAAAGTTCACCTCGCCCGCCTCGATGGCCGCTACCATTGCCGCCTCATCCGGGTAGCCGCGCACGACAATCTTGTCCAGCTTGGGCCGTCCCTGCCAGTAATCATCAAACGCGACCAATGTGGCTTCTGTCCCCGGCACAAACTTATCCAGCTTGAACGGGCCAGCGCCAACCGGGTTGAGGCCGACCGCGGGACCAAATTCATCCATGGCCTTCACGCTCATGATGGCTGCCGCCGGGTGGAACAGCCGATGCAACTGCGCTGCATCAGGCGCTTTGAGGGTGAGCTTGACCGTCATGTCATCCACCTTCTCCATCTTTTCCCAGTTGGCAATACCGTACTCGGCGTTCATGTACATGCCTTTCACATAGCTCTTGTCCGTTTCGGTGGTCATGCGGGTCAGGCTGCGCACAATGGCGTCGGCGTTCACTTCGGTGCCGTCGTGAAACTTGATGCCCTTGCGAATCTTGAACGTGTAGACCGTGCCATCCGCTGAAATTTCCCAGCTCTCGGCCAAGGCCGGTTTGGCCGGGTCGGTCCACTTCTCGCCGGGTTGGGTCAACCGATCATAGATGTTGTCCAGAATATTGGAGCAGCCAAAGCCGTTCCACAGCCCGGGTTCGAGCGATTCGCCGACGGCCTCGGCGGCAAAGGTAAGGGTGCCACCACTCACTGTAGATGCAGGTGCAGCGGTGGGGACAACCGTTGGCTCGGCTGTCGGGGCCACAGATTCAGGTGTGGCGATAGGTATCTGAGTGGGAATGGCGGTTGTGGTGGCGGCCGGCGCAGCTGGTGCGGCCGGCACTGCGGCTTGTGGCGCGCAAGCAGCCAATAATGCGCCTGCACCAGCCATGCTTGCGGTGCGTAAGAACGCCCGCCGGGTCAACATTTGTTTCATCTCTCGCTTGGACATTTTTAATCCTCCGGGTTTTGTATGTTTCTTTTTGAACCAATTACTTTTCAAATAAGCCCAAGTAGCATCGAGGCAGCGAGGGCTTTATCTGACACGAGTTGTTAACTTTCCCACTGGCGATAAAACTGACGGACGTGCTGGGCAACAATCTTTGAGTCTTTCATGGCCGTGTGACGACCCGGTCGCGGCTGGCGTTTGAGCTGTTCGGCAATCTGAGCGCGCAATTCATGCTCATCCAGCCGAGTATGTTTGCCATCGCGCACCATCCACTCACCATTTGCCATCACGTGTTTTACATGTCTGCGCGATGCCAATCTGAGCAGCGAGTCCAATAACCCCTCATCGTCTGACACAAAGTCCAGCATCGAGAAGTCCAGATCAACTAGCACTAAGTCGGCAAGAAAGCCAGCGGCAAGATTTCCCAATAGCGCATCTTTGCCAAATGTTGCATGCGCACCACCCTGCCAGCCCATGTGCAGAATCGTTGATGCCGACAAAGGTTCATCTCGTGTTCCAGGTTGGTTTGTGCGGTTGTTACCCAGCGTCCAAGCCATTCGCATCTCGCGCAGGTAATCCTGGTCTTCGTCGAGTGAAAATCCATCTAAACCGATTCCGACCGTAATGCCTGCCTGTGTCATTTTTGGCAACGCCGCAATTCCGCTGCGAACGCGTAGGTTGCTACTGGGGTTATGAGCGATGGCAACTCCTCGCTCCGCCAAAAGTGAAAAATCCTCGGGCTCAAGCCAGATCATGTGAGCAAGTGTCAGCCACGGCCCTAGCGCGTGGACGTCGTCCAGGTGCTGGATGAAGCTCTTACCCCACTGTCGCGATGCGTATTGTTGTTGCAAACGTGTCTCGAGCATGTGCATTTGCACGCGGGTATTGTGTTGCTGTGCAAACGTCACAGACTTTTCGATCAACCCATCGCTGCACCACTGACCGCCTGCCGGGCTGACTTGAATATGCACTAGACCGTTCTCGTTATCGTGATACTTGCTAAATAACGCCTCACATATCTCAAAGTATTCAGCATGGCTGATTTGCACCGCTGACCGCATGCTTTCACTGATCTCTTTTGTCGCTTTCGGTAATGTCTCTAAAAATTCATCTTCATTGCCATACACCAGCATGTTTTGATCCACGATGGGCGGATGAAATGCGACCCGAATCCCCGCATCGCCATAACCGCGTAATGTCTCTACTGATTCGGCGTGCATATCCTTCCAACGCAGTGGGTTGTGGCTGTGTGCCGTAAGCGTAACGCCCGAACCCAACAGACGAACCCCGTCATATGCCGCCGCCAAATATGGACTGATGGCGGGTTGTGAGCGTAGCATGAGCAGCCAGATTTCGAGCGTATCATCTTCTAGCCCTATAGAAACATTTCCAAAGCCGCGTCCATGGTCATGGCTATTCACCAGCCCCGGCATTAGCAGCATGTCTTCAAAGACATGCTGCGTCGCATCGGGATAGGTTTGTCGCAGCGATTCGCGTGACCCCGTCGCCACAATGCGATTCCCATCCACCACTACAGCAAAGTTGCGTTGAGGTTGCGCGAAGGCGCTCTGAAGACCCAGGGATGCTGTGATGAGTTGTTGACTCATAATAAATCCCATTACTGAATGTCTACGGTCCGCAGAAATATTCGCTCGTTATACGCAGCATCATCGGGCATATTGACGTTCTTCGCAAACACATAGGGCTTCTGATAGTAGGTCAGAATGACGTAAGGCAGGTCTTCCAGAATCAAGTCCTGAAGTTTTTTGTAAGTCACTTTCCGTTTATCTGGGTCAGATTCGGTGCGCCCGCCGTCTACCAGGGCATCATATTTTGCGGCCATGTCGCTCTTGGCCACGCCGGTTTCACTCTGGGCACTGGCCTGTGAACTGTGCAGCAATCGCATCTTCCCATCTGGATCTGGGTACCAAACCGATCGCTGGGTCATGTTGAGTTGCGTTGTACCAGTTGTAACCTTACTAAAGTATGCACTGGCATCTAGCTTTTCCAGCGTGACCTTAAAGCCAACCACTTCGAGATCGGCTTTGATCAGTTCAGCAATTTGCGGCCAGAAACGGTTGTTTTCGTACGAAAAAGTAATTTCCACAGGCAGTGTTAGGCCCGATGCAACTAACGCAGCCTTTGCTTTCTCGGGGTCGTGAACGCTGATCTTAAGACCGGCATCGTCGTATCCAAACTCGGATGGGCTGAGAAACGACGCGGGCAAAACACCCAATCCGTATAACGCACCGTCAATAATGTTCTGGCGGTTGATTGCGTAGTTAATCGCCTGCCGAACCTCAAGTTTATCCATCGGCGCTTGCAGTCGGTTCAGACCGACGAAGATGTTGATCAATGGTGAACCGCTCTTCACTGTCAATTGCTCGTTCTTCTTAAACTGCTCAATCGATGCCGAAGGTGGATATGGCGCATAGTTCACTTCCCCTGCGATGATTGCGGCAATCATCGCGGCTTCATCTGGATAACCTCGAAAGACAATCTTGTCGAGTTTTGGGCGTCCTTGCCAATAGTCATCAAATGCCACCAGTGTCGCTTCCTGGCCCGGTGTGGACTTCCCAAGTTTGAACGGCCCAGCCCCAACGGCGTTAAGGCCAACCCCAGCCCCAAATTTATCCATTGCTTTCACGCTCATGATGGCCGCAGCAGGATGGTAAAGCCGATGGAGTTGCGCCGCATCCGGTGCCTTTAGCGTCAGCTTTACTGTCATGTCATCAATCTTTTCGAGCTTCTCCCAGTTGGCGTTGCCGTACTCGGCGTTCATGTACATGCCTTTGACAAAACTGCTATCGGTGTCATCGGTCATGCGGTTCAAGCTGCGCACGATTGCGTCGGCATTCACTTCGGTGCCATCATGAAACTTCACACCTTTGCGGATTTTGAAGATGTATTCCTTGGCATCCGATGAAATTTCCCAAGACTCCGCCAACGCTGGTTGAGCCGCACCAACCCAGCCCGGCCCAGGCTGGGTCAAGCGGTCATACACGTTATCAATGATGTTTGAGTTGCCAAAGCCATTCCACAAGCCAGGCTCAAGCGTCTCACCAATGGCTTCAGCCGCAAAAACCAATATCTTTTCTGCTCCACTTGCTGCTTGAGGTGTCGCAGTAGGCTGATCGGTTGCGGCGGGTGTCGCGGTTGATACCACGCTCACGGGTGTGGCGATGGGAACCTGCGTGGCGATGGGCGCTTGCGTGGCAGCCGGTGCCGTCGGTGCGGGCGGGGCCACGGCCGGCGCAGGAGCGCAAGCAGCCAACAATGCGCCTGCACCAGCCATGCTTGCGGTGCGCAAAAACGCCCGCCGGGTCAATATCGATTTATCAATCTTGTTATTTACTCGCTTGCTAGACATTTTTTATATCCTCCAATTTATTGCACGAACCGAACTTGAAACTAATCAAATAAAGTTGAATCAACGTTGTTCACGCCAAATAAGCCGATTGCATCGCGGCAGCGAGACTTATCAGATATCCAGTAACTATTCAGCCACAATTAAAATCCGCTAATCACGCTAATCTTCGCAAATAAGATTAGCGTAAATTCGCGTTATTCGCGGACAAAAACCAAATTTGGACTGAGTAGTTACGATATCCATGAGTCATGACTCATGACTCATGACAAATCATTTACCATCCTCCACATACGCCACAATCTCACCGACCGGGGCTTCTTGGCCGTCTTGATATTTCACCTCAACGAGTGTGCCGGTGGCGGGCGCTTCCAACTCCGTCTGCACCTTTTCTGTTTCGACCAACGCAACGGGTTTGCCTAATTCAACTGCGTCACCCTCTGCAAACAGCCACTCGCTGATCAACCCTTCGGTCATGGTCATGCCATACTTGGGCATGTAAATGGGAACTTTCATCCTTTCATTACTCTCCTCGCTGCCGCCACGATATCTTCCACCGTCGGAATCACCGCTTTCTCTAGGATCGGGCTGAAGGGCGATGCCACGTCTTTGCCGCTTACGCGTTGGACGGGAGCTTTGAGATGATGAAAAGCCTTCTCTGCCACAGTGGCCGCCCACTCGCTGGCCGCGCCGCAAATCGGTTTGCTTTCATCGGCGGCGACGAACCGCCCGGTCTTGGCGACGCTTTCCAGCACCAGGGTTTCATCCCAGGGCTTCAGCGTGCGCAAGTCGATCACTTCACAGTCGATGTTGTCCTTGGCTAAAATCTCGGCGGCCTTTAATGCATATTGGGTAGTCAGACCCACTGTGCAAATCGTGACGTCTTTACCTGCCCGTTTGATGTCGCCTATGCCGAGTGGAATCACATAGTCTTCGTCAGGCACTTCGCCGCGTGTGCCGGTCAGCGACAGCGGGTTTAAAAATACCACCGGGTTATCGTCACGGATCGCGGCCTTGAGCAAGCCTTTGGCATCGTATGGATTGCTGGGCATGACCACTTTGAGCAGCGGCACATTCATAAAGATCGGATGCACGGCTTGGCTATGGTGCGCGCCCGCACTGATGCCGCCGCCATTCTGCACCATATAAACCACTGGTGCTTTGGCTTGCCCGCCAAACATATAGCGGGCGCTGGCGGCTTGCTGAATAATTTGATCAAGCGCCAGATATAGAAATGTGCCGAACATCAGATCGACCACCGGGCGCAAGCCTGTGATTGCCGCGCCAGCGCCAGCGCCAGCCACCGCCAGTTCACTGATGGGCGTGTCGATGACACGCCGGTCGCCAAATTCTGCGTGCAAGCCACGTGTGCCAGCAAACACCCCCAGGCGCACATCCTCGCCCATGATAAAAACATTCGGGTCGCGCCGCATCTCTTCTGCCAGCGCTTCATTGATGACACCGACGTATGATTTTTTAGCCATCTAGATCCATCCATCCTCGTAAATGCTCTCCAGCGCCGGATAGGGGCTTTGCCGGGCGAAGGCGACTGAATCAACGACCGCTTGCGTAATCTGCTGATCTAATTCTTCCAGCGCATTGGGCGTGATGGCTTTTAGGCTCATCATCTGTGCGTGCATGATCTGGAGCGGGTCCAGCTTCTGTGCCAACGCCAGTTCTTCGCTACTGCGATAGTTCTGGCCAGCCAAAAAGGCCTTCTCGCCTTCAGCGTGGCCACCTTTACGGTGGGTCTTGGCTTCCAATAGCGTGGGGCCATCCCCCCGTCGGGCACGGGCGACTGCCTCGATAGCAGCGTTATACACCGCAATTGCGTCAGTGCCATCGACGATCACACCAGGGATGTCGTAGCCATGCGCTCGGCGCGCAATGTCGCGCACGGCCGTGGCTTTTTCCATCGGGGTGAACTCGCCATACTGGTTGTTCTCGCACACGAAAATCACCGGTAACTTCTGCACAGCTGCCAGATTGATCGACTCGTGGAAGCTGCCCTCATTGCTGGCCCCATCGCCAAAAAACGTGACCGAGACTTGATCGGTGCCGCGATACTTGGCGCTGAGCCCAGCCCCGACCGCCATCGGGATGCCGCCGCCGACGATGCCACAGGCGCCAAGCATGCCGATACTGAAATCAGCGATGTGCATGCTGCCGCCTTTGCCTTTGCAATAGCCGGTAGCCTTGCCGAATAATTCGGCCATCATGCGGTTGAAGTCGCCACCTTTAGCGATCACATGGCCGTGACCACGATGGGTGCTGATGATGTAGTCATCATCGCGCAGCGCTGCGCAGACGCCCGCACCAACGGCTTCCTCACCGATGTACAGGTGGACAAACCCGGGCAATTGTCCTTGCGAAAACAGCACTCCGACCTGCTCCTCAAATCGCCTGATCCGCAGCATGCGGGTGTAAATATCTAGAATTTTGTGGGTATCCATCTTTGTAAATTGAATTCATCATGTTTCGAAAGTTCATCACGTTCTTAAGGAGTGAACTTTACGAACGTTATGAACCTTCAAACTTTCGAACCCTCAAACCTTACCGGTAACGCCCTTAACCCCCGCACGGCCACAGTGTTTTGCCATCGCAGTGTGGAAGGATCAACAGCCAGTTTTAGATTAGGCAACCCGCACAAAACGCGCAATGATTCCTGGCCGATCACCCGTGCCAACATATTGCCCGGGCAGAAGTGAATTCCACCACCAAAAGGCAACCAGTTATTGGTGCGCTCAAAACGCACTTCATCTGGTGCCTCGCAATACGCTTCGTCACGCAGAGCCGAGCCGAATACGAGGGCGATGTGGTCGCCGGCCTGGATAGGCTGTCTGTGAATCGATACATCTTGCAAGGCGTAACGAAACGTCATTTGCACTGAGCTGTCGTAGCGCAGCAGCTCATCCACCGCGTTGTCGATTAAGGCAGGGTTTGCGCGTAATTCAATCAGTTTGTCCGGTTGCACCAGCAACGCAAGCATGGCATTGCCAATAAGGTGCATCGTTGGATCGTTGCCCCCGACCAGCAACTGCGTGATGTCGCCATACAGTTCCATGTCACTCAGTGCTTGGTCTTCATTTGCGCGCAATAGTGCGGAGACCAAATCATCTTGCGGGTCGTGTCGCCGTTGAGCAAACAGACCGTCAAGATAATCTTTGAGCGCAGCCAGCGCTTGTAGACCCCGTTCGCGCATAGCATCGGTCTGCGCAAATTCAATCGCTGCTGCCAGCGTGATTGCATGCGGTGAGAACGTTGCATGATCCTGCGATGGCACGCCCAGCATCTCGGCAATGATCATCACCGGTAGGATACGGGCAAAGTCCTCGATGAGATCCATCTCTCCGTGCTCAAGGTGTCTTGCCACCAATTCAGCAGCCAGCAGGCGCACGCGTGGCACGATTTTGTTCACCACACGTGGGGTAAAGGCTCGGATGACCGGCGACCGCAAATGGGTGTGGTGCGGTGGATCGCGCAATAACATCCACTCTCTCAACATCTCTTGGAGCGCCTGAAATTTCGGATCACGCTTCGGCCTGCGCGCTTCTGGCAGCAGCCCTTCAACCTCACGCCCCAGGCGAGCATCTTTTAATGCTGGAACCACATCGTCGTGCGCGAATAAATACCAAGTGCCCGGCCAGTTGGCGTCACCAGACACCCCCCAGTGCACTGGATCGCTGGCGCGTAGATTCCGATACGCCGGATAAGGATCAGCCACAACAGCTGGGGAGAGCGGGTTGAATGACGTCATGATTGATTCGTACAAATCTCTATCGCCGCCACTGCCAGCACCTTGGTCGCCGTCTCGATCTGTGACACTTCAATACATTCATCGACCATGGGCCAAATAGGAATAAAGCCCGGCCCATATTCGACACACGTAATGCCTACGCCCTTAAAGTGGCAAGTGTCAGCGGTGGCACCCATGCGGTGGCCGGCTCCGATCACCGGCATCGCGCCGCTCACTTGGGTGTGCGCCTGAATCACCGCTTGCACAATCGGCGACTCGAGCGGCGTGGCGTCGCGGGCGGGCATATTCGGCTGCTGCTCACTCTGCGGGATGACCAACTCAAAATGAAAATCGGGGTCATCGGCGGCGATGCTCTCTAGCAGAGCTTGCATATCATCGCGCACGCTCCCTTCAGTCATGCCAGGAATAATGCGCAGGTCAAACATTAACGTAGTTGTATCTTGAAAGTGTTCGATGTTGCGGACGGCCATCCGCGGGAAACCGGGCAACAGCGGATGGGGTGTAAAACGCAGCCAACTCCCTTGCGGGATGGGTTGATAGGCCGAGCCAAAGGCATTGATAACTTTGTAGATTTTCTCTATTGGATTGATATACGGCACGCGATGTTTGAACTCGCCCCTCACCCGAACTTTGCCCTGTACATAACCGGTTGAGATCAGACCGACATCAAGATTGCCAGCTTCGGTCACGATGCAATAAGTGGGTCGTAAGCCGCTACTGATCAGGTGCACTGCGCCCACCCCACCACCGGTCTCGGCCACCACACACGCTACGATCAAATCACCGTTGCGTTTTAGCTTAGAGCGTCGCACTGCCTCTGCCGCCAGCATGATGGCTGCCACACCTGCCTTCATGTTGATGGCACCCAGGCCATACAAATAGCCATTCTCAATTTCTGCCCCGAATGGGTCATGCTTCCAGTCGCTTTCGCGGAAAGGGCGCCCCTGCCAGTCACTCGTATCGATGTGTCCGCACAACATCAGGCTGGGGCCACTGCCATCGCCCTTGAGCGTCGCAATGGTCTGGTGTGTCACGCTCCCATCGCGCAGCGGCACTTCTTGGACCTGCACCGCATCAAACCCATGCGTTCGAAACCAGTCCGCGATGAAATACGCCACGTTTGACTCCTTCCACAGATACGAAGGAATGCGAATGAGCTGCTGTGCCAGTTCAGTAGCTTCACTCGGGCGCAGATGCTGCAAAACTGTTTCCATTATTTTTAGGAACAAACCGCCCACACATCAAATCCAACTTGCGCGCCGCCCCATAACTCTTTTACACCGATAGTATTGCGGGTCGGGTAAGGAGCCATGAAATACTCTCGGAAGACCCGATCCATCTCGCTGAACTGATTGACATCAGTGAGTGAGACGTTTACCCGCACCACATCCGCCAGACTGCAGCCGGCTTGCTCTAGCACTGCCTTGATATTCGAGAGCGCTTGGCGCACTTCGGCCTCGAAGCCACCTTTGACCACCCCGCTGCCATCGGGGTGTGTGCCCAAATAACCTGATGTCACCACTAAATTGCCAAACTTCAACGCCTGGCTATAACCACTGCTTGGGACTGGCGCTTTGTCGGTCAGAATTACCTCAAAATTTTCCATACTATGCCTCTCGCCCTATGCCTCTGCCCTCGCGCAGATAGTTGTAAACCGTGGCTCGACTAAGGCCGAGCATGTCAGCCACAATGGGGACTGCTTTTTTGACTTGGAACATGCCTCTGCTTTCAAGTTGCTTGACCAGTTCAATCTTTTCATCCCGAGCAAGTGCATGTAGGCTGAGCCCAGTGTCATACAGGACCTCGGCGACGGCATTCTGAACAGTCTCAAAGATGTTGTCAGAGAGCATCTCAGTTGTGCGTTCGGCATCGCTGTCTTTGGTCGTCACCAGTGCATTCAGCGAATTGCGAAAGGCGATGAAGTGAGTGACATCCAAGTTCACGCACAACGCACCTACTGCCTGGCCATTAGCCCCGCGTATAAAGATGGTGCTGCTCTTCATGCGCCGTCCACCCGGCAAACTGGTGGCGTAGGCGTACAGGTCTCGGTCGGTGTCAGCCCTGCGCACTCGCTCTAGCAATAGATCAGTTGCTGCACCACCCTTGGCCCGATTGGTAATATCCCCTTCCAGGTGGACGATAGAGTGTTCCAGATCTGAAAAATCATGGATCACGACCTCGCACATCGGCCCTAGCAACTCATGCAGCGCTACAGCGACCTGTTTTGCCAGACTGAAAGTGTGTGACTCGTCATAAAGAGCTTTTCCGCGAGGTTGCTTCGCAGCAGTGCGGACTTCGGATTGTCGAGATTGGGCCGTCCGGCCATTTTCGGACTTGGTCATATACCAAACCTGAGCATTTCTACTTCGACTACTTCTATGCTAAAGAAGAGTTGACAGTTTGTCAATACGTTAGACAATATGAAAATCTAACTTGCACTTGTCCCCCGCTGCAGAAGTGTTCAAGTTAATTATCTAGAAACCCATATTCAAGAGGGAAAATTCGATGACCGAACAAGAAATGCTTGATCAGACGCTCTATGTACAAAAAGGCCCCGCCACCTTGCCCGAGATGAGCGGTCCCGACGTGCAGGCGATGTTGAAGCAGACCGACGTGATCCTGATTCCATTTGGCGCAATCGAAGATCACGGCGCGCATCTGCCATTGGGAACCGACATCTACGAAGCTCGTGAGATCTGCCGTCGCACCGCAATTCGATTGCAAACCCAAAATTGCCCGGTAGTGATCGGCCCAGTGATTCCATTTGGCACGTCTTCATTTCATTTGGGCTTCCCCGGCACGATTTCGATCACTGCCAGCACTTTGCTGACCTTAACCAAGGAAGTATGTCTCTCACTGTATAAGGGCGGCTTCAGAAAATTCGTGCTTGTGCATGGGCACGATGGCAATTTGCCAACCATGATGGTGGCGGCTCAAGATATTGTCGATGCTACAACCGATGCGACTGCGGTAGTGCTAAATTGGATGGTCGCACTGAGCAAGGTCTATCATACGATTCAGCGCAGCAAGAAGGGCGAGAGCCATGGCGGCGAAGGCGAAACCTCGCGCTTGCTGGTCACCCACCCCGAGCTAACCCACCCCGAAAAAGGCATCCCCTTCCATCTTGATCCCAAAGACCTTCGCAAGATTCAGTCGCCAGAGAGCATGAAGACCGGTGGAGGGATCTACTATGGCGTGCGCAGCTACAAGGCATTAACCCCCTATGGTCATATTGGTGATCCAACTCTCGCAGCCGAAGAAACAGGCAATAAGGGTTACGATGTAATCGTGGAATGGCTCAGCATGGTCATCAAGCGCGATTTTTTTGACGAAGGCTGAGGCCAAGTTGGCAGTGCGTTGGCGACCCAGCGCGAGTTGATATCTTAAGGCTGCGCAGGTAAACTCATGTCGTGAACTGTTGTACGTCTTCCCAGTGCAAAGCGCTCGAAGATATATTCGACGCGAAATATGCCGAAAACGATCTTAAGCACTATCGCAAGAAAGGCCCAGCCAAAACGACCCGTGCGCTGCTGCAGGCCATCCAAACGTTCGGCGATGTGCGCGGCCTTTCACTGCTCGATATTGGCGGCGGAATCGGCGCAATTCAACTTGAGCTTTTGAAAGCTGGGTTGGCGCAATCGACTGCGGTCGATGCCTCAGCCGCTTTTATTGCCGCTGCGCGGGGCGAGGCTGAACGCACTGGCTTTGGCGACCGCACCGTCTATCAGCACGGCAATTTCGTCGAGCAGGCGGAGGGCATCGAGCCTATGGATATTGTGACGCTGGATCGCGTTATTTGCTGCTATCCCGATATGCAGACGCTGGTGCGCCAATCGGCCGAGCGCGCCAAACGCGTGTATGCCCTGGTCTCACCACGCGACATATGGTGGATGCATGTCGCTCAGTATGGATTGAATCTGTTTGAGCGCATCCAACGCAGTGCTTTTCGCTTCTTTGTGCATCCAGATACCGAAGTCGAAGCCATCTTGGCGGCGCGTGGTATGACGCGTCGTTTTCACAAAACACTGGGGGTATGGCAAGTGAATGTGTGGGTGGCGGGGGCACTCTGATCTGATCCAGATCTTGCGCAGAAAAGCTAGCCATGCCAATCCAATTTCCCGATCCCCATGACGTTCAATCTAGCTGCGCTGCAGCCGGGTTGGATGCCAATAGCACCCAGGCATTTCGTGATTTTGCAGCGCGGATTAGTGCCGATCCAGAACTTACTCGACATGCGATAGCCGCGCGCGACCATCTGTTCGACGCTGTGGGTGATTTCGCTGCAACCGTCGGAATGGCCGAATCAGTTTTTGGCGACGAAGCGCCTCTATTGCGTGGGCTGATGGTGCTGGAGAGCATTCGCCGGGTTCGCGAGAGACACACCGCACGCGGTGTATCCGAGGAAATTACCCACGCCACGCTCGAACGCCACCCCTATGTCACGCTGCACAGTTACGTCGCAGAGCATGGACGCGTGGGGGCCAATCCGTGGATATGGTCCTGGTATCGCACCGTGGGCAGTGGCGACCTCTACCGGCTTGATCGGCTTGAGTTCATCCCTGAGCGCTGGGATTACCCGTTTCGTGTATTCGAACATATTAGTACGGGTGATGTTGTTGCCCTGCTCAATGCTGATCAGGACTTTGACGATGCAGGCTACGATACTGGCAAAACTGCATGGACCACCGCCCTTGATGAGTCTGAAGACACCATCGTGGGGTGTCCCATTTCGCCTCATGGCTACGCCATCCGCACCCCGCTTCGACTTTCGAAACAAGAGTGGCGTCAGATAATCGGACCGGCTGAGACCGTGCTGGACATGCACATCCCAGGTGGCGTTCCACTGACGCTCGACTCTGTACGCGACGCACTGGAACAGGCCGGGCCATTCTTTGAACAGTTCTATCCGGACATATCGTTTGTCGCATTTGTCTGTGATTCGTGGGTTTTCGGCACGCAACTGGAGGATATGTTGCCCGCGGATTCCAACATCGTGCGCTTGCAGCACGAAGGATATTTATTCCCGGACGGGGTGGGTCAGGACGACTTCCTGGCCTTTACCTTTGGCGCATCGACGATTGACCTGACCACCGCCCCGCGTGACACGCGTCTGCGCCGTGCCGTAATCGAACATTTGCAGCGCGGCGGCGAGATGCGCGGGGGTGGCTTTCTGTTCTTGCGGCGCGACCTGCCGCGCTTTGGTTCGCAACTTTATCGACATAATGACCCTCTAATTAAGTCTGATCAATAAAAAAGGCTAATCAAAAAGTTGAATTTAAATGACACTCACAGGCAAAACCATCCTTGTTGTCGGCGGTGCCACCGGTATTGGCCAGGCAACAGCCACATTGTGCGCCCAACGGGGCGCCAGCGTGATTGTGGCGGACTTTAACGAAACGGTTGGGAAAGCCACTGCCACCAGCATCGGCGGCTCTTTCAGCAAAGTGGATGTGACCGACCAGGCCAGCGTCAAAGCCATGTGCGAGCAGATCGCTCAAACGCATGGCAAACTAGATGGCTTGGTGCAAACCGCCGGCATCCTGCAAGGGGCCTACGTCTCTATCGACGACTTTGATATCGAGCTGTTCCGACACGTCATCGATGTCAATACAGTAGGCAGCTTCCTGTGCGCCAAGTATGACACCCCGCTGTTGCGCAAAGGCCAGTTGCCGGTGATCGTGCTGATCTCGTCGGCGGCAGCGTATGGCGTCAGCTCTTCGTACGCCTATGGCACCAGCAAGGGGGGTGTCAGCGCGCTGGGTATCACCATGGGCGGCAAATTGGCCCAGGAAGGCATTCGGGTCAATGTAGTCTGCCCCGGGGGCATCAATACGGCGATGAAACTCTCCGTCATCGAAGAAGATGCCCGTCGCAAAGGCCAAGATCCTCAAGCTGCGGCAGAAGAAGCCAAGTCAGGTCTAGGCGATCCGATGGGTGTAGCCAAGCTGCTGGCTTTCCTGCTTAGCGAAGACGCCGATTACGTGCGGGGTTCTATCAATACACGATGAGTATGAATTCAAAACCAGATTTCCCGATTGTGGATACCCATGTACATTTGTGGGATCCACAGCACTTTCGCATGCCGTGGTTGGATAATAATCCGATCCTGCACAAGCCTTTTGGTTTGTCCGACTATCGCACCCACACCGCCGGCATCGATATCGGTGCATTTGTGTATGTTGAAGTCGCGGTGGCTCCCGCCTATGGCTTGTTGGAAGCGCGCTGGGTGGTTGACCGCGCCAACGAAGACCCCCGCTTAAAGGGTATCGTGGCTTGGGCGCCGATTGAATTTGGCGAACGTGCGCGCAGTTATTTGGATGCCCTGGTCGCCATTGACCCACGCATCAAAGGCGTGCGGCGTTTCCCGGAAGGCGAAGGCAGCGAGGCCTATGGGTTGAGCGATGCATTCATCCGGGGCGTGCAGTTGTTGGGTGAATATGGTCTGTCGTTTGATCTCGCCGCCGGCCACGATAAATTGCCCTTGGCCATCGAACTAGCGCGACGTTGCCCTAATACACCGATCATGTTGAACCATATCGCTGGACCGGACATCAAGAGCAACATGCGTGAGTCTTGGTGGAGCAACATCCGCGAGTTGGCCCAACTGCCGCATGTGATGTGCAAAGTCAGTGGCGTAGTAACCGCGGCAGATCGCGAGCACTGGACGCTCAGTGATATCGCCCCCTATGTCGAACGGGTGCTTGAGGTGTTTGGCGAAGACCGGGTCGCCTATGGCAGCGATTGGCCAGTCATGCTGCTCGGCGCACCCTACCCGCGTTGGGTCGAAGCGCTCACCGAGATTACTGCAGCGCTATCGCCCCTTGCTAAACGCAAACTGTGGGCTGAAAATGCCACTCGCTTCTATCGGCTATCGCTCTGAATCAAGACCCAATACTTTTAGGTACAACTAGCAGCCTGTCGGAGAAGCCACTGAAAAGCCAAATGGGACGCGGACGCTTTGCGCGCTGATTTTCGCGGATTTCTTTATAAATGTCTGCTTCAAATCCGCGTTTATCCTGAAAATCCGCGTCCTATGTTCCTTTC
>JANMVQ010000234.1:0-4708 GCA_031392845.1 Chloroflexota bacterium
AAAAAACTTGGCGTGAGTTTTTACGCCTTTGTCCATGACCGCATTTCAAAACTGGGACTTATTCCGCCTTTGGCCGATATCATTCGTGCTCAAGCTGCCCCTGCTTGATCCCGTTTCCCCCCTTTTTTTGAGAAGATACGACAGCGCCGACAAAAAGCCGACTCCAAGCCTGTGGCAGCAAAAAAGCCCACAACGAATTGTGGGCTTTTATTATGTTCGATCACTGCGCCGCTGAGATTACTCAGCCGCTGCTGGCACAATGGGTGCAACAGCCTCGTCGTCTATGATCTCGGCGATCTGGCGCTTGGCGCGACGCTTGGCCTGCTTCGAGGTCTTGTCGGTCACCTCATCGGCGCGGCGGGCCAGACGCTTGGCGAAGCGGTCCACCTGCCCTTCGGTGTCGATAAGGCGCTGCTCGCCAGTGTAAAACGGATGTGTGCCCGACCACACTTCCAAGTGCAGTTCGGGTTTGGTGGAGCCGGTGGTTCCGACCAACTGGCCAGCCACGAATACCTTGGCATCCGGGTAATATTTGGGATGAATATCTTTCTTCATGTTTATTACTCCGCAACTTTGGCGGCAGCGGCAGTCACCGCGACCCGCTTAGCGCCCGTCGGGAGGGTCTGGTAGACCACCACGCCGTCCGACTTGGCAAACAGGGTGTGATCCTTGCCCACGCCCACGTTCACGCCCGCCTTAATCTTGGTGCCGCGCTGGCGCACAATAATGTTGCCCGCGCGCACGACCTGACCGCCGTAAATCTTCACACCCAAGCGCTGCGCATTGCTATCGCGCCCGTTCGTTGTGGAACTACCACCTTTTTTGTGTGCCATTTCTGTAATCTCACTTTTTCGAAGGTTTGGCGGGTTCTGAAGGTGTTTAAAGTTCTGATGAGCTTCACGCCTGCAAACCTGCTGAACTTTTGAACCTTATAAACCTTACCAACCCCGCCAACTTTCAAAACGAATTTTAGTTTTCTACCTGCAATCGCGTATAGGTTTGGCGGTGGCCGTTCTTTTTACGAAAGCGCTTCTTGGGGATATAGCGGAAGACGATCAGCTTTTCGCCTTTCTCGTCGCCAACGACTTTGGCAGCCACTTGCTTGTCTTCCACGACCGGGGTGCCGACGGTAGTGCCGCTGTCATCTGACCACAGCAATACTGGGAGATTTAGCGTGCTGCCTTTCTCAGCGCTCAGTTTTTCGACCAAAAATTGATCGCCGGGCGATACACGATACTGGCGTCCGCCCACTTCAACTACTGCATACATGTTGTTTTCCCTCTTAGACACCCGATCGGCTGCGTGTTATGTCTACCTTGTGTTTATTAGCGACGCCCTACGGGTGAGTGAATTTGTCTTCAAACCTGGAAGCTTTCCAAGGCTAAAGCCGATAGATTATACACGGGTCTTCCGCAAATAGACATGCCCGGCCAGGGTCAATAACGTCATTTCGACTACGTTCCACCAAAAATGCACATCCAGCCGGATGGCCGTGGTGAGGCCGGGGATGCTACACAAAAAGGTGCCCTGGGTCCAAGCGCTGCGGGCCAGCCAGCCATCGCGCCCTAAAATACCCGCCAAGCCCTGCGCGGTGACGTTGGTCACGCCCAATTCACGCAAATCTTGTAACACCATGAGGTAGCGCACAAAGGTGTAGGTGTGCTCAACCGTATGCGCTATCGCCACGCCCAGCAATAATCCACCCCATATGTTGCGCAGGCCACCCCGTACCAACACTACCACCGCGATCAACACCCCCCAGTTCCAAACAAAATGCACCCACTCGGCGTTGGCCGGGGAAATAAAGCCGCTGGACTGGCGCATCGACCAGAACAGCAGGTGATATTGCACCCATTGCGCCACATGCTCAATCGTATGAAAACCTTGCACAGTGAGCAGCGCACCCAACAGCGTCACGGTCAGGCCAAAGCGCTGCCAGTCCATCCGCCATTTCAGGAGGGTAGGGGCCAGGAAAGTGGCTAACGCGATGGCGCTGGCTACCCACAACGGCCAGCCCAACACCCGCACACTAACCACCGCAGCCAGCGCGCCGACGACTAAAGCCGCCAAACAGGGTCGCCAGAGTTCACGCGGGTGCAGCAGTTGCAATAGAGGCAACGGCCCCCGAAATGTTGCTCTGGTTGAGATTGGAATTGCGAATGATTGATTCATAGCACCAAGTCGTCCAAAATTTTAGCGTTGAATCTGCAAAAGCGTATTTGCTTGTAACAATTGCGCCGATTCGATTTGGGACACTCGGCCATCGGGCCAGGTGACTTGCAACCGCATGAGCGTCGCATCGCGTGGGAAGCCAAAATGGGCGCGCGCGGCATCACCCGACAAATAGCCACCCGACGCACGAATGTCACGCCGATAGACACCGCGATTGGTCGCTAACTCTAGCTGCGCGCCGATGGCGTGAGTGTTGCCCACGCCGCGCCAATCCAGTGCCACTTGTAAACTGCCGCCGCCGCACAATTTATTTTCAAAGAGCTGGGCCACCCCGCGCATGTTATTCACCACGATGTCGAGATCACCATCGTTGTCGAGGTCGGCCATTACCATGCCACGTCCGCTGTTGGTCGATGCCAACCCCCATTCGGGAGCCAGCGCAAACATGCCATCGCCGGTGTTGCGGTAGGCGCGGTTCTCTTCAACCAGCTCGTCATTGTGCAGGTGGCCAAACAAGTCTTTGGCGATCATGCCATTCACGATATAAAGATCAAGCTTGCCATCCTGATCTAGATCGCCGAAACGACTGGCCCAACTCCAACCACTCGCATCGATGCCGCGCTGGGCCGCCTCGTTCTGCCAACGGCCTTGCGCATCCTGTGACAATAGCACGTTGGCCATAATCTGCCGGTCGTCGGGTTGGCGCTTCTCGTCGGTGGCGGCCAGCATTGGCAACCAGGCAGCCATATTTTTTGGCGTGGTGTCGTAGGGATTCATGTCGGTCGTGAACAGCGCTTGTTTGCCGGCATTGTCGAGATCGGCCCAATCGATGCTCATGGTGCTGTGCGAGGTTTGCGGCAGCGGGCGCGTTGCGACCCAAGTGACATTATTGCGCACCCATAGGTTATCTTGTAAGGCAAAGTCGTTGGCCACCCAGATATCGGGCTTGTGGTCTTGGTTAAGATCGAGCAAGCCAATCGACAACGCTTGCGACTCGGTGATCAAACGGCGCGGCGCGAATCCGTTGCTGCGTTGCTCGTAGACAAATATGCCCGAGTGATCGATAACTCTATTTTCTTCAACACCTTCTTTCTTAAACTCGGCGTTATACGAACCAGTGACCAGATCGAGGGTGTTGTCGGCGTTGAGGTCGGCCCAACCCATCGCGTAGGCCAAGGCATTGACCCCGGGCAACTTGCCTTGCTCGAAATGCGCGTTGCCCAGATTACGCCAATAAGACACGCCCCCGCCGCTCGTGCTGGCGCGATGGGTGAACACGATGTCCAGCAAGCCATCGCCATCCACATCCACAATATTTACGGCGCGGGTGTTGATATCCGGCAGTGGCTCGCGCTCAAAGTTGAGCTGGGCGCGATTCCACAAAATCGCGCTCTGACCATCGGTGCTGGCAAAGACCAAGTCGAGCAACCCATCGCCATTTAGATCGTTTACAGCCACGCCCGCGCCGTTGCTGGCGTACATCGCAATCGTGCGCATGTGGTTGCCTGTAGAAAAGTCCAGATTATGTGTCGCAAAGGTATTGGTGCACTCGGGTTGTGGTGTGAGGGGAATCACGTGCACCACCGCGGGTGCGTCATTGATGGATGGCGCCTGGGTCGATGGCACAGGTATAGTTTGACAGGCAGTCAGTGCTACGCATAGACCAATCAAATGCAGACGTTGCATATTCCTCCGTTTTAATATTGGGAAACCGAGACGCGCATACGCATCCTATAGACGCGCATACCGCGCGTCTCTACGGGTGCGTATTTCACCCCCGCACTGCTTGCAAATACGAACGCATGGCCGGGGCCAACAGCGTTTCCAAATTGATGCTGATGTAGCGCGCCCCGCGTTCAGCCCACTGGCGGGCCTGGTCGATATCCCGCACCATCAGACCGAGCGCCTTATCCGAAGGCACCACCAGATCGGCGATGCGCTGCATGGCGGCTTGCACGGTCGGGTGTTGCACTTGGCCGGGCAGACCCAACGAGTGCGAAAGGTCGTTGGGCCCGATGAAAATAACATCAATGTCCGGAATCTCCAGCATGGCAGGCAACTCATCGATAGCGTCGGCGCTCTCGACCTGCAACACGATCATGGTCTCGGCGTTGGCTTGTTCTACGTATTCACCAAACGTGCCGACCTGGGCAAAATCCGAGGCGCGCACACCTGCCAACCCGCGCATGCCACGTGGGCCGTATTTCACCGCCCGCACGGCGCTCTCGGCTTGTTCAGCCGTGTTGATCCACGGCACCATCAGGCCATGCGCGCCGGTGTCCATATAACGCAGAATAATCGGGGTGAGATTGGTCGTCACCCGCACAATCGGCGTGACCCCACGCAGTTCGGCGGCCCGGGTCATGTGTTCGCAATCTTTGGGGTCAATCGTGCCGTGTTCGCCATCAAAGACCAGGAAATCCCAGCCCTGGTAGCCCAGCACTTCGATTAGGGTGGCGTCTGGATAACGCACAAAACAGCCATAGGCGGCTTGGCCAGATTTGATCTTGGCCTTGGTGGTGTTGGGTCGCATGCA
>JANMVQ010000029.1:0-3031 GCA_031392845.1 Chloroflexota bacterium
GGAGAAAGGAACATAGGACGCGGATTTTCAGGATAAACGCGGATTTGAAGCAGACATTTATAAAGAAATCCGCGAAAATCAGCGCGCAAAGCGTCCGCGTCCCATTTGGCTTTTCAGTGGCTTCTCCGACAGGCTGCTAGGTTGTTTCAAGTCCTTGGTTTCTTTGTGACTTTGTGAGAGATTTTATTCCACCTTGCCCGGCTTAGGGCTGTTGAGGGGTCTCATTCAAGATCAACCAGTACATGCCGAGTTGCCCAACCGCTTCTAGAAATTGAGAGAAATCAACTGGTTTTCGGATGTAACTGTTCGCGCCGTTGCTGTAGCTGGTTACTAGATCCTGCTCTTCTTTGGATGTGGTTAACATGATGACTGGGGTCAAACGAGTGCGTTGATCTTCACGAATACGACGTAAGACCGACAGTCCACTGATCTTGGGTAAGTTGATGTCTAGCAGAATGACGGAAGGCCGATCGTTGCTTTGGCGGTCGGCATACGAACCTTCGCAGAACAGATAATCCAAGGCCTCCTGACCATCCTGCACAACGACTAATGGATTAGCGATATTCTTCTTGGCAAATGCGCGTTTGGTCAATCCAACGTCGCTGGGGTTGTCTTCGACCAGCAAAATTGCGCCTTGATTCATAGGACGTTCTCCGGGTATCTCGCCGACAAACCTGACAGACTCACCTGCACTTCGTTATGGATGGCCAAGTGGGTCGGCGATTTTTTTGTCTGCAATGTAAAAAAGAAGGTTGTGCCTTGGCCGACCGTGCTCTCGGCCCAGATTTCGCCGCAGTGTCGGTGCACTACACGTTGTACGATGGCCAGCCCAACGCCGGTGCCGGGAAATTCAGATGCACGGTGCAGCCGCTGGAAGGGCGAAAATAGTTTGTTGGAATAAGTCATATCAAAGCCCGCGCCGTTATCTTTTACGAAAAATGCATCCTGAACTTTGCCAAACTCAATCCGGGCCACCTCGTTTTTGCCAGTGAACTTCCACGCATTGCTAAGTAGATTTAGCAGCACCTGACGGATAAGATGCGAATCGCCAGTTGCCGTGAGGTTTGGTTGGACATTGATTTCCACTGTACGTTCGGGCTCACGCATCTTGAATTGGGTCAGCAAGTCTTGCGCCATCATGCTCATATCGACGATCTCGCGACGCATGTCGCTCCGGGCGATGCGCGATAGCTCCAGCAGGTCATCGATTAGCTCCGACATACGTTGTGTCTCTGTACGAACCTGGTTGAGATACTCGCGCCCTTGGTCATTGAGCGTGTCATTAAAGTCTTCAAGCAAGGCCATGCTCCAGCCGTCGATTCCGCGAAGCGGCGCGCGCAGATCGTGCGATACAGAATAGGCAAAGGCCTCCAACTCTTTGTTGGCTACGCTCAACTCGGCTGTGCGTTGATGCACCCGCGCCTCCAAATCATTGTTTAGCTTGCGCACTTCGATCTCGGCCTGCTCTCGTTGCAAGGCTTGGCCGCGCATATCCAAATTTGTTTCAGTCAATCGTTGCAGCATATAGCGCGACTGTCTCGCAAACAAGTTGGCGATAATGCTGACTGCGACATACAGCATGACATAGCTGTACCCATACACTTTGAAGACTTCCAATAATTCAGTCCCCTGCCCAGCATCGGTTGTGCCCAAATACAGGCCCAGCAGAGTCACCAAGGTGCAGTAAGCAACTGCGATCACGTTAATCGTTCTTTCAAATAGCAGGCCGGTGATCATGATGAGAAGCGCAAACGCGCAGATATGGAAGGTATTAAGTTCCCTAGTCAATATGCTGTCAACGGCGATCAACAATAATTGTGACAACACGCAAAACAGACTCGCTCCGCGTAAATAGCCCCGCTGCAGCAATATCAGCGCGATCAGCAGGCTGGCGACTAGGAGGATATCATTCCATGCCGCTAAGCTGCCAGGACTTTCCACCCATGTGCTCAGGCCTTCCGCCCCCACGAACGCCAACACCATCCAAAACATACTCCGCAGCAGCATTGGCTGGTTGAGTGTGACAGGATTGATGACAGTAGCAATTTTGCCCGAAGAATGGCTAAACTTATGCAACAATGTGCTCATAATGTATTTACAAACATGACTATCTGGCGAAAATTCGACAGACATGACTCAGCCACCAATCGTAAGAGGGCAAACAAAAACCGTCATCCACCAAAAGATGGACGACGGTTCTGTTTATAAGGGGACTTTCGGGCTTGGTGTCTGATTTAGCCTTGCCAAATCCCACTACCGGCCGTGCCTACGACAAGAGTGTTGTCACTTAGCCGCGTTAAAGCCACGGCATCCTCAATGTTGGACACACGCGCCCATTTTTGGCTCTTTTGGCTCTTGCCGTTATTCTGGGTGGCCGAGTAAATCCCGCTAGTGGTCGCGGCAATATTGGCATGATTTTGCGCAAGAATGGCATTGATGCCATCAGCCTTAACAGCGGTTACCGGCGACCAGTCTGCATACGGTGAACGCGCTTGCATCAGGCCATGGCCTTCGGTCGCGGCCAGTAGAGTCTCGTTGTCGGCCATCGCCAATGCGACGACGGGGCCACAGTCGTTGGGGAAACCCAGTTCGCGCCAGGCCCGGCCTTGGTTTTGGCTGATGAACACACCCAGTTCGGTTCCGGCAAACAGGGTGTCATCCTCAGCAAAATTGGGTGAGAAGACCAAACTGTTGACGCTCAAGTCGATCAGACCAAAGTTCCAGGCATACCAGGTCTCGCCACCATCGGGGGAGCGCAACACGCCATCGCGGGCGGTCGCGGCAAAAGCCAGGCCGTCCTGAGCAAAATTGGGCGACATGGCCAACCCGAATACGTGCGATTTGACAACGAGTGAGGCCAGTGTCCAGGTTGCGCCATTGTCTTTGGAATAAGCGATGTCGCCATTGGAGCCGATGAGCAGCGTCTCGCCGGCCGCCGCCACTGCGCTGATCGGCACTTGCTCAAATTGGGTGGCAATCGGCTGCCACTGCTTCTTTTTGGGGTTCCAGGCCCACAGGCCGCGGTCTGTGC
>JANMVQ010000303.1:0-2252 GCA_031392845.1 Chloroflexota bacterium
CTGGCCGAAGCTTTGGCCGAGGTGCTGTTAAACAGGGTGTAGCCTTTGCCAATGGAATTTGGGCCATGTGAATCGCTGCCGCCGGTGATGGCTAGCTTCAGCGTCTGCGCCACGGTTTGTGCTTTGCGATTGCAGTCACGGAGCGACCAAAATACACTGGCGTTAAATCCTTCAAGACCGTCCAGTTGCAACTTCGCCAAATCTAATGGATGGTGAACCCGGCCAAGCGAGGGCACACTCCCGTCAAAGGGATGTGGGGCTATCGCCAACCCGCCCTGGGCGTGAATAGCTTGCACTGTCTCGGCAACCGGGCGGCCCTTCGGTAAATGCTTGTTGATGAAGAGCGCTAGCAGATGGCCCTCGGCGGTGCTTACTTCTTCACCCACAATGACGTCAATGCCAAACTCCGGCCCCAGACGCGCCGCTTCCAGTGCGCCCTCGATGCAATCGTGATCAGTGATGGCGATGACACGCAGGTCAGTATGTTTGGCCACATATTCAAGGACTTGACGCGGGGAAGCGGTTCCATCGCTATGATTTGTATGAATATGTAGGTCAGCTTTACTGTTCATGACTGAATACCTTAGCTTTTTATGGCTCTCCCGACTTTAGCGGGAAATGAACCACGAATCTCACTAATCTTCACGAATAATTCGTGTGAATTCGTGAGATTCGTGGTTTATCCCGTTTTACTCGGTAGAACCCTTTTTATATTTCTCCGCGAATCTCGCCAATCTGCGCTAATAAATTCGCGGATAAAGCGGAGCCAATCAATGTTCACAATTACGCTCTTTGAGCATCGCTAGTCAGATGTGGACGACCTCTGAATGGCTTGGCTGCGGCACGGGCTCGGTAAACGCGGCCACAATCCGGGCGATATTTAATGCGGAATCTGGCATGGCCAAGGCCGCCGATGCCTGACGGGCGCGCTGGCGGGCCGCGGGTTGATTGATCCAGGCGCGCAACTGATTTACCACCAACTCCGGAGAGGGACACCAGGCGCCTACGCCTTTGCCCACCACGTAGTCGATATTGCCGGTTTCTTGCCCTGGCACCGCATCGTAAAGAATGATGGGCAATCCGGCGATAAAGCCTTCGCAAATGGTGCCGGGGCCAGCTTTGGTCACCAGCACATCAGCCGCGCCCATCAACTCGGGAATGTCATTGCGAAAACCGAGCGCTTGTACGGGCACATCGGTTTGTAACTCACTCAGTACCTTGCGCGCGTGTTCATTGCGGCCACATACGGCCACCAATTGCACCGGCAATTGACTGTGTGCGATGGCTTGGGCGGTTTCGACAAGCCGTCCCATCCCATCCCCGCCACCCATCAGCAAGATCGTCAAACGCGCCGGATCCAACCCCAAATCACGCCGGGTCAGCCCACTATTATTGCGCGCCCGCGCGGCGAAGTCGGGCGCAACCGGTTGACCCGTGATCGAAATTCGGTAGGCGGGTATGTCATTTTCAAGCGCGCGTTGGCGGGCTTCTTCGGTCGGCACAATGAAGTGATCGATCTTGGGCGACCAGAAGCCCGCATGCACGGTCACCAAATCGCTGACGATGGCGATGACCGGGGTTTGCAGGTTGCCTTGTTCCACTGCGCCAGGTATAAATTGATCGAGAATCGGCTGGCAGGAGACATATAAATCTGCCGGATGCTCGCGCAAAAAGGCCTCACTCTGGACCTTGCTGGTTAGCTCAATATAGTGGCGGATAAAATCGACATACTGGGGGGTGTCGGTCATCTGCCAGAAGGCGTGATAGGCCGTGGTGAGCGAATTTACAAACAGCGGATAGGCCTTTTCCATCTGGTTAAACGGATACGGCAAGTAATTGATCGCATTGACGAGGTCGGTGCTGAACGTATCGCCGTAAAGTTGATGCACCGCTTTTGCGGCGGCTTGGGCCGTTGTGCGATGGCCACCACCCGTATCTGCGTAAGCGAAGACGATATGCTTCGAGGGTTTTTTGACCTGTGTGTGTTCCATAGGAGCAAGTTAGCAAATTTGTGTTCAAACAAAGTAAAGACCGTGTGAAGGGGTTATGAAGATTGGTTGATGTGCGACTTGTCCGTTTTGCGCAACACTAACCATACTAGCAACATACATACGCCCAATACACCCGCATTCAGAAAAAACGGGCTGGATTTTGCGATGTCATATAACGCGCCCATCGCCAGGTAGCCCAACACCTTACCGCTAGTCTGCGCCAGCGTATACAGACCAAAACCTGCCCCACGTTGTTCGTTG
>JANMVQ010000339.1:0-8186 GCA_031392845.1 Chloroflexota bacterium
AAACGAAAACCTTGCACCGGGTAATGGATTGGGTTTGTCGATTGTGCAGAGTATTGTTCAGGCGCATGGGGGGCAAGTGAGTGTTCGCAGCACTCAGGGCGCGGGCACTTGCTTTACGCTAGTGATTCCAAACTAAATAAAATCAACTAATAGATTCCCCATATAGAGTTGGCTCATTCAACCCGCACGGTCTATAGAGACCGGGCGGGTTTATGTGTCATGTTTACTCGGGGAATCTATAAGTCTTAAGGTTTTGACACCTACGGCGAAACATAGTATTTCAGCGGCTTTTGCGCTTGCAGTGAATAAAAGCTGTGTTTGACTTGTTATTTTTATTTAGCACCGATAGCGCATTACAATTCGTCTTCCATTGCCCAACATGCGAACAACCTCCGGTGCCCAAGTACAAATTGGCAAGCCCGGCCAGATACGCAGTATGCTCAAAAGTATCTCGGCTGATGACTTGATGCAGCTTGATCCCACGCTGGGCGTTTGGTTGGATCGTCCTTTTGGTCGCGAGGCCTTGATTAATGCGGTGTTGCCGACGGCGGGATCGACGTATATTTGTCAGCTCAATATCGAAAGTACGGGCATGCTGTTAGTGGCGCGTAGCAAGACTGCCGCGCATGTGCGCGCATTGGTGGTTGCGCCGGATATGCGGCGGCGTGGGATTGCGCGCACCATGCTGATCGAGATTGAGCAGATCGTGAGCCGACGCGATTTGCCGTGGATTTGGATGGAAGTCCCCTCGCAAAATATTCCTGCCACCAAATGTGCGTTAACACAGGGCTATCGCCGTTTTCGCCCCCAGTTTTTAAGACGCGCGGATAGTGTGATTTTGTCTATCCGTGCCGAGGGTGTGGAATTGGAGCGACTCTCGCCAGAATATGCAAACTCGCAAATCCCCGAAGCGCAGCTCACTGAAACCCGTTTAGGTGATTCGTGGGCGAGTGATTTGGTCGAGTCCGATTTGTTGCCACGGCTGATTCCGAATGAGGGCATCGCCTGGGCGTGCATTGCCGATGGACAGGATGTGGGCGTGCTGCATTTGACTGGGGCACGACACGCACCAGTGATTACTCTCTGGCTGGATGCGTATGTTTGGAACACACCGCGTGAGATTGCACTGGTCAAAGCGGCCCTGGACACCCTAAATACGGTTCCCAGCAATATCGATGTACGCTTTGGCAGTGAAGGCCACCTGCGTGCATCGGTCGAGGCATTTAAGGCGCTGGGATTTAAATTAGTGATTGAGCCGCGCGTACTATTGCTAAAACGTTTGCTGGAGAATCCCAACCCGCGATGATTTGCATTGATGTGTCGCCTGCCGTGCATCGCAAAGCTGGGCTGGGGCGCTACGCCGAAGAGCTGGTGAGTGCGCTACAAGTGCAGGCGGGATCGCAGGCGCGCACACGCTACAGCGTGCTCTATCACGATGCGGCGGCGGCGCAGAATACCGCATTTGTGGCGCGACTGCCGCAAATAAGAATCGATCAACCGACTTACCCATGGCGATTGCGGGCGCTATTGGCGCAACTATTGAACTTGAATCAAAGCGCTCTATTCGCTGACCAGTCGGTCGAAATATTTCACGCCACTGAACATCTGTTGCCGCGTTTCAAAGGCATTAAGACCGCCTTTACCCTGCATGATTTGATCTTTAAGTTTTATCCAAAATATCATTTGCCGCGCAACTGGATTTATTTGCAGGTGGCGATGCCGATTTTTTTGCGACGGGCCGATGTGGTGATTTGCGTGTCGGAACATACTCGGCGTGACGCGCAACGCATATATCGCTTGCCCGAACGCAAAACGCATGTGATTTACGAAGGCGTACACCCACGCTTTAAGCCGATGCAGGATGCACGGGTTTTAGATGCGGTGCGCACACGTCACAAATTACCGGAGCGTTTCGTGCTAGCTGTTGGGACGATTGAGCCACGCAAAAACCTGCTGACATTGTTCAGCGCGTTTCAAGCGTTATTGGTTCAGCAGCCGCAATATGCCGATATGCATCTGGTCATTGTCGGTAAACAGGGCTGGCTGTTTGAGGAGACGCTGCAGGCGGTGACCCAGCATGGATTGCAGGAGCGCGTGCGCTTTACTGGTTGGTTGCCGGACGAAGATTTGCCAGCGGTCTATGCGTTGGCGCAGGCAGTCGCGATGCCCTCAGTGTATGAGGGCTTTGGTTTTCCAGCACTCGAAGGTTTAGCCTGCGCCGTCCCGGTGCTTTGTTCGAATGCGTCGTCGTTGCCGGAATTGGTGGGCGATGCTGCCATGTTGCTGCCGCCCCTCGACGTGGCGGCGTGGACAAGTGGGCTGCACCGTGTGTTGAGCGACCCAGTGTTTGCCGATGCGTTGCGGGCACGCGGTCCCCATCAAGCCGCAAAATTTACCTGGGAAAACGCAGCCCGCCAGACGCAGGCGGTATATGAACGGTTAATTCCCTGACACTTGAAATGGCATTTGAATATGGGGTGCGATTTCACCTTCGGCGGTATACGCCACAAGTTCCAGTGTGTGCGGTGTGTTAACGAGCGCGTTCCGTACAGTGACGTGATAAACGGCCATGATGGGTTTTTGATAAGAATTCGCCGGCAATCCCTCTGGGGCAAGTTGCTGGTCTTGTTGATGCACAATTTGGTTTTTATCGTTTTGAATACGCAACGATACTTGTGTGCTGTAGGGTAATGCGGCTTGGGCATCTAGCCGCCAGAAACAAATGACTTCAAAACCAAATGAGCCTGATTGAACAGGTTGGGGAAGCCAGCAACCCAGGGCATTTAGGCCTTTATAGGGGCGACTATTTAGATCAATCCGGGAAGCACCTGATGCAATTAACGCTGGCAAAGAGTCCGGTGTCGGCAGATACGTATTGTCATTGAATCGAAAGTGCATGATGCGCACACCTTGGAACGAATCGATGGTTTGAATAGGGCTAAATGCGATTGACTGACGGCGTAACAAGCTGATAAGAATTCGTGAGGGGTCAGTTACATTTTCAGGTGGCAAGAGCAGCCAAACCCCTGATTTTTGATGCAAGGCCTGGTTGAGCAAAGGCGCTGCTGACTGATAATCCACGGTATGACTTACTTTGAGAACTGGGTCATTTGGTATCGCCATCCAATTTATCTGAGGATCTTTCCCAAGATAGTGCTCGACGATTGGATTAAAGTAGCCCTCAGACAACAATAACATTTCATCTTTTGCTATATTACTGCGTATAAACGTAACTGCGCCGCGAAAGTCATCAAATCGGTAAATGGGTTGAGTGCGCCAACTGACAAAGCCAAACCCAGAAAGCAGTATGAGCAGGCCTGCCAATGCGACTCGCACATGTCTATAGCTGATTGACATGATTAGGCTTGCAAGGCACAGCACAAATAATGGCGCAATGAATGTGATATAGCGAGATCGAAATTTGCCGGTGATTGCACCAAATACACAAACAATTGCCAAAGATAAACAGACATACGCGGTCACACGACGATTTTCTTTGCAGAAGGCCAAACTCATCAGCAAAATGAGGGCCACACTAATCGCAGCTATCGCTTTTAGGTTGTCCGGCTTGAGGTTGGGCAATAGCAAGCTAGCGAGACCGGATTGCCCAATATCGGCTAGGCTTAGCCATCCAGGCAGAACAGTATCGTATTGGTTGATATAGATTCTGATCAGTAGCAAATAAACTGCAATCACGATGCCCGGCAGCAAAATCAACCCCATTATTTTTATATTTTTGGGTTGAATAATTGGTTTGCTGTAATTGCGTATTAGCTCTACCAAGATCACCATAACTTGGGCCAGATACGAGAATGCTCCCAACACATGGGTGGCAAACGCAGCCAAACACAGGATGTCCCACAACAGTAGGATACGAAAGACACGAGCTGATGCGGGCCGATGGAAGTAATGTTGCAATATGAAGATCGATGCTACGCAGAATGTGGCCAACAGCTCATACATGCGCGATTCTTGGGCCAGACTGATATCGAGCGGCGACAATGCCAGCAAAAGCCCCAACCACAAGACTGCCCGTTTCTTGGCCATCATGCGCATCACAAGCGCCAAAATCACTAGACTGGCAGCTACCGATAGAAATCGAGAGGCAAACTCACTTTGCCCTGTAAGTTGGCCCCAGCCATTTAGGAGAATTAAATAAAGCGGCGTATTGGCTTCATGGATCGTTGTTTGTGCGATGGCAGCTGGAATGCCTTTTGTGGCCAGTGCCACACTATAGCCTTCGTCATACCAGAAACTCCAATCACCTAAGCCGATGATGCGGACAGCCAATGCAAGTAATAATAGCGTGAAGGCAATAATTTTTTGATTGAACAATGCTGTGACTGAGCGAATGGCCATTACACGATAATACACAGACTTTCGTCATCTATTATATTTTTTCCGGATTGGGAAGTCCAGACCTTTGCCTGCACTACACTCTCCCTCGTGTCACAACTTCTCCCTATATTCTTAAACGTGCTCACACCAGTGTTTCTGCTGGTGCTGCTGGGCTATGTCGTTGGCCCGAAGTTGAAGCTTGAAGCGCGCACGCTGTCGCGCTTTGCCTACTTCATTCTCATTCCGGCTTTCGTCTTCGATGTGTTGAGCAAAGCGAAAATAGAGTTAAGCATGGCGTTGCAGATAGCGGCCTATTCCAGCATGGTGCACCTGGCATGTGCGGCCTTGGGCTATGGGTGCGCGAAGATTCTACGGCGGCCACCGCAGATGGTGGCTGCCTATATGTTGATCGCGATCTTTGGCAATGTCGGTAACTTTGGTTTGCCGATCATCAAATTTCGCTTCCCCGATCAGCCGATCGTGTTGGAAATGTCCACCGTGTATTTTCTGACCATCATGACCGTCTCATTTGTCATTGGCGTGGCTGCGGCGACTTGGAACACAGGGGGGCGCCTGCGCGCGGCAATTGCGGTGATCAAAACGCCCGCGATTTTGGCGGTGCCACCTGCGCTACTGGCGAATGCGTTGCAGTTGCAGATGCCGCTCGTATTTGCGCGCCCCATTGAGCTGCTGGCCGCGGCCATGATTCCGACCATGGTCGTGGCGCTGGGGGTGCAGTTGGCTGGTGCGGGTTTGCCACGTATCAGCTTGGACATGATTTTGGCAAGTGCCATTCGTTTGATCGCTGGCCCACTGTTGGCGCTGGCGTTGGCGGCGCCGTTTGGAGTGGCGGGCCTAGAGCGCAGCGTCGGGGTTATCCAGTCCGCCATGCCGACCGCAGTGCTGGCGTCGATTATTGCTTTTGAAAACGACTTGATCCCGGAGTTTGTGATCACCACAGTGCTGTTCTCAACTTTAGCCAGTGTGGTGACATTAACCATTGTGCTGGCGTTGGTGTAACTCGGCCCGCGACCGTATACTTTTGGCAACAGGAAGTGAATATGAGTGAAGAAAACAGAGTTGTCGCGATTGGAAGCGATGAAGCAGGCTATGACCTAAAAGAATTAATCAAGCAACATCTGACTGCGCAAGGAATTGAGGTGAAAGACTATGGGTGTCACTCGACCGAGCCGGTGGATTACCCTGATGTGGCGGTGGTGTTGGCTAAAGATGTGGCTGCTCATCAGATTGAGCGTGGCATTTTGATTTGCGGCACCGGCATCGGCATGGCCATCACTGCTAACAAGGTGACTGGTGTGTATGCTGCCCAGGCTCACGATACGTTTAGCGCCGAACGGGCCCGCAAGAGCAATAACGCCCAGATCATCACGATGGGTGCCCGCGTCATCGGCCCGGAGCTGGCCAAGCAGATTGTCGATCACTGGATGGCCAGCGAGTTTGCCGGCGGTGGCAGTGCCCGCAAGGTGGCGAAAATCAAAAAGATCGAGAATGACGAAATGAAAAAATGAAGAAATGAAAAAACTCATCAACGATCCCTTCGACTTTGTCGAAGAAATGCTGGATGGCTTTCTATCGGCGCACGAAGATCTGGTGAAGCGGGTAGGGCGCCGAGCAATTGCGCGGATTGATGCGCCGATTGCGGGCAAGGTGGGTGTTGTAATTGGCGGCGGATCTGGTCATCTACCCATTTACACCGCCTATGTAGGCCCGGGCGGTGCGGATGCTGCGCCCATTGGCAATATTTTTGCCTCACCACCGGCCAAGCCTATTTTAGAGGCCACACTAGCGGCCAACGGCGGAGCGGGTGTGCTGTATTTCTACGGCAACTACGCGGGTGATGTGCTTAACTTTGATCGTGCTGCCGAGAGGGCCCAACAACAACATGGCATCCGAGTGGTCACGGTGTTGGGTACGGACGATGTGGCCTCTGCGCCACCGACCGAGATCGACAAACGACGTGGCATCGCCGGGGCATTCTTCGTTGTCAAAGTGGCGGCAGCCAAGGCCGAAACTATGGCCGATCTGGATGCGGTTGTCGCCACGACCCGTAAAGCCAACGATAGTACCCGCACCATAGGCGTCGCTCTAACTTCTTGCACCGTGCCTGCCAACGGGAGACCCACCTTTAATTTGGGTGCGGACGAGATGGAAATTGGTCTGGGAATTCACGGCGAACCGGGCATGCGCCGCGCCAAGATCGCCCCCGTGAACCAAATTGTCGACGAGATTATCGAAGGTATTTTGAACGACAACATTGATTACACCGATTCGGATGTCGCCGTTTTGGTCAATGGTTTAGGGGCCACACCCTACGAAGAGCTTTACGTCATGTATCGGCGGATCAAGCAAATTCTCGATGCCAAGCATGTCCGCATTCGTCGCCGCTTTGTGGGTGAATATGTCACTTCGTTGGAAATGGCCGGTGCCTCAGTCTCGCTCATGCGCCTAGACAGTGAACTCGATGAGATGCTTATGCGTCCGGCGAATTGTCCGATGTTCAAACAGATTTAAGGGGAATGATGACAAAGCCTATGTCAACCATCGATGGAAAGAAAGTCGTTGAGATTCTGACCCAAGTAACGAACGTTATCGAAGCGAACAAAGACTATTTGTGCGAGCTGGATGGCGAAGTGGGCGACGGCGATCACGGAGTCAGCATGACCATCGGCATGCGCACGGCCCGCAAAGCGTTGGCGGCTCTGCAACAGGCCACGCCCGAGAGCGCCTTTCGTACGGTCAGCGACGCCTTTGCCGACGAAGTGGGCGCAGCGTCTGGCGTGATGTATGAGGTGGCGTTTGCCGCTGCCGCCGATGCGGTGGCTGGTCGGGCCACAATGGACACTACCGCTGATTGGGCGGACACGTTCGAACACCTGATTGCCGCTATTCAGAAAATTGGCAAGGCCGAATTGGGTGACAAAACGATGGTAGATGCGTGGTTACCGGCAGCGCAGGCCCTGCGCACTGCGGCTAAGTTGGGCATCGATTTGCAAGCGGCATTACAGCAAGCGACTGAGGCTGCTTGGAACGGCGTGCAGGGCACCAAAAACCTCATCCCAAAGCGGGGTCGCGCCAGCCGTTTGGGCGAGCGCGCCCGTGGTTTTCAAGATGCGGGAGCAACCTCGGCTTACTTGATGATTAAGGTGATGGCGGAGGAAGTGCAGCGGTGATCAGCTACTCATAACGCAATGCTTCTACCGGTTGTAAATTGCTGGCCCGGTAGGCAGGGTAGATGCCAAAGACGACACCGATCAAGACCGAAACACCCACCGCAACGATGACTGCATTGACCTGAATGATTGGCCGAATGAAGTCTTGCACCAGACCGATGATCCAGGAAAGACCGGCAGCGACTAGGACGCCAATGATTCCGGCAATGATTGTCACGACGAGGGCCTCAACCAAGAATTGCAAACGGATATTGCCTGGTGTGGCGCCGATGGCTTTGCGTACGCCAATCTCACGGGTGCGCTCGGTGACGCTAACCAGCATAATATTCATAATGCCGATGCCTCCCACCAACAATGCGATCGCGCCAATTGCGGCCAGAAAGATTTGTAGCGCAGTTAAGACGCCGTTGATTGTTGAGAGTGTGGATGACTGGTCGAAAACTCGGAAGTCATCGCTCTGACCGAATAGCAGGTTGTGTTGCTGGCGCAGGACTTCGGCAATATCTTGGGTCACCTTGGCAGACTGCTTGCTATCGCTCGCTTCAACGGTGATCTGCGAAACTGAGTTTACACCGCCGCTGCGGGTGGTGAAGAGTTTCTCTTGGGCGACGGTCAGAGGGACAAAAATGTTGTCATCGGATGAGCCACCTGGCCCAG
>JANMVQ010000347.1:0-3170 GCA_031392845.1 Chloroflexota bacterium
AGTCAACGAATCGGAACGAATAAACGAATGACAAATATTTGACACACTCTATTCGTTTATTCGTTCCGATTCGTTGACTAATCTTCATTCGCGAGCACTTCCATCGCGGCATTACGGCCGTTCATGGCGATGACGCTACCGCCGGGGTGGGTGCAAACGCCGCACAAATAAACGCCGGGCATTGGGGTTTTGTAATCCAAACGGTTGTGCCACATGTATTGGGGCAGAATTTCGCCCTGGAAGATGTGACCGCCGGTCAGGCCAACTTTCTTCTCGATATCGGGTGGCCCCAGCACATGCGCGTCGATAACAACGTCAGGGAAGTTGCTGCACATTCGACCAATCGATTTCAAGCCCAGTTGCAACACTTCATCGCGGCGGGTGTCCCAAGTGCCTTCGGCAAAATCGTAGGGCACATACTGGCTAAACACACTCATCGTATGCATGCCGGAATAGGGTGAGTTTGGCGCGATCACCGATGTGTCGTGCATGGTTTGGAAATACAACTCGGTCCACAGCAGCTCTGGCAGTTCGCCCCGGCGCATGGCAGCAAATGCCTCGCGCCATTGCTGCTTATTGAGCGGCGTGTTAATTTGGCCTGTGTGATGTTCCTCTGCAATCCCAGGTCGAGCTGTGAAATTAGGTAATTCCCGCAGCAACAAATTGACCTTCACCGTGCAACCTTTGATCGGCGTGCGCTGAACTCGTGCCGCCCAATGCGGATCAGCACTTTCACCCAACAAGCGCAATGTGACTACCGGATCGGCATTCGAGATGACTGTTGCGGCGTGAATGCGCTCGCCCCCTGCTAATTCAACCCCTTCGCCGGGAAGGATGCGCGCGACCGGCACACCCGCCGCAATGACGGCGCCAGCTTCGCGTGCGGCATCACTCAGCATAAAGCTGACCATACCCATGCCGCCGCGCACGTAACCCCAACCGCCAATGTAGCCGTTGATGCGACCTGATGAATGGTGAAAGCGGACGAAAGCGGTGCCTTTGTCGAAAGGGCTGGCATTGGTGCCGATGACACCCTGGCCCAAATAGGCACTATGCAGGCGCTCGTCTTGCAAGTAACGCTCGACATATTCGGCCATACTCCAGTCGAAGAGCAAGCCACGAACTTCATCGTCGTTGCCAATCCGTTCATCCAACTGCGCTTGGGTGGGTGCACGACCGATCCACATATCGTTGTCGTTGAGCGGGCGAATCGAGTGCAACGCGCGGCTCATCACACCGCTCATGGCTTTCCAGCCGCTCACATCTTTGGGCGAGAAACGGCTGATTTCGGCAGCGCACAACTCATCGTCGTCATAAAGCTGCACACTGCTGCCGTCTTCGAAAGGCACGAACAGACCGGCGTCGGCGGGAGTCCAATGAAAGCCACGCTTGACCAAACCCAGCTCGTCAATAATCTTGGGGTGAAGCAGCCCAGCCAGATAGGCGCACGGCGACATGGTGACGCCGGGCCAAGCTTCTTCCATAGTGTTGGCCCCACCAATCCGTTCACGAGCTTCCAGAACCAAAACTCGTCGCCCAGCGCGCGCTAGATACGCCGCACACGTCAAGCCGTTGTGCCCGGCCCCGACGATGATGGCGTCCCATTTTTCATTCGCCAATTCGCGTATGGGTCGGGGCAGACCAATTTGACCTAGCACACGAGTGGCAGAGGGTTGTTCAGAAAGATTTGTAACAGGCATGCACCCCATGGTACGCGCATCGGCAATTATCGTTATATGGGTGCATCTATCGTCCGGAGCGCTTTTTGTGTATGCTGGATATTGCGTTTGCTCAGCGCTCCGGACGATTTCCCACTTTTGAAAATGCGTCCGTTTATAACGCCCCGCTCAGAGCGCCCGTTGCATTATGACGCTGTCCAGCCAACGGTCAAATTTGTAGCCAATTTCGGGCAGTAAACCGACTTGCGTGAAGCCGAGCGATTTGTGCAAGTTGATCGAGGCTTGGTTTTCACTATCGCCGATAACCCCAACCATTTGCTTCAGCCCTTGTTGGGCGCAGCGCTCGATCAGCGTGCTCAAAATCATTTTGCCAATCCCGCGGCCACGCAATGATTTATCGACATAGACGCTGTCCTCGCACACAAAGCGATAGCCGATGCGGGGGCGATAGGTGCTGGCATAGGAATAACTCAACACATCGCCATCTACTTCTGCCACCAGATAAGGGAAGCCGCCGTTGAGCACCGTTTGCATACGGGTGCGCAGATCGTTGAGGTTAGGCGGATCATATTCCCATGAGGCGGTTCCGTGCGCCACACTCTCGCTGTAAATGGCGGTGATGGGGGCGACGTCATCGAGGGTTGCTGAGCGAATAACGATTCCATCGGTCGGTCGTGGCACAAACCATTTGGCGTAGCTTATTTCTTCCGCCAACACTGCACTACGCTCCAGGTAGTAGCGCATTTGCGGCGCATTGCGCACCCGTTGGGCCAGTAGTGCCACTGGTGTTTCAGCATAACCGTGTTTGAGAAAATAGCCGCCTGCTTCAGTGCTAAGACAGAAAATGGCTTTTGCGCCACACGCCCGGGCCGCTGTTTCTGCATACGCCATTAATCTCGAAGCGATGCCCTGTGTGCGATGTGCCGGTTCAACGTACAGCGAACGCAACAGTGCAAAGGCGCCGTCAAACTCCAAACCCACAAACCCGCAAACATTCCCTTCCGCCAGTGCGACAAAGAATTGTGAGCAGGCCACATCGATTTCCTGCCACAGCATGCCCACCTCGCGCAGGCGATTAACGATATATCGTTGTTGCGCTGAATCGGCGATTTGTATCATAAATCTAACAACCGATAGTAAAGTGCCGTCGCATCCAAACCACCCTCGCCATTGCGGGCGTATTGGGGGATGTCGCCGGCATGAATCCAGCCGAGCGAGCGATACAGCCGTTCACTCGGATCGCCCTTGCGGGTGTCCAGCACCAATGTGCTGCGGCTCAGCCGTCGTGCCTGTTGCTCGATGGCGCGCATAAGAACGCGCCCAATGCCATGACGGCGCTGGCTACTATGCACGAGCACCCGGACGACTTCAGCGCGGTGCAACCCATTGGCACGGTCTGTCAACACCAATTGGGCGGTGCCAACGATCCGGCCATCCAGCTTTGCAACCAACAATACCCGCTTACCCCGCTCAACATCTTGCTGGATGTCC
>JANMVQ010000402.1:0-6473 GCA_031392845.1 Chloroflexota bacterium
ACTTGAAAATAGGCATTTTCCACTTGGGAGTAGTCGATTCGTCTTGGTAGCACAACCAAAATTGGAACTGGCATTTCGAATTCTGCCTGTCAAAAAGATTGGGACTGTTTTCACATCTGCGAAATGCCTATTTTTTGGGCATTTCAACCTTAAGAAAACTCGTGAGCAATTACGAACGCCGTGCTGCCACCCGCTAACACGTAGGCTGCCTGGTTGGCGTTGCCCTCGCTCATGGCGAATCCCGTGCCCGGCGTGAACGGCGCGTTGGCACACGCCACCCAGTCGTTGACGGAAGGTGTGCCGGTAGGAGGCGAGTAGAGGAACGCCAGGTTGTTCGAAGTGCCATTGCCCATCACAGCCTTGACGAATACGCCGCCGCCCACTGCGCCTTTGATTGATGTGACACCGGCGGGCAATGGCCGCGCGGCCCAGATGTTGGTGACTGGGTTGTAGCGCTGGAATGTGATCGGCGTCGAGGCCGCCAACGCGAACAGGTTCAATTCATTGGCGCCGTTGTGCGTCGCAAAGATGGTGCTGCCTGCGCCCGCGTTGACAGGCAGGTTGGCACGCGTCGACCACGCCGGCACGGGGAAGATCGAGTCGGGCGTGCTGCGGTCGACGAAGATGTGCGGCCCGCTGCCGCTGTCGGCGATGATGGTCGAGCGGCTCATGTTGAAGGTGCTGCGCTGATCCTTGTAAATGGCGTTGCCGGTGAACGAGTGCAGCACCAGATGATCGAAATACACGTCCGGCTCCGAACCGATGCCGGAGTTGCCGCCCGCGTTGTTGAGCTGAATCAAGCGTTGTGCGTTGCGCACCGTCAGGTTGCTCAGCCGCATGTCACCCCGCCCTGTTGTGTTGCTAATCGTGACCGCGGCGAGCACGCCGCCACCATCGACAAACACCGCATCGGGGTCGACGCTGATGATCGTGGCGGGCTGCGTGACCGTGAACGGCCCATACACGCCCGGCTGCACCATGATCTGCACCCCGCTGGGCGCATTGATCAGCGCGTCCACAATCGTCCTGAACGCGTTGGTCAGATACGTGCGGCCATCGTTGGCGCAGGTGTTGCAGTAATCGTTATCGACGTAGCGCACGCCCGGCGCGGTCAGCGTGGTGGTCACTGGATTCGGCGCGACCGGCAACGTGCTGGTCGAGACGAAGCTCTTTGTGGCAAACGAGGTATTCACACCCAGTTGCGGATTGATTTGGGCCGGTATGCTCGTTGTGGGCAAAATAAGCAAATCGGCGGACAGGTCGCAGTTCAAGTCCGCGCCCACCGAATAGGGCGCAGAGGCAATCGCGCTCACGCCGGTGAATGTGGCCTGCACGCTTGGGGTGCCTGAGAGACCGGGCTTGCCCAAGATAAGATACGCGTTGTTGCTGAGCACGCCAAGAACGATGTCATTGATGCCATCACTATCGACGTCACCGGGTGCGGCGATAAAGCCAGAGGCCGCTGGGGAATAACCACCCAGCGACAGGCTGACTGCCCAGGCCCCGCTGTTGCGACCGAATACCACTTGCGGTGCACTGGCACTGCTGAAGGCAAAGTCACTCAGCGTGTCGCCGGTCACGTTGCCCAGTGCGGTGACACGCACGGTTGCGTCGCTGCTGCTGAAGGTTGCCAGGGCGCTTGCCGGTAGGCTTAGGGCTTGGTTGGCCTTGGCCGCAAATCGCCCACTGCCGGCCACCAGATAGACTGTATTGGGTGCAGTCACCACGAAGTCGGCTAGCTTGTCGCCGTTGACGTCACCGACGCCGCTGGCAGTTGCACCGGCGGGCAAGGACAGCGTCGCCGCTGCTTCTTCCGCCAGATTGACGCTCGAATACCACGCACTGGTGTGACCCAGCACCAGATAGGCTTTGCCGCCCGCGCCGATCAGCATGTCGCTGAAGCCATCGCCGTTCACATCACCCGCGCTGGCAACACTTGTCACTGCGCCCAGGTTCGACGCATCGAAAACGCTCCACAGCGACGAGCGCACCGGACCATTGAGCGGCAGCGTTGCACCCAGTGGCAGACCACTGCCAAACACCAGGAAGGCCCGCTTATTCACCGCATCGCCGATTAGATAATCGAAGAAGCCATCGCCGTTCACATCGCCTGCCGGTGCAACGAGTGCGCCGAGGCCAGCGCCGGACGCGCCAACAAACGATGTCTTGCTGTCAAAGATCGCCTCGGCATTGGGTGGCACCGGCCAATTGCCGCCCCGGCCCGCGATGATACTAACGCGACCCGCGCCATTGTCGCTGCCAGGTGTGCCAACCGCCAGATCGGCCCGCGCATCGCCATTGATGTCGCCGAGCCAGGCAATGCGGGTGCCCGCGCTGCCGTCCGTCGCGGTTTGGTATTGCAGCCAAATAGTAGAAAGTGTCACCATCTACTAAATAAATCCAAGATAAATTTACGGCTTTGCCATCAAAAATGACTAGTTTTCAGGCATCTTTAGTAAGGCAAAACCAGAAAGCATTATTGGAACTATTTAGATCAGGGACACAGACAAAATCCAACCAGTCGGCTACAAGTATCACCAGTTTGATTTCAGACTTAGGGTCAACTAGTGGGGGTCTCTGAACCACTGGGCAGTGCCAATATTCGCGTAATTCGCGGACAATAACCAAAGACAACGGGAATGCATGTCAAAGGTCGTTGATGGGTCGACGACCTTGGCACCCATTCCCTTTCTCGCGTCTTATAATCCCGCTAATTTCGCATCACACTGCCAAACCCAAAACTATGAAGCCCAAATCTCCCCTCCCACCCAGTTTGTCGCGCTGGCTCACTCCCGGTTTACGGGTAAAACGTTGGTTGCTCCTCATGATCGTCGGGATGGCTCTGATGGGCTTAGGCATCGGCTATATTCTCGTGGAGTGGTATCGTGACGCCGTACTCCCGCCAATTTTTTTCTATATTACGTTGCAGTTTTTGCCACGCGTGTTGCGCGCATTTTTGTTTGGCGGGCTAGGCATCTTCTGCCTGGCCTACGGATTCTATAGATTTTATCGGTCGCTCTTATCGTCGGTCACTACCCACAACGACACCCCAATTGTCGACATGCTTTGGCAACAGCGCATCGGCTTAAACGGCCCCAAAGTCGTAGCCATTGGGGGCGGTCACGGTCTGGCCGCCCTATTGCGCGGCATCAAAAAGCACACCGCCAACATCACCGCGATTATCACGGTGGCCGACGATGGCGGCAGCTCCGGCCGCCTGCGCAAAGAATTCGGCATGTTGCCACCGGGCGACTTCCGCATGTGCATCTCGGCATTGGCCGACGATGAATCTTTAGTGACCCAGTTGTTTCAGTATCGTTTTGGCAAATCGGCCAGCGGCGACAGCGGGTTGAGCGGCCATTCGTTTGGCAATCTGTTTATTGCAGCCATGGCCGAACTCACCGGCAGCTTCGAAAAGGCGCTTTTGGAGAGCAGCAAGGTCGTGGCCAGCACCGGCCGCATCGTGCCCAGTACCTTGCGCGATGTTATTTTGTGCGCCGAGTTCAAAGCCAATGAGCGTATCCCCTCGCTGGATGGAATCGGTCCCGCTGTGCTGGTTCCACAGGCCAAAGGTGAATCGCAGATTGGCAAAGTCGGCCTGCCCATTGAGCGAGTTTGGCTAGAACCCGGTGATTCCCCCGCTTTCCCCGACGCGGTGCGGGCGATTTTGGACGCCGATATCGTGGTGCTGGGTCCTGGCAGTCTATTTACCAGTGTCATGCCCAATTTATTGGTGAGCGGCATCACCCAGGCTCTGCGCGAAACCAGCGCACCGGTGATTTACGTCGGCAATGTCGCCACCGAACGGGGCGAGACCGATCACTTTACACTGGACGACCATGTGAATGCGCTTGAGCGGCACATTGGGCAAGGCATTGTCGATGTGGTGATCGCAAATAATCATATGACCGACTTTAAGCCGCCTGCGGGCGTGGAAATCGTGCAGCCGGTGCAGACTTTGGCCAGGAGCAACGCTCTGCTTTTGCAGGCCGAAGTGGTCGATGATAAAACCCCGTGGCGGCACGATCCGGTGAAATTAGCTGGCGTAGTGATGAAGCAAGTGCGGCGCTAAATACGATAAAGACAGTCTTGATTTTTTATTCGCGCGGGTGCGGGTATTGATGCAGAATGTTCTCTATGAGCCCCAACTTCGCCTTGCTATTTACCACCCGCATCCTGCGCATGTTTGCGTATGGTTCGCTGGCCGTCATTTTGGCACTCTATCTCACTCAGCTTGGCTTGTCCGAAACGCAAATCGGACTGCTGCTAGGTCTGACACTGGCGGGTGATGCCGTCATTTCATTGTGGCTGACCACCAACGCCGATCGACTTGGCCGCCGCCGCATGTTGATCGCTGGGGCATTGCTGATGTTGCTGGCGGGCGTGGTCTTTGCCCTCAGTCGCAATTGGCTAGTGCTGACTATTACGGCAATCATCGGCGTCATCAGCCCCAGCGGTAATGAGGTCGGGCCATTTCTGCCCATTGAGCAAGCTGCACTGACCCAGCTTATTCCTGCCGAGAAACGCACCGGCATTTTCGCTTGGTACAACCTAGCCGGTTCGTTTGCAACGGCCACTGGCGCACTGGCTTGCGGCTGGCTGGTGCAATTTCTATTGGGGCGGGGCTTTGAACCCCTCGGCGCCTATCGCGTGATCGTGGTTGGCTATTCGCTGATTGGCGTCATCATGGCGTTACTCTTTATGCGGATGGGTAAACAGGTGGAGATCGCGCCCGAAAGCATCAAGCCAGTAGTCAACCGTTTCGGCCTGACCCAATCTCAGTCGATTGTGGCGCGGCTGTCGGCTTTGTTTGCGCTGGATGCGTTCGGCGGGGCATTTGTATTGCAAAGCTTCATGGCGTATTGGTTTTTGGTGCGCTACAACGTCGAGCCAGGCCTGCTGGGGAGCATCTTCTTCGGTGCAAATATCTTGGCCGGGTTTTCAGCCCTGCTGGCGTCGCGCGTTGCCAAACGCATTGGGTTAATCAACACCATGGTCTACACCCATATCCCCTCGAATATTCTTTTGATCTTGGTACCGTTGATGCCCAATCTGCCGTTGGCCATCGGCTGTCTGCTGGCACGCTTCAGCATCTCGCAGATGGATGTGCCGACCCGCCAAAGTTACACCATGGCCGTGGTGACACCCGAAGAGCGCAGCGCCGCCGCTGGCATCACCGGCATCGCCCGCAGTGTGGGCAGCAGCATTGCCCCGGCGCTGGCCGGGATTATGCTCAATGCTGGTTGGCTGAGCGCGCCATTTATTACAGCTGGAACGTTGAAGATCATTTATGATTTGGCACTCTATCGCAGTTTTGTCAAAATCAAGCCGCCGGAAGAACATTAGCGGTCATGTCAGGCGCAAATCAGAATAGAATGTGTCTCCTCAGAATAGAACGTGTTCTCCTCAGAATAGAACACGGATAACACGGATAACACGGATAACACGGATTTATACGGATTAAAAACAAACTTTTTTCTGTATTGATCCGTATAAATCCGTGCCATCCGTGTTCAAAATAAGTCGAAGTAGCGCATAAAATTGAGCTTGGAATTGCAAGAACGTTAACTTCTTCACAGACAAGATTAGCAGGCCCGATAGACTGATTTATAAATACCACCATGTTTACCAAGACCAAAATCATCCTCGCCTATCTCCTATTGTCATTGACCCTAGCCGCTTGCGGTGGCGATGCCGCCCCCGCTCCGGTCAGCCCAACAACTGCGCCCGAAACGGCCAAGCCAGCTGCAACCTCCGCGCCCGCATCTGAAGCAGCTAAGGCTACAGTTACCGTTGCGCCTACGGTTGCGCCAGCTGCGGCCCAACCCAGTGGCGACGCCAAAGAGGCATTACTAGCAGCCATGCGCAAGCAAATTACAGGCGGGCCCTATCGCCTCAAAACTAGCATTACCACCGACAAAGACACCACCGAGATGAATGGCGAAGTCGTCCCACCCAACCAGATGCATATCAGCATAGGTTCCAGCGGTAGAAAAACCGAAATGATCTTTATCGGTGACAAAGGCTGGATGAGTCAGAATGGCAAATGGCAAATCTCACCGATCGCTGGGGGAGAAATCATGAGCCAGGTGCTGCAAAATGTCGATGAGTTAGCGTCCAATATTAGCAATGTTCAATATGTCGGCGAGGAAAGCCTGGACGGTAAACCCGCCTATGCCTACACTTATCATATGGAGCTGGGTGCTGACAAAGGCAGTGTCAAGAGTGACGCCAAAGTTTGGATTGATTCCGCGCTTGGCCTCGTCGTCAAATCCGAAAGCACCGGCGAGTTTGCCGGCATCAAAAGCAAAACTGTCCAGATCATCGAATACGATCCAAGCATCAAGATCGAACCGCCCAAGTAGAGACGCGAAATTTCGCGTCTGCACATGTATTTGTAGACACGCACCTACCGCACATCTCTACAAAAATGTTTCTTGGCTGCAGCAAAGCCATCTGTGCTATAAACCGAT
>JANMVQ010000423.1:0-8847 GCA_031392845.1 Chloroflexota bacterium
TTCGCGTCTCTACCAGTGTTGCATCTCTACTTCCTAAAAACAGAGGTCAATCACAGCGATGCCGTTTGCTTTGCAGTGCTTGAGATAGCGATCCATCTTGGTGAAGACATCATCTTGATAAATCAATTGGTCATTGTCGTCAATGTACTGGATCACCCCTTCGATCACAAAGAGGGTGACCATGCCATCGCCATCGACCACAAGAGTGTGAATATCGCCGGGTGGTTCCCAGATAAGCGTGCCCGGTTTGGCTTGCCAGGTGCGTTCCTTGTAATGCCAAGCGCCTTCCACACAATAGCCCAACACCTGGCCACCGCTGTGCCGGTGCCGGTTGATCTCGCCGCCGCCGACCATTTTGATGAGGTTGATCCAGCGCCCGTTAGTCAGGTCAAAACGCAACGGCTTGAACCAAACCCGCCCGCTATCGCCCTGCGGCACCCATGGAATGTTGTCGGCGTCGATAGCGCGATCCGGCAGCGACATCTGCAGAATCGTTTCGTATGCACTCGTGTTATTTGCTGTAATTGCGGTTGTCATTTGTTTACTCCTAAAAGTCTTAGCCCGCTTGAAGAGGCGTGGCTTTGCTTCGAGTAGCCGCCTGGCGACTGATGTCGCGGCTACTCGTGGCGAAGTCGGCCTGCGCCGAATAGGAAAAGTTACGTAACTATTCAGCCACAATTAAAATCCGCTAATCACGCTAATCTTCGCAAATAAAATTAGCGTAAATTAGCGTTATTCGCGGACAAAAACCAAATTTGGACTGAATAGTTACAAAGTTACACATAATAAGAATATCCTAGCATCAGGTCTGAAAATGAGAAATGAGTTGCCAAGCATGCGCCAGATCACGCGCATGCAGATCGGGCTGCATTTCAAGCGGCAAATCGGCCAATACATGTACGCCGATAAGCGTCGTGCGCAACCCTACTGCACGCGCACCCAAGATATCGACTTCGGGCGTATCACCGATCATCATCAACTCGTGGGGCATATAGCCCAGGGCCTGAATGGCTTGCTCGAAAATCGCCGGACTGGGTTTGCCTACGACCGTAGCCGTTTTTTTGCTGCAATACTCCACGAACGCCATAAACGCGCCCGCCCCCGGCAGCACACCATCCTCATGCGGGAAATGCCGATCCTGGTTGGCTGCCACAATCTCCGCGCCGTTTAGCGCTTCGCGACAAATGCGGGTCAGCTTGTCATAGGTGATGCTTTTGTCCGCGCTGATGGCCACGAAATCGGCCTGCTCTTGCACCGATTGCACCCCCGCCAACACCAATTCGTCGATCGTGCCTTGCTCACCTAAGACCAACACCCGCGCATTGGCTTTACGTGCCGCGATGTACTCCCCCAACACCCGCGACGCCGAAAAGATTTGGGCCGTGGTCACCTGTGTGAGCCCCAACCGGTGAAACTTACTCAGCAGATTGGCCCGCGACATGGCCGAAGCATTCGTAACAAACACAATAGGCAAACCCATTGTCGCGCACTGTTCAATAAACTCCCCAGCCCCCGGGGCCAAGCGCTCACCAAACCAGACTACACCGTCCAGGTCAAGCAAAAAACCGCGAATTGCATTCATATGGGATAAGTTGAAAGTTGAAAGTTGAAAGTCCCGAGTGCTTAGTCCTTAGTGGTGTGCGGGGAAGTGCATCTGCCCACGGCGCTCTGCCTTCTGCTATCGCCCTACACTCCACGCCTCACGCGCCTCGCGCCTGCTGGACTGCTTCGGTAAAACGACGAGCGCGCTCGGTGAGTTGGGCGAAGTCGCGGGATTCCAGCAGGGCGTTGCTGACGAGTTCGCCACCTACCCCAACCGCCTCAACCCCAGCCCGCACAAAATCGGCCACATTGGCCAATGAGACGCCGCCGGTCGGCACCAGCTTAACCTGTGGCAGGGGCGCTTTGACCGCCTTGATAAACGCCGGCCCCAAGGTGTCGGCAGGGAAAACCTTGACCATATCCGCGCCGGCTTCCCAGGCGGTAAGAATCTCAGTAGGGGTATAAGCCCCGGGCATTACCGGCACCGAATAGCGTTTGCACAGCTCCACTGTTTCACGCTTAAACGTCGGACACACAATAAATTGCGCTCCCGACAAAATTGCTTGGCGCGCGGTCTCTGGATCGAGCACCGTGCCCACTCCAAATAAGACCTCTTTGCCATAGCGTTGCACCGCCTCACGCACCACATCGAGTGCCCCCGGCGTGGTCATGGTCACTTCGATCACATTTACCCCGCCTGCACAAATCGCATCGGCGGCTGCCAACAATTGATCCGAGCTGTTCGCCCGCATGATGGCAATCACGCCCACCCGCGAGATTTGGTTCAAGATATTCAAATTACTCACTGTGCCAAGTATGATCAGGGACATCAGAGTGTCAAGGTTTACAACAAAGGTAGTTTGTTAACATGATTCATAGCAAAATCGGTATCCAGAACATCGGACTGGTCGGCATTAAGCAGACGTGGAACCCATCCCCGGCAGAAACAATTGAAATTGCGTTGCGACGCGGTGAGGGCAAACTGACGGATGGCGGCGCATTTCTCGCTATCACAGCGCCCTTTACCGGACGCTCCCCCAATGACAAATTTATCGTGCGCGAGCCAGACAGCGAAGCGCAGATTTGGTGGGGCAAAGTTAATCAGGCGTTAGCGCAAGACAAATACAAGATTCTTGAGGCTGATGTGCGCGCGTATCTCAACACCAAAGAGTTGCTGATCCGCGATCTATATGCCTGTGCCAATCCCAACTACCGGTTGAATGTGCGACTGGTGAGCGAGACCGCCTGGCACACCTTGTTCGCCTATAACCAGTTTATCCGGCCCTATCCGGCAGATCTGGCCGACTTTGAACCGACATTCACGATCCTGCATGCGCCGGAGTTTCACCCCGATCCTAATCGCCACGGCACCCGCAAAGCGCCGAGCGGACCCAATGCTTGCGTGGTGATTAACTTTGCCGCACGCACCATTATTATTGCGGGCACGCGTTATGCGGGCGAGATTAAAAAGAGCATTTTCACGGCATTGAATTACTTGTTGCCATTATCGGGCGTATTCCCGATGCACTGCGCTTCAAACGTCGGCATGATGGGTGACACCGCACTCTTCTTCGGCCTGTCCGGCACCGGCAAAACCACGCTGTCGGCAGACCACAAGCGCGGGCTGATCGGCGACGATGAACATGGCTGGAGCGACAACGGCGTGTTCAACTTTGAGGGAGGCTGCTATGCCAAAGTCATTCACCTCTCGTCGGAAGCCGAGCCGGAGATTTACAACACGTTGAGCATGTTTGGCACCGTTTTGGAAAACGTGGTGATGGACGAAGAAACGCACGGCTTAGATCTAGACAGCGAAGCCATCACCGAAAACACCCGCGCGGCTTATCCCATTCATTACATTCCTAATTATGTGGCGACCGGCATGGGTGGCCATCCGCGCAATATTTTGTTCCTGACCGCAGATGCCTTTGGCGTGCTGCCGCCTATTGCCAAACTTACGCCTGATCAAGCGCGCTTCTATTTTCTGAGCGGTTATACAGCCAAGCTGGCTGGCACTGAGCGCGGCGTGACCGAGCCACAAGCCACATTCAGTACCTGCTTCGGTGCGCCCTTCATGGTGCACTACCCTACCGTGTATGCCGATTTACTCAGTACCAAGCTGGCCAAATATAGCGCTACGGTGTGGTTAATCAACACCGGTTGGACGGGCGGGCCATACGGTGTGGGCCAGCGCATGAAGATTTCGCACACCCGCGCTATGGTGACTGCCATCCTGGATGGCCGCCTACGTGACATCGCCACAGAACCCCACTCGGTATTCGGCATCCATGTGCCGATCAGTTGCCCAGGCGTCCCCGCCGATGTGCTAAATCCCAAAAACACTTGGAAAGATCCCGCTGAGTATGACAAAAAGGCTCATGATTTGTGGGCTCAGTTCCAGAACAATTACAAACAACTTATGGAAAATCCAAACGCAATTGGCGTGTCAGGAGGATAATCAGTCTTTATACCTAGTTTATAACCTGCCTAATAGGATAGTCTTTTATTAATACTAAGTCTTAACCATCAGCCTTTTGATGCATAAGAAACTAATCGTTTGGGTGGTTTACGAGTCGATGCAAAGTGTTTATAACAATTTGATAGAAAACAGTCGCTTCAAAATATCAAGAATATGCGACGATAGACAAATGGGGGGATAGCTAACATGAATTGATAGTTGGAGACAACAAAAATGAATACTGCCACATTTAACTCTCTTTACAACCCAAATCGACCATCAAACATTTCAATGCAATTCCTCACACGTATCGTAAAAATATTTTTTCTGCTTGGCACATTGGCTTGGCTATTATTTGGCTTTGCCGAGTCCACATTTGCCATGGAAGGTTGCGAATCAAACAACTGCACGTTCGCATGTAGCCAAGCTACCCATTATTGTGCGTTCTTCAACCCGAAGAACATCAAAGCCGGTTATACCCGGGTGAGCTATCTGCCGAAGGGTTATCAGCGCGTTGCCAGCCAGTGTACATTGCCTAAATGTCCCTCTGGCAGTATCACCTGCGAACGTTGGGGGCGCGCCAAACCCAAGGGCTAATTCATCAGTTAACTTTGCATAAATAGTTTATCCCGGACGATTTAGGGCGTCCGGGGTATTTTTTTGGAGTTAGTAAAGTCGATTGGGCCTGTTTAGCAGTTGCCAGCAAAAAGCGTTTCGAGTAGTATTTGGACCCAACCGCTCGGCTGCTATCACCACTGCCTTATCCTAATTTCTTTACCCCGCGTCCCGTGTGTTGCCAGCGCCAATCGTAAGGCCTAATCGGAACATGCAAACGGATAACGATAGTGAGGTTGTTTACCCAGAGGACTCAATCAATACAACTGCGCTACACATGTTTGCGCAGGCGCAACCCACCTTAGCTGATATTCAGCCAGCTGGGCGCGTCATTCCCATCCTCCGGCAAGACACGCTCCTACATGCTGGCCCGCCCATCACTTGGGACAAAATGTGCCCAACCATGCGTGGGGCGATTCTGGGCGCATTTATCTACGAAGGGTTAGCCAACAACATGCCTGAAGCGCAAAAGCTGGCCGCGTCCGGCATGATCCGCTTTGCATCCGCCCAAGATCATGGGGCGATTGGGGCCGGCACCGGTGTTATTTCTGCCAGCATGCCGGTCTGGGTGGTCGAAGACCGCATCAATAACACCCGCGCCTTTGCCCCAGTCAGCGAAGGGCTCCGGCGGGGGTTGCAACACGGTGCAAATGGCCCCGAAACCCTGCAGCGACTGAATTGGCTGGAAGGTTTTTTGGCCCCCCGCCTGCGAGAGCTGATCGTGCGCAGCGGTGGCATCGCGATTTTCCCTATGCTTCGTTCGGCACTGCAAATGGGCGATGAGGCGCATGTGCGCAACAAGGCTGCTATGCAGCTGTTGCAACTCACACTCATCCCATTGATTCTAAACAGCAAGATCAGCAACAAAGACAGCAACGAAATTATGGCTTTTCTGCGTGGTCACGGTGGGTTCTTTCTCAACCTCACCCTAGCTGCATGTAAAGCGGCCTGGCATACAGCCGAAGATCTGCCCTCCACCCTAGTCACCAGCATCGCCAGCAATGGCGTGGAGATGGGTATCCGGCTGAATGGCATGTGGCACACTGCACCCGCGCCAGAGATTGATGGCTGCTATCAACCCGAACACACTGCTGATAGCGCTAATCTCGTCATCGGCGACGACGGCATCGTCGAAGCCAGCGGGTTGGGAGGGTTTGCAGCCGGCAGCGCTCCGGCCATTCATGATGCGGTGGGCAAAACGACCGAAGAGTTGCTGGATGCCAACTTGCAAATGTATGAGATTACCGCCGATAACAGCGCCCACTTTGTGCTGCCGATTCTAAATAACCGTGGTGCGCCCACTGGGATTGATGTGGCCAAAGTGGTTAGCACCGGCATCACCCCGTTTGGCACAGCCTTTATCATGCACCGCCAACCCGGTATCGGCCATATTGGTGCAGGCGTCTGGCACGCCCCGATCGAGCTCTTCACGCAAGCCTTCGCCAGCCTCAGCCCCGCTACGCTCGATGCCAGCATCCCGGCGCAAGAACACTTGAATTAGCTACTTCACTCGCTCGGGCCCGGCGTAAATATTGAAACTATCGCCACGCAAAAAGCCAATCAACGTGATGTTGAAATTCTGCGCCAGTTCGACCGCTAAACTGGAGGGGGCACCGACGCTCACGATAATTGGGATTTGCGCTATCAACGACTTCTGCATCAACTCGAAGCTAGTGCGCCCACTTAGCATAAGCACTTGTTGCGACACCGGCAACTGACCCGCCATAAAACGCGAGCCGATCAATTTATCGAGTGCATTGTGGCGGCCGACATCTTCGTGCAAGCCTTGCAACTGGCCGTCTAGATCAAATAGGGCCGCCGCGTGTAAACCGCCTGTCTTCGAAAAGACCTGCTGCGCCCGACGTAATTCCGCATCCAACCCAGTGATGAGCGAGATAGGCACCACTGGCTGCGTCAACGGCAACGGCACACACCCTTGCATTTCCAATGATTCCAGCGAGACCTTGCCGCAGATGCCACACGCCGATGTGGTGAAAAAATTGCGCTGCAAGCGGGTCGGGTCAAAGTCGATCTCGTCGCGTAGTTCGACGGTCACGATGTTATAGAGCTGCTGTGGCGAATCGATGCAGTAGCGGATTTCGCGCACATCACCGTGCTTCTGGATAATCCCTTCGCAGAACAAAAACCCAGCCACCATTTCGAAATCCTCGCCCGGTGTGCGCATGGTGACTGCCACCCGGTGGGTCACGCCCCGGTGCATCAGCCGTAGTTCCAGCGGCTCCTCCACCGCCAACACATCGCGCTCGCTCCGGGCCACGCCTGCCCGCACCTTGCGCACGTAAACCTTGCGGATGTTTGGTTGAGTCAACATCTCTTTTAGAAGTAAAAATTCAAAAGGCAAAATTATAAAAAGCAGCATCACGCGTCATAAAACCTTTTTAATTTTGCCTTTTGAATTTTAAATTTTCTGCTCAAATTGCTGTTCGAGTTCTGCCGCCACCGCGGTCGCCACTTCCTGCGGCGTGCCATCGCGCTGTTGCAGTTCGCCCCAAGTAAAGGCGTTGGTGTAATCGTCCGAACCAAACAAGCCGGCTGCCATCGCCGCTGCATCAATCGCCTCTTGAAATCGCTGCGAGAGCGGCACGTTCACCCGCTCACGCCGCTCGCCCGCCCGCACCTGCGAGGGAATATCGCGCCAGTAAAGAATTTGATAAGAAGCCATAAGAGAAGAAAGTTGAAAGTTGAAAGTTGTCGCTGGAGCAACACCCTCCGCGTTCATCAGCAATGCCAAACGATTTTCTAATTCCCCGTAGCCCGTGTGTCGCACTTCCAACGGCAGACCCATTTTCTGGCTGACCTGCTGGGCTTTCACCAACATGACGGGATCTTCGATTTGAACAAGATAGACCAAACGGGTGTAATTGCCAAAGTAATCGTCACGCAGTTCGGGGAAGCGGTCTAGCCCTAGCCCTTTCCAGACCATGCCATCAAAACCACGCAACAGAAAGTCGGTTAGAAAGAACGTGCCGGGCTGTTCCTCCATCAGTACATCGTGCGTTTTGCCGCCATACATCTCATAGCAGTGTGGCCCGGCGATACGCGGGATGTTGTAACGGGTTAGGACTTTGTCGAGTTCTCCGCCGGTGCCACAATCGCCATACACCACAATCACTCGCCCATACTGCGGCAGCAACTCGCGCAGCTTCTGCTCTACCAGCGGCGCAATCCGTTGTGGCCGCATGTGCTCCTGTGCGCTAATGCAGATGCAGTCCGCCTGCCAATCATGCTTGCGCACAATCGCCATCACCTCGCGGGCGAGCGCGCCACACAGGAGGAGGGCAGTTGATACTGGTGTTGTCGTCATTTTGTTACCACTCACCTTTATTTATCAGGAGTTGCCACCCGCTTTACGTGCGCGATCTTCATAAGCAATGGCACACAATTGCACCCAAGTCAGATTACGCCCTATCGATCCTGCCGCGCCACGCAGAGATGCAACTGTCGAATAATCAGATACCCTTGAGCGGTCAGTGCCATCAGTTTCCAAAACCAGATCACTTCTTCGCTTTTTTTGCTTCTCTTGAATCTTCAGATATTTTCGATTACCCATTATGCAATTGTCTCCCGCTTCCGCCGCTCGCGCCGACCTTCTGACGGTGCGGCCCGGGTCGCAACAGACACAGTGAGCTCCAGCTGGCTGACATCCAGCGGCGGCTGCTCGTTCAGTGCTTGCTTCATCGCAGTAATATGGGTGGGCGTGCTGCCGCAGCAGCCCCCAATAATGGTCGCACCAAAAGCCCGCATGCGCCGAGCGCATTCCGCCATGAGTTCAGGCGACGCGTTATAAGTAGTCGCCCCGTTGATGAACTGCGGCATCCCGGCGTTGCTCTTGGCGATCAGCGGAATATCCTGCCGCACCAAATTCATGCTGTAGATAACCGCTTCCAGCTCGTCCGGGCCGTTGCCGCAGTTGCCGCCAATCGCAGCCAGATCGAATTTACTCAGCTCGGTGATCGCCTCGGCGGGGCTGACCCCCATCATGGTGAAGCCACGCGTGTCGAAGGTCATGGTCGCAATCACCGGAATCTCCGGCGCAACCAAACGCGCCCCCGCAATGGCGGCGCGCACTTCCTGCAGGTCGCTCATCGTCTCCACCCAAAACACATCCACCCCACCCGCCGCCAACCCCTCGGCCTGTCGTCGAAATCCTTCAGTCGCACTCTCATGCGTTAGTGCACCCATCGGTTCAAACAGTTCGCCGCTCGGCCCCA
>JANMVQ010000428.1:0-5298 GCA_031392845.1 Chloroflexota bacterium
TCCAGCCGGCCACGGCAACATCCGCCATGGGATGCCGTATGTGCTGCATAGATCGCGCACTAGACCCGGCGACTTGATACCCCAGACGTGTACTGTGTGCTTTTCTACTTTCACGAGATGGCGTGCCAGTAGCATGGCTTGCCGCTCGGCCCCGCCGAGTTCTAGGTTCTCAAGGAAGATGATGATGCGCTTGCCTTTCACGATATTTTTCGTCTGTTCTTCCCGCGAAAGCAGGAATTTAATGCCATGTGAACAATTTAATGCAAAGGTAACTATTCAGCCACAATTAAAATCCGCTAATCACGCTAATCTTCGCAAATAAAATTAGCGTAAATTCGCGTTATTCGCGGACAAAAACCAAATTTGGACTGAATAGTTACAACACAAATGGAATCTATACGTTACCAAGGCGCTGTTATGCGCGACGATCATATTCTGCTGCTATTGCATCGCGATCCCGAAACTGCGCGCACTTACTGGATTTTGCCCGGTGGCAGTATGGATGAGATCACTTATCCGCAATTGCAAGCCATCCGTCGACTATTGGATTACGAGTGAGTTCTATAGACGTTCAGGGTTACTACTCAGGCCGTGTCATTCTGAGGGCGTCGCCCGAAGAATCTCTTGTACATTACGCTGATGTGTCGTCGCTCGGTTAACCGAGTAAAGCCGTCATTGCGTGCAGCATAAGGGATTCCTCGGCTCAGGCCTCGGAATGACATGTTGCGGGTGAGTAGTTACCGTTCAGGTTGAAAAGTGGAGATACCCGACCTCCCCGGTCTCATAGACCGGGGAGGTCTATTCCCGCTTCATCTCTGCGATAAGTTCCGCGCAGTGATCGACCATCGTCTCGAGACAACCTTGAGCGAAGGGTGATTGCCAGACTTGATAGAGGTCCTGTCCATATAGCGCGGTGGGCGGCAAATAGCCCGCATGTGGGCTGTTGGTGAGGTTCATAACGATGATGGCTTTGCCGGGAAATCGCTGCCGCAGTTCAATCTGCAGCTGTGAATATGCTTCGTTACCCTGCGCGACGAGGATAGCATCTCCCAGACACCATAGCCATACTTTGAGCGGCACTTGGCTGGCGTCACCCACTGTTTCGCGCACCCGCATCTTGCGGCGCAGACGTTCTTGTTGATAGCTATTGTTACAGGCAGCCAATTGCGTTTGTAGTTCGACCAGCGTTGGCAAATCGCTTTTCAGCGTAATGGCGACCGGTTGGCAGGTTGCCTGCAACCCAGTTGCTGGTGTCGCGGGCTGGCGCGTCCAGGTGGCCAAGGGTGCACCCGATTCCACGACGCCGCTGTAGTGCAAGGCTGTGTTTGCTGGTCGCATATTGGCCAATACGCTGAGCGCGGCAAATCCCAACACATCGCCGTTCTTATCTGCGACGGTTACATCGCCGCTGTATTGCTCCGCTGGCGCCAGTTCACCTGATGCGCCCTGTAGAAATAGACACGGTGCGCTATCGGTGTGCGATTCAATCAAATTACGCATTGCACCCACAAAATCGGGTGAGATCAATCTGTTCTGCCAGGCCAGCGTCACAGGGTGGCAAGCGTAGTTCACCAATGTTGCCAGGATTGCACCCTGTGTGCTGGTCACACGCCCAATCAGTAGCGTATCGTCGGCGTTGTGGGAGGGGTTCCAGCCGCACACGATCCGGCTGGGTTGCTGTGGGTCGATCAAGTCCCGATTTTGCGCGAGCGTGCAGGTGCCATACGCCCATTCCAATGTGGCAGGTTGCGCACTCGCCAAAGCACGTCGACCCGCGTCGATCATCTGTGTTCGCAACCGGTCTAGATAATCGCCAATCAGTTGTCCGCCTGGTTTATCCGCATCACCCCGTGCAATGGATGGGCCGGAGTGGGTGTGGGTGAAATGCACCAGTACGCGCGTTTCATCTAGCTCAAAGGTATCGAGCAATGCTTTGCGCAGTTCCCATTCATCCTGTGTCGCACGCCACCAGCCCAGATCAAGCGAGAACAGTAGCAACGGTTTGCCAAGGTTATTATCACGTAAGCACAATGCCGTTGCGGATAATGGCCGGTGGATGCCCTCGGCCACTTCATGGTTGGCCGCGCCCCAATTGCGTGCGTAGATGCCAATCGGCGGCGTAATGTCGCTGCGGGCGACACCGATCAAACCGGCAAACCCTGGATGCTGGACAGGCGGAGGGCTGGAGTTAGGCTTGTTCATGCGAGAGCTTATCGCATATCTCGGCTAAATCTGCAAATGGAGGTGCGCGGCCCCGCGTCTTGGCAGCTAAAGCTGCGGGCTACCTATGGCAAAGTCCGCCTACGCGGACTCCTGGCAGAATTAGCCCGCGTAGGCGGGCTTCGCTTCAGGTTGCCGCGACCCGAGAGATCGACAGTTGGTTGATGAACTGGAGCAGTGTGATGTCGACGTATAGTGTGGGAAATAGGTGGGCTTTGCTTAAGGTACGGGCACCGGCGTTATTTCACAAACGCTGGCAAACCTGCGCTCACCAGACTCAAAATCGGCCCGGGCAAAATACCCAATAGCAGGGTGGCAAATGCAGTGAAAGCCAAAGTAGCATTGCGCGCCAGCGTGTTTTCGCCAATTTCGTTCGTGCCGGGTTCGCGCATGATCATGGTCATGATCACCCGTAAATAGAACGCCGCCGAGATCACACTGGTCAACATGCCGATGACGGCCAGCCAAGTTAGATCAGACGCAACTGCGGCCCGGAACAAGAAATATTTGCCTACAAAACCGGCTGTTGGCGGGATGCCCGTCAACGAGAACATCGCCAGCGTCATCACCAGTGCATAGGCCGGCTTGCGGCGAAATAAACCGGCATAGCTCTCAATCGATTGATCCTCACCGTTGGCATTGCTCATGACGGTCATCACCGCAAAGGCCGCCAAAGTAGTCATGGCATAGACAGCCAAATAAAACACCACACCTGTAACCGCATCGGCACGCCCGGCCGTAGCGCCGCCAGCCGCTACGCCCACCAGCACATAACCGGCATGGGCGATGCTGGAATAAGCCAACATACGCTTTAGGTTGGTCTGTGCCAATGCCACAACATTGCCCACGATCATCGTGATGGCAGCAATGATGGCAATGGCTGGCATCCAGATGGCGCCAATTGGCGTCAAGCCAAACACGAACACTCGCATGAGCGCAGCAAATCCAGCTGCTTTGGTGGCGGTGGCCATTAACGCTGTCACCGTCGTTGGCGCACCCTCATACACATCCGGTGTCCACATGTGGAAGGGGGCTGCGGCAACCTTGAAGCCCAGCCCGACTAGTACTAGCGCTGCACCCGCCAATAGCAAGCCACTGTTGCTGCTGCCTTTGTTAATGGCGTCGGTCACGCCACTTAACGACAAACTACCTGTTGCGCCGTAAATCAGCGCGATACCGTAGACTAGAAAGCCAGACGCGAAGGCACCTAGTAGAAAATACTTCAGCGCGCTTTCTTCGCTCTTAAGATTAGGTCGGGCGATGCCGCACAAGATATAAAGTGGTATAGAAAGCAATTCGACTGCGATGAACACCGTCAATAGATTAGTCGCGTGGCCCATCAGCATCATGCCGCTCAAAGCAAACAACATGAGCGGATAAAACTCGCCGCGTCCAATGCCACGCTCTTCGTTGTAACGCAAGGCCAGCAGCGTTACCAAGATGCCAATCACTAATAGGAGCCCATCAAAAAAGAGCGCAAAACTGTCGGCTACAACCATGCCACTGAAGCCGCTCACCTGCTCGCCCCAATACACGGGGACAGCCATGAGCGAGACTAGCATGGTCACAATCGAAAGATACGCGGTAAACACTTTGTTGCTGCGGGGAATGGCTAGGTCGATCAGGAGAAGTGCGATGCCACCAACAATCAGAATCGTCGGTGAAAGCACCGTGAGCAGGTCAGACATATTCATAGGCAAACCCAGTATAACTTGTGATGGTTTTCACGCAAGGATGAGAAAAGTCATAGTAGAAGAACGTGAATGCGGCATTCATTGTCATCGAACGGATCCCGACGGAATCAAGAAATCGTATGGTTGACAAGCGCCATCTATAAGAACAAACGTCCTATAATCAGTCGCAGCAAATGGCAAAGGACAACGACACCCCATCGCGCATGGTATCTGGCGAAAGCAAGCCCGAAGATGATGGCGCACTCGACCGGGCACTGCGCCCGCAAACCTTGGATGATTTGATTGGCCAAGACAAAGTGCGCGATAACCTACGCACTATGATTGCCGCAGCCAAGCGGCGTGGTGAAGCGCTTGATCATGTGCTGATCTATGGCCCCCCGGGCTTAGGCAAAACCAGTTTGTCACACGTCATTGCCAATGAGTTGGGCACGACGATGCGTCCGACCTCCGGCCCGGCCATCGATCGGGCTGGGGATTTAGCCGCTATTCTCACCAATTTACGGGCCAAAGACGTGCTCTTTATCGACGAGATTCATCGCCTAAATCGCACTGTGGAAGAGTTTTTGTATCCCGCGATGGAAGACTATGCCATTGACATCATCGTGGGCAAAGGGCCAAGTGCGCGCAGTGTGCGTTTGAAGCTGCCTCCCATTACGATTGTGGGAGCCACCACCCGTTTGGCGTTGATGACTGCACCATTGCGAGCGCGTTTTGGCGCACAGTTTCGGGTGGATTTTTATCCTATTGATGCTATCGAGCTCATTATTTCACGTGCGGCGCGCTTGTTGCAGACCCCGATTGACCCGGAAGCATTGACAGAGATTGCCCGTCGGGCGCGTGGCACGCCGCGGGTATCGCTGCGGTTGCTCAAACGCGTGCGCGACTTCGCCCAAGTCAAAGCCACTGGTCATGTCACCGTCGAAATCGCTCGTGAAGCCCTCACCTTGCTCGACATTGATCCACTCGGTTTGGACGATCTCGACCGGCGGGTGCTGCTGACGATAATTCAGAAGTTCAACGGTGGACCCGTGGGCCTGGAGACGATTGCTGCCAGCATCAGCGAAGAAAGCGACACAATTATGGATGTGGTCGAGCCTTATTTACTCACGCTTGGGTTCCTTGATCGCACACCTCGTGGACGGGTCGCCACGGCTGGCGCGTATGAGCATCTCAATATTCCTTATACGCCCCCATTGGGCCAGCAAAGCCTTCTATAATTGGGGTTCGGAAGGTTCGGAAGGTTAGGAAGGTTCGGAAGGTTCGGAAGGTTTGTAAAGTTCATAACGTTCCGAACCTTCCGAACCTTCCGAACCTTCCGAACCTTACAAATCTTACAAATCTTCCAAACTTCACGAGTCCCAATTATAGAAGGCTTTGCTGGCCC
>JANMVQ010000433.1:0-25424 GCA_031392845.1 Chloroflexota bacterium
GGGCCAGATTTTCTTTGGCGACAATCCATATTTTGGGAGCTTTGCCCAGGCCCAGACACGCATCGCGGTTTTGGAAAACGATCCACCGCCGAAGATGAAACTCAAGCCAGATGCCTTGATTTTCCGCGCCACCCCACTCTCACTCTTCCCGCTTAGCAAGACCCATAACCGGGCCGATGTACAGCGGGCCTGTCTGCCTGCCAGCGGTGGCTTGATGACGGCCCGAGCCTTGGCCAAGCACTACGCTGCGTTAATTGGGACAGGTGTCGACGAGGTACGGCTCCTCTCGGAGCGCACTATGGCGCAAGCATTAGCCTTGCAAACCGACACAAACGATCTGGTGCTAAATTTGCCATATCGCAAGGCGTTGGGCTACTATTTGGGCACGCCACAGTCTGAGATGAGCGCAACGCCCAGCACGTTTGGACATCCCGGTGCCGGTGGCACCCTCAGCTGGGCTGACCCCCAACAGGGTTTGGCATTCGCCCTGTGTAAAACGCGTCTGACCTATGCCACGCCCGGGCAAACGGCTGCGGATGTGTTGGAAAGAGTAGTAAGACAAGAAGCATGAGACGTGAACGACACTTTATGCGTTTTGCAAATATCATGAGCACTGGAGAGGAAACAGAGGAAAGAGACGAATGGACAAACCCCTGCCAGAACGACCCGCGCATTCACCGCGTTGTTATTTAGTGTTGCGAGATTACACCCGCATATACGATGACCCCATCCAATTGCTACGGGGTGATGCCGTAACCGTGTTGCGCCGTGATTCGCAATACCCAGGTTGGCTGTGGTGCACCAACAAAGCCGATAAAAGTGGTTGGGTGCACGAAAGCTTTCTTGAAGAAGAGGACTATCGCCATATTGCGCTGGCCGACTACAACGGCTGGGAACTCAGCGTACAAAAAGGCGATTCCCTGATCGGCGATAGAGAATTGGGCGGCTGGCTTTTGGCGATCAGCAACACTGGCGAACTTGGCTGGGTGCCGTTGGATTACGTACAGCGCAGTAGTTGAGAGCTGAAAATATTAATGATCTTAGTCCTGGGTGGAAGCGGCTTTGTGGGTGGGCGATTGCTGGCGGCTCTGCGCGCACGCGCTCAGCCCGTGGCGTATACCTATACCTCGCACAAACTGCCGCTGGACATACCGGGTTATGCGCTCGATCTAACACGCGTGCGCAGCGACGACTTGGGCCAGCTTATCGCGCAACTCCGGCCAGATATCGTCGTCCACAGCGCGGTCATGCCCATCAATGGCGACTTCATTCACCACCATAGTGTCAGCGCCTATAGCGTGGTGCGGCTGACCCATGCGTTGGCCGAGCATTGCCCACGTGCGCAAGTGATTTATCTCTCGACCGACTGCGTCTTTGGCAGTGGGCGCGGCCAGTACACCGAACAGGATATGCCCGATGCACGTCTACGCCATCCCAAAGATGTATACCGCAGCTATGGTGTCACCCGTGCCACTGGCGAGGCGCTGCTGCGCGAGCACTGGCCCAATAGCCTGATCGTGCGCACTTCAGTTGTGGATGGGCGCGATGCATCGGGTGAGTTGTCGGCGCGTCTGGCGGCGCTCATCGCCCAACTTGAATCGGGTGTTCAGACCAAGCGCCTGAATGATCGCTACTTCACCCCTACCCTCATCGACACCTTAATCGACGCCCTCTGCGAGCTGATCGAACCTGCATTCACCTATCGCGGCATCCTACATATAGCAGGGAGTGAACGCACCACGAACTACGCCTATGTGCGTGCGCTCGCCCGGCGCATCGGGGCAGACGAAACACAAATCGTGCCAGAATCTTTGGCAGAATCGTCCGTGGCTATGTTGCCCACCGACAGCAGCTTGGATGTATCGCTGGCGCAACGCTTGCTGCACACACCCATGCTAAATGTCGAAGCACAATTAGGGCGTATTTTTGGATAATATTTTTGTATGAAAATCGCTCAGCTACAACTGCACTCACGCGATCTAACCGCGCAACAAGTCTTTTACAACCAGACGTTAGGACTGCCTGCACACAGACACGCCAACGAATTGCGCATTACCGCCGGGGCGACTGAGCTGATCTTTGTGCCGGCTCCATCAAACGAAACTGGGGTGTATCACTTCGCCTTCAACATCCCAGAGAATCAGTTTGCCGATGCCAAGGCCTGGCTATCCACACGCGTACCGCTACATCGCGCTGCATCTGGCCAGGATGAATTTGATTTTCGTGATTGGAACGCCCATGCCATCTACGCCATCGACCCAGATGGAAATATTATCGAGCTAATTGCACGGCATGGTTTGCCCAATGCCAACGACAAACCATTTGCTGGGACGAGTCTGCTCAATATCAGCGAAATTGGGTTGGTCACGCCGAACGTGCGCGCACAGGTCGAACAGCTCATCACCCAATATGGGTTGCCCATTTACGATGGCGCAGGCAGTGATGCGTTCACAGCGGTGGGCGATGAGTATGGCCTGTTTATCGTCGTCGCCGAAAATCGGCTGTGGTATCCCGATACTGATATTCCAGCCATACCTATGCACACTGTGGTTACATTCGAGGGTGAAAATGGTCTTCTGACCCATCTATTCCAAATCATCATCCCGATCCCGCTGCGGCGGCAAGGGGCGACGGGGGCGAACATAGCTGCTGCCGTTGCCATTTTGCGGTGGCAGCGTTGACTTCGGCGGCTCTTCTTCCTGGGGCGCTTGTTGGCGGTTTGAAGTCACCTGATCAATAGCTCCACCCATTTTGTCCAACAGACCACTCAAACGGGCCTTGGCATTAGCAGCAGACGGCAGCTTGTCCGCAAGACTCTGCGTTGCGACCTTAGGCAAATCCATCCGCGATTGTGCTGGGGCATTCACGCGCACTGGGTTGGGCTTGCTCACCCGCGGCATTTCCGGGGTTTGCTCAGTCCCACAATAGGGGCACATATCCCATGACAGATGGATGGCCTTGCCACAAGTGCCACAACCTGTACGCAGCTTGGTATGGCAGGACGGGCACCACTGCATATCCTGATCGACCCGTCGTGCACACGTTGGACAAAATTCCTGATGCTCGATACTAGATAGTAAAGATTCTTCTTCCAGCGCGCGCACATACGCTTCTTGCAACGTTTCGCGCGGACGCAGCATAAAATACACCAAAATGCCGGCGACCGGGATCACCCCAACCATAACTGTTGCCAAAATTTGCACCAGGATATCTCGCGAGCGCGCCCTGATATCCCGAAATGTCCATAATGTAAGTCCGCCCACAAGGGCAGCGGCAATCGCGCCAAAAATGGCAGCGGCGGCCACGATGAGATTACTAATATTCTCTGTCATTCAACACCTGCAGCTGTAGATCTTCAGATTTGCTTCTGGAATAGCCCACTTTTCAACCTGAGGGTCTGTTTCAGATTATACGTTGCACCTAAATCGGGATAGAGAAATCGGGCCATTGCCGGATTTACTTGTAGGTCTTTGTTCGCTATGGTTCTACACACGATGTCGGAGTTGTTAGTAAATCCCATTCAAATTGAAAATCAAGGCCGAGGTCCCGCGGCATATCACATCATGATCGATGATATTCCGGAAGGCGAACGCCCGCGCGAGCGCTTTTTGCAGGTGGGGGCATCCGGCACATCGGTGCGGGAGTTGCTAGCTATCTTACTGCGGATCGGGCCAAGTGGCGTGGGCGTGCTGGCATTGGCCGATGAGCTGCTACGGCGTTTTGGCGGCTTGGGCGGCTTAGCACGCGCCAACATCAACGATCTACAACAGGTGCATGGCATCGGCCCAGTCAAAGCTATCGAGATCAAAGCAATGTTGGAATTGGGCAAGCGTCTGGCCTATTCCACCGCCGACCAAAAGCCCCTTATCAAAACCCCCGCCGAGGCCGCCCAAATGCTGATGCTCGAGATGGGCGTCTTAGAACAAGAAGAGGTGCGCATCATGCTGCTGGATTCGCGCAATCGCTTGCTGAGCATGTCGATGATTTATCGCGGCACGCTCAACGCAGCCAATATGCGGGTGGCCGAAGTGTTCAAAGAGGCCATTCGTCAAAACGCTGCTTCGCTCATCGTGGCGCACAATCATCCGTCCGGCGACCCCACCCCATCCGCAGATGACGTCTTCGTGACCAAAGAGCTAACCAAAGCGGGCAAACTCCTCGATATCGAGGTATTAGATCATTTGGTGATTGCTCAAAACCGATACGTGAGTTTGAAGGAACGCGGGTTGGGGTTTGAGTGACGGGTGACGGACGACGGACGACAGTTGACGGACGACGGAAATTTTGCCATCCCACAGGCAGGCTTCGCACTCGTCTATCGTCTCCCGTCTTCCGTCAGCAGAGCCCCGAGCCGCCGAGCTGCTTCAGCCAGTTGCTCCGACGGAAACAACGTGAAAGCCATGCGCAGAAAATCACGCCCACCGCCGTCCAAATGTGAACGCGCACTGGGGATGTAAGCCACGCCCTGCGCGTTGGCGTGTGGCAACAGCGCTGCGCTGTCTAACGAATCTGGCAAACGCAGCCACAAAAAGAAACCGCCCGCCGGGTTCTGCCACGTGCATCCAGTTGGCATATGCTGACGTAAGGCCACATCCAGCGCGTCACGTCGCAATCGATACTCAGCCCGCAACTTTGCCACCTGCGGCGCATAATCACCATTCACGCATAAAGCCGCCACCTGTAACGCGACGAAGTGGTTGTGCCCACCGCCGCTATCGAGCACCCCGCAATCCAGAATCCGCTGAATGATCTCACGGCCCGCCGTCAGAAACCCTACCCGCAAGCCTGGCGCCAGCGTCTTAGAGAACGACCCCATCCGTGCCACTGTTCCACGCCGGGCCAGCGACCACAGCGAAGGCAAAGCCGGGCCATCGTAATTCAATTCGCGATAAGCATCGTCTTCGAGGATGAGCAAATCTTCTGACGCAGCAATATCCACCAGTTGCTTGCGGCGCTCTAGGCTAAGTGAGCGGCCAGTGGGATTGTTAAATGTCGGCACGATATACAGTGCCCGGGCCCGCTTGCCCTGCCGGCGCAATTCAGCCAGGATCTCTTGCAGTCGATCTACGCACAGTCCCTCATCATCGCATGCCACTGGCAGCAATTGCAAAGGGTGATCGCGCAAAATTCGCACCCCCAGGTGATATGTCGGCGACTCGACCAGCACCACATCACCGGGCTGGGTGTAGAGATGCAATAACTGATCTAGGCATTGCGAGATGCCACCCGTCACCATGATCTCATCCGGCGCAATCTCCTGGTGCTCCAGCGCACCGAAATGCGCCATCAACCATGCCAACAGCGGCCTTGGCCCAGCATTACCTCCATACTCCAGCGTCACGCTGCCCCAATCCGCCAGCACCCGCTGGCTCGCCCGTTGCATCGCCTCGACGGGCAGCAATGTTGGATCGGGATAACCCAGCCCAAGATCAATCATCCCCGGTCGCAGCAGCGCTTGTGCCGCATTGGCATTGACATCGAGTAGAAGGTTCATTGCGAAGAGTTTAGCAAGATCGGGAGGTTTAGTAAGTTCAGAAAGTTATTAAGGTTCGATAAAGTTCTGAGGGTTCCAAACGTTCATAACGTTGCTGAACCTTACGAACCTTCAGAACTTTCAGAACTTTCAGAACTCCGAGGGCAGCCGCTCCACTTCAATGACCAGTTTCGCCGCCAGCGCGCCGGCTTGTCCAGCCCGCTCCAAATTCCCATGCAATAGATACGAGGCTACAAAAGCGCCACAATACGCGTTGCCCGCACCGACTGCGCCAATCGGTAATTGCCGTAGCGGCAGTGCTGGCACATGCACAACTGTCTGGTCACGGCAAATGATAGAGCCTTGCGCACCCATCCGCAAAATAACGATCTGCGCGCCCAGTGCCACAAACCAACGAGCGGCTTCAGCGGGAGCGTGTGGCGCGCCCATCGAGATGGCCTCAGCAGTGTTCGCCGAAAACACATCGCACAGCGATAACCAGCTTGAAAGTGTCGCCTGCCCCGGCAACTGATCGGCACCTTTGAACACTTCCACGCTGATCAACGGGCGCTGTGGCAACTGACGCAACGATTGCACGAATTCAGTATCCGGTTGATCCGGGTGAATGCCGAGATGAAACGCTTGCGCCTCGAGATACTCAGGTGGCAATAAAGAAAGGGAGCGATCTAGCCCAGCGCGAACCGCAGCTTGCGGCACCCGCCAGACTTGAGTACGGCGCTCGTCATGCCCAAGCTGATCAATCAATTGCCAGGCGCGCATGGTCGGCAAATCGGCACTTGATCGAAGCCCGCGCGTGTCAATCCCCGCCGCATCAAACCAACTTCGGTCAAAGTCCGCGCCCACGCCAGAGGCGATGCCGACTTCATTGGCACCCATAAAGAGGCGCGCCCCAAAGCAGGTCTGCGGTCCACCGCCACCCAGCATGGCCATATACGTGCGGCCATCCGCCAGCACGATGTCATCCAAGATAACGCTAAATGTCACGAATCGAATAGTCATATAAAAAAACCCTCTTGCCATTGCTGACAAGAGGGCTGCCTTGGGGGGCTTCTCTCTTTTGGTTTGAGAGGCAAAACGTAACTATTCAGTCCAAATTTGGTTTTTGTCCGCGAATAACGCGAATTTACGCTAATTTTATTTGCGAAGATTAGTGTGATTAGCGGATTTTAATTGTGGCTGAATAGTTACGGCAAAACGCTAATTGCTGCGGCGCTTACTTGCCAGCTTCAGTTCCAACAGACTGCGCGAAAGCTCGGCTTCCGCCATCATAAAGTCTTGGTCACTCCGGCGCTCTTTGATCAGCTGCTCAGCCCGGGCTTTGGCTTCATTGGCGCGGACTTCGTCAATTTCGTCGCTCAGGATGCCAAAGTTCGCCAACAGCGTCACGTTGGTTTGGGAGATGTTGGCAAAACCAGAACCGACACCCATCGAGACCACACCCTTGTCGGTGTGTGCAATGACCTCGCCGTGTGTGATAAGCGTGTAGATGGGTGCGTGATGTGGATACACAGTGATCTGACCCTCGGACGAGGGCAAGGTCACATGGGTGCAATCTGCATCCAAGACCGTCTTTTCCGGGGAGATGACTTTGAGCCTTAGCATCAGGATTTCAACACAGAGTCAAGGTTACCCTTCATGTAGAAGCGATCCTCAGGAATATCATCCAGCTTGCCATCGATCAGTTGCGCGAAGCCGCTGACAGTGTCCTCGATCTTGACATATTCACCCTTGCGGCCAGTGAACTGCTCGGCAGTCGTGAACGGCTGGGTGAGAAAGCGCTGAATCTTGCGCGCGCGGCTCACGATCAGCTTGTCTTCGTCGGCCAGTTCGTCCACACCCAAGATGGCAATAATGTCTTGCAGTTCCTTGTAGCGCTGCAACACCCGCTTCACACCGTTCGCCACACGATAGTGCTCTGGGCCGACATAGTTCGGGTCCAGCACGCGGGCCGATGATGTCAGCGGGTCAATCGCCGGGAACAACGCCTGGTCGGCCAGCGAACGTTCCAGCGACATCTGGCTGTCCAAGTGGGCAAAGGTCGCCACTGGGGCCGGGTCTGTGTAGTCGTCGGCGGGTACGTAAACAGCTTGTACTGATGTGATGCTGCCCTTGTTGGTGGAGCTGATGCGTTCTTGTAGCGCGCCCATTTCAGCGGCCAACGTAGGTTGATAACCCACCGCGCTCGGCACGCGACCCAGCAACGCTGACACTTCCGAACCGGCCTGTGCGAAGCGGAACATGTTGTCAATAAACAGCAACACGTCTTCGTTGCGCACATCGCGGAAGTATTCCGCCATGGTCAGCGCCGTCAGTGCGGTGCGCATGCGTGCGCCGGGGGGCTCATTCATTTGGCCGAACACCAGCGCGGTCTTGTCCAACACACCACCTTCCTGCAGTTCGCGGTAAAGCGCTGTGCCTTCGCGGGTGCGCTCGCCCACACCGGCAAACACCGAGTGCCCGCTGTGGATGCGGCCAATGTTGCTGATGAGTTCGGTGATGATGACGGTCTTGCCTGTGCCTGCGCCGCCGAACACAGCAGTCTTGCCGCCTTTCACAAACGGTGCAATCAGGTCAATGACTTTAATACCCGTTTCAAGAATTTCGAGCGTTGTGCTCATCTCGGCAAATGTGGGCGCAAGACGGTGAATAGGCATCATTTCTGAAGATGCCGCTGGCCCTTGTTCGTCGATGGTCTCACCCAGGACGTTGAAGATGCGACCTAGGGTAGCATCCCCCACTGGCACTGAGATCGGCTTGCGGTCGGTGGTCACAATCATGCCGCGCACCAATCCATCGGTTGGGCCCATTGCGATGGCACGCACTTGGGTGTTGCTCAAAATCAACGCGGTCTCAAGTGTCAGATCGCCGACCTTGAGCGCGGAATAGACCGGCGGCACATTTTCGAAGTCAATGTCTACTACCGGGCCGATGACTTGAACGATTTTTCCTTTGTCCATATTTTTCCAAAAAACCTGTCAGGTCTTCAGAGACCTGACAGGTTTAGATATTTATCCAAAAAGTGTGGCGCTTGCAATGTCGGAGATCTCATTGGTAATTTTCTCCTGACGGGTTTTGTTGTACTGAAGGTTTAATTCCTTCACGATGCTGACTGCGTTGTCGTATGCGCTCTTCATCGCCACAAAACGCGCACTGTGTTCGGCAGCCAAGGCATCCTTCAATATCTGCGCAAGCGTACTCTTCAGATATTCAGTGATGACATAGTCCAACACCTGGGCGGGCGAAGGCTCGAAGGTGTAAATGGCGTGTGCTCCGTCAGCGGCGGGCTCACCCGTGACATTAACCAAATTCACTGGAAGAAATTGAATCACTTCGGGCTGTTGAGTCATCGTATTGATGAACTTGGCATACGCGATCCACACCGAGTTGTATTCACCCGCACGGTATAGATCCACTACATTGTTCGCCAGCGTCTCCAACTGGCTAGCGGGGTAATCGGCCACCAATGTGACTTTGCTGCGCAGGGCGATGCTGGCGCCTTTCTTGCCCAAGGTAATCGCTTCAATATTCTTATCCCGGCAAAAGCGTGATACGGTGCGATATAGGTTGGTAATCAGCGACCCCGCCAACCCGCGATCTGGCGCAATAATAATAATGAGTTGCTTTTTTGATTCGTTGCCAGACAGCAATGGGTTTTGCACATCGCCCTTGGGCAACTTGCGCAGCGTCTCCACCAACTCGCTGGCATATGGCCGACTCAGCAGCGCATCGGTCTGGGCTTTGCGCATGCGAATTGCCGAGATCATCTGCAAAGCCTTAGTGACTTTGCCAATGTTCTGCGCGCTGCGGATGCGCTTTTTAATTTCGCGTAGTGATGCCATATAAGCGATCAGCCATCAGCCGTCAGCTTTCAGCCGTCAGCTTTTGGCTGAATGCTGATCGCTGAAAGCTGATTGCTTCATTAACTAACCAATTTCTTCACACTATCCGCAATCTGGGTCAACACGGCCTCGGTTTCGGGTGAAATCACCTTTGCCATACGAATGCTTTCCAGCGGATTGGCTTTTGAGGCGCGGCACTGAGTCGTAAAGCTGTCAGCAAAACCAGCCAGTTTATCTAGTGCGATGCCGTCCAAATAGCCCTCGCGACCCAGCCAAATTTGCGCAACCATTTCCTCGAGGGACAGCGGCGCGTATTGCGGCTGCTTGAGCAACTCGGTCATGGCTTTGCCGCGGTCCAAGCGTTTCCGCGTATCGGCGTCCAAGGAATCTGAGCCGAACTGCGCGAACGCAGCCAACTCACGATACTGCGCCAAGTCAAGCTTGAGCTTGCCAGCCACTTGTTTCATTGCCTTCGTCTGCGCATCGCCACCGACGCGCGACACAGACAGACCCACTGCGATGGCCGGGCGATTGCCCGCGTTGAATTGATCGGGGTCCAGGAAGATTTGCCCGTCCGTGATCGAAATAACATTGGTCGGAATGTAGGCCGAGATGTCGTTGGCCTGGGTTTCGATAACCGGCAATGCCGTCAGCGAGCCACCCCCCAACGAATCCTTCATCCGGGCAGCGCGTTCCAGCAACCGGCTGTGCAGATAGAAAATGTCGCCGGGATATGCCTCGCGACCCGATGGGCGACGCAGCAACAACGACAATTGACGATAGGCCCAAGCATGCTTGGTCAGGTCATCGTAAATAATCAGCGCATCTTCGCCGCGATCCATGAAGTACTCGCCCAGCGCACATGCGGTAAACGGTGCAAGATATTGCAGCGAGGCCGTATCTGAGCCAGTCGCTGCTACTACGATCGATGAACCCATCGCACCAGTCTCGTTCAGCCTACCGACGACTTGGGCGATCTTCGAGGCCTTCTGACCAATAGCGACATAGATGCAAATGACGCGCTTCTCGCCTTTTTGCAGGCGCTGGTTGATGTTGTGCTGGTTGATCATCGCATCGACAGCCAAGGCAGTCTTGCCCGTGCCGCGGTCACCAATGATCAATTCGCGCTGCCCACGCCCGACTGGCACGAGCGCATCAATCACTTTGATGCCGGTCTGCATCGGCGTGCGCACGTCCTGGCGTTTGATAACGCCCGGCGCAATTTTCTCAACAAGCATCAACTGGGTGTCCGCGTTGTCGACGATTGCCGCGCCGTTATCAATTGGGTGCAACAGCGCATCCGTCACGCGCCCGATCAATTGAGGCGAACATTTGACCGACAAAATCCGACCGGTCGCTTCGACCTTGTCGCCGGTTTGCAAATGGGTGATCTCGCCGAGGGCGACGATGTCCACTTGTTGTTCTTTCAGGTTAAAGACCACACCGGTTACATTGCCAGGCAACAGAATGATCTCGCCCATCTTGGCCTCAGACAGGCCATTAGCGACAATCACACCGTCACCCACAGAGGTGATTAGGCCGGTGCTCTTGAATTCTGGTTTGTCAGCAACTTGGTTGATCTGAGCCAGAATGTCTTGGGTGATCTGGTCAAGATTAAGCATAGATCTTCTTTAATTTGCTCTGAACGGATGTATCAAGCACGCGGTCGCCATGGGTGATCCGAAGACCACCGATCAGGGCGGGGCTCACGCTAAACTGAATCTCGCCAGAGTGCGGCTTATTGGACAGCAGGCTGATGATTTCCTGCTTGTCAGCATCGGACAAAGCCTGCGCAGACTCAACGAGTAATTCTGGGAGCTTTGGGCCGATTTCCTTTTGCAGAATGGCCAAAACTTCCGGAAGCAGCTCGCGTTTGCCGTTTGTGTCGAGGTAACGCAAGAAGCCTGCGGCGATGGCGGCACTTTCGGAGTTATCAGTCATTGATCTGTTTGAGTGTATTGATACTGGCCTTCACCTGCGCGCCCTGCCAATTGGCGTCGGCAGCCTTCTCGGAGAGAAGCTGATCGACGATGGACTGCGCGATGGTTTTGGCATACTTGGCGACCTCTGCTTCGGCATTGACTTGTTCTTGTTCAATACGTTTTTGGGCAAGGGCCACTTCTGCGTTTGCTGCTTCTTGCGCCTTGGCAACCAATTCCTTTTTGGTTGCGGCAGCAGAATCTTTGGCTTCCGCCATTAGTTTCTGTACATCTTCCGCAGCTTTCTTCTGAGCAGCTTTCTGCTCCTGATCAAATGCCTGCAGGCGAGCTTCGATCTCAGCCTTATCGGCGAAGGTTTTGCTAATTGCCTCTCGGCGCTCTTCCATGGCAGATTTGAGCCTTGGATAAAGGAACCGATTGAATATAAAGTAGACAATAGCAAAACTGACAATTTGTGCAGTTATCAGGATTGGATTGATACCAAGCGTTTCTAACATGATTTAGAGTTTGCTGGGGTTACGGAATAATGAAAGCAATGACAAGCGCGAAGATGGCGAGTGATTCAGCGAATGCAATAGCAAGAATCATCATGGTGCGGATTTGGCTCAAAACTTCGGGATTGCGTCCGACAGCTTCTACTGCCTTACCACCGATAATACCAATGCCGATGCCTGGGCCGATTGTGCCGAGACCAATTGCAAGCGCTTTTGCGAGAAAAGTAGGATTAAATTCCATAGTTAAGTAACTTCCAAAATGTATAGATTCTAAAAACACCCAAAGGCTGATATAGCCATCGTTGAGTAACGTAAAAAGTTTAGTGCCCGCCAGCATGACCGGAGTGTTCGGTTTTGACAAACAGACTCAGGAAGCTTATAACCAACATGGCGAACACAAATGCTTGAATAAAGCCTACAAACAGTTCAAGTAAAAAGAAAGGGGTTTGGATCAGCCCACCCGGAATACCATACCAGTTCTGGGTCTTGCCGGTGATGATGACCACCAGACCGGCCATAACTGACAACATAACTTCACCTGCAAATACGTTGCCAAACAGACGAAAGGAGAACGAGAGAATTTTGGATATTTCGGTGATGATCTCCATCGGGTTCTTGAAGTGCGCCAAGTGATGGCGCAAACCAGCAGAACGTATTCCAGAAGCGTGAATAACGACTTGGGCAATCAATGCCAACGCAAAGGTCATATTCAAATCGGCATTACCACCGCGAAACAACGGCACAAATTCAGTTTTGTGCTCCTTTTCGTTTTTAGCCGCCGTCGAAGGTTTCTCTTCAGCAGTCTTAGTCGTTCCCTTAGCATGATATTCACGCTCGAAGCCTAGCGACCCTACCCCAGGCAAAATACCAAGCCAGTTGTTGGTAACAATTAGCAGGAAGAATGTAAGAATAAGAGGGACAAATTTGCGCCCAGTCTTACCCATTGCATCGACAGCCATACCGTCGAACAATTCGTAAACCATCTCAAATATATGTTGAAGACCAGATGGCAGACGTTTGAAATTCTTACCGATTAGGACGCCAGTAATCACTAACAACAACATGGCAATCCATGAAGTGAACATTGAGTTAGTGATAGGGATTGGACCGAGACTTAATAATACTTCTGGTTTAACAGGAGGGAAATGCATCGGATTAGATTATACCTCACTCTATATAGCCAACTCAACCAAGAATAGGCAATTTAAAGCCTATTTTAAGGGTTATTTTCAATTTTGTTATCACTCGCAATCGATTGTGTTTGTTGTTTCCATTTCTCATACGCATCGCGTGTTTTGGCCACGGTACGTATTCCCACTTTATAACTTGCATATACTGATGCGATAGAGCCAACCAACGCACCAACCAATGTCAGCCAGGGCTGCGTGCCGAATTGTGCATCGGCAAATCGTCCCAAGAACACACACGCTGCAACGATAGCAATATTAAGCACTGCAATCTGCAAAATCATGAGACCCATAATGTTCGGCGGGAAAGCCCGATACATTATTTCGCTAGTTGATGGTTTCTTGTCAATTTGCATGTGAATCTATTGTGGGCTAGAAATGAATGTCTTAATTAACAATCAAATGACTTTGCCCATGGATCGCAATACCCCAAAACTGCGTTGTAGTGGAGGTTTGCATCGCTTTTGATTATACCGTTACGACATTACAAACTTCAAGCCTGTTATCGATATTAAAAGAGTTTGGATTGGATGTTATTTGTGTATTACTGCCTAATTGACGATTAGGAATGATTTGGCCGCATTGAGCGCGATGTCCCAAAACGGAGTCGAAATCGCGGTTAACACTAGCGCACCGATAGCGGTGGCGGTCAACACAAAACCACTGGACGCCGGGATGCGAATCTGCTGCGCCTCGTCGGCGGAGCGATCTACATACATGGCTTTTACCACACCTAGATAGTACCAGCACGACATGAGCACACCCAGAATGCCGACAACCACCAACATGTAGTAGCGAATATCGCTAGTAGCCGCACCGACTCCAATCGCTGAGCGAAACAGGAACAACTTTCCTACAAACCCGACCATAGGCGGCGCACCCAACAAACTCAGCATAGCGGCGACCATGCCTAATGCCAAGTACGGCGAGCGACGGCTGAGGCCAGCAAAGTGCTTGTAATCGTCCCCGCCCACTTTCTGCGAAACCAAACCAATCACGGTGAAGGCCGTGATATTGGTTAGCATATAAGTGGCGACGTAGAAGATAACAGACGCGATTGCATCCGCACGGGCCTCTTTCGTGACGGCAGCTGCAAAAGCTGCCACGCCAATCAAGAGATAGCCGGCCTGTGCAATGCTGGAATAGGCCATCATGCGCTTGACATTGGTTTGGCCGATGGCCAACAGGTTCCCCGCTAGCATGGTCATAAATGCGATAGACAATATGACAGTTGACCACGCTCCTGATACTTGCCATACCCCAGTCCCGGCAACACCGGGCGGAATCGCGACATACAAAAAGCGCATCATGATGGCGAATCCCGCCGCCTTAGACGCGGTGCTGATAAAGCCCGCGATCGGTGTAGGCGCGCCCTGATACACATCAGGAGCCCAGAAGTGAAACGGAACGGCTGAGGTCTTAAAGGCGAAGCCCACCATGACCATCAGCATAGCCAGCGTCATTGGCACCCGCAGCGCGACGTTGCCATTGGTCAGAGTATCGGCAATCGTGTTGTAGCTGGTGCCGCCGCTCATTCCATAGAGCAGGCTCAGGCCGTACAGCATTATGGTTGAGGTGACCGCGCCAAATACAAAATACTTGATACCTGCCTCGGCACTAAGCTTGCTGCCACGCTGGAAACCCGCCAACAAATATTGGGCGATGCTGGCGGTCTCGGTGGCCAGATACAGCATGATGATGTCACTGGAAGCGGACATCAGACACATGGCCATGCTGGAGAACATGATCAGCGCATAGTATTCGCCGCCGGCCCGGGCTGCACGAAAATCGACTGACGCCAGACAGGTGAACAAGCCACCAGCAATAAAAATAATTTTGAAAGCAGAAGCAAATAGATCATGCCGGATCATGCCGCCAAAAATACTACTGGAAGCAGTGGCGGCCGGAGCCAGCAACAGCGCCAGCACCAGGCCAATCAGCATGCCGCCCGCCGCCAACAGACCCAAGCCTTTGCGGGTGAAATTCTGCCCAACAATCAGATCCAAGGCCAAGATTACTCCGGCCCAAATCGTAATGAAGATCTCCGGCAGAATCGGCAAGAAATCTTTGAGGTTATCAGAGAGTGACTTTATTTCTCCCATGCGTTTTCCTAATTCATGAGTCATGCGTCAAACGTCATGCGTCAATTAATTAATTGACGCATGACGTTTGACGTATGAGGCTATCCTATCGCTTTCGTTAAAGTAGACATAATGCCACGCACGCCGCTGGCGACGAGGGCCATCACACTATTGGGCACCACACCGACAAAGAGCAGCACAGCGCACATTAGACCAATCGAGAATTTTTCGAGCGCGTCCAGACGCGGGAGTTGTTGCAACTCGGGCGTGACTGGATCGGTGAAATAAATGCGGTAGGCTACCCGCAACGTCCAAGCTGCGTTGATGACAACCGATAGCACTGCGACCACAGCGATAACGCCGTACCACCAATTGAGCTGTCCGGGAAAGGTGACACTGTTGCCTTGAGCTGCAGCCCATAGCCCTTTGAAGATTTGAATCTCGGCAATGAAGCCGGGCAAACCAGGCATGCCCATAAGGGTGAGCGCACCGATCACAAAGCCGACTGCGCTGAGTGGGAGCACCCGCACCAAGCCATTGAGCTTGTCCACTTCGCGGATGTGCGAACGCTCGTAGATCATGCCAACCAACGAGAACATCAGACCGGTCATCACCCCACCGGCAAATAGCTCTATACCTGCGCCGTTTAAACCGTCGGTGTTCATGGCGGCCAAACCAAGCAGCACCAAACCCAGATGGCTGACCGAGCTAAAGCCGATGATGTATTTCAGGTCATTTTGCTTAAAGGCAATCGCAGCCGCATAGATCAATCCCGCCACGCAGAAAATGGCGATGAAGGGCATAAACTTAGCGGCAGCATCGGGTAAAAGTTGAATGCCGAAGCGCAACGCACAATACGCGCCGGTGGCCTTCAACACGCCGCCGTGCAGCATGGAGACCGATGTAGGCGCAGCGGCATAGCCATCTGGCGACCAGTTGTGCAGGGGCCACAGACTGGCCAGCACACCGAAGCCTATGAAAATCGGCAAGAACGGGAACCAACCGCTCAAACTTTCGGCCTGCGTGGCAGACATCGAGCGAACGCCTTGCTGCAAAACAGTCCAGTCGAAGCTATAGGTGCCGGTGGCTGCGCCGACTTGAAAATACAGATATAGCAAACCGATGATGGCGGCGAGTGAGCCAAGAAATAGATAAATCGTCAACTTCATCGCAGCGTATTCGCGGTTCTTGCTGCCCCATCCAGCGACGAGCACATACACCGGAAAGAGTACCAACTCGTAGAAGATCAGCATCAAAAATGCGTCGAGCGCGATAAACGCCCCGAATACCCCGGAGATCAGCGAGAGCAGGAATGCAAAGTAGTCGCGCGGACGATCGTTGAGTTTGAAGGTGACCAAAACCGCGCAAAACCCGACGATGCCGGTGAGTAGCAGTTGCGGTGCGCTGAAGCCATCCACGCCCACGTGATACGTGATGCCCAGGGCCGTGATCCATTCAGAACGTTCTTCAAATTGGAACCCACCCAGCACCCGGTCGTAGCTGAGAAAGACATAGAACGACAGTAACAGCGACACACCGGTCGTCGCGGCGGCCACCATTTTGATGGCCTCACCCTTCTCTCTGGGGATCAAGAGGACAAGCACTGCGCCAATAGCTGGCGCTAGCATGATGAGCGTAAGAATCGATAAATTCATGATTTTTATTTTGCGAGCGCGACGACCTGTCCGGCCACATCCATCAAACGCGCCACACCAGTATTGATGACATCCAACGAGATGCGTGGCCACAGGCCGATGGCCAACATGGCTAACATGAGCGGCACCACACCCAACAACTCGATCTTATTGATATCTTTTAACGGATGATGCTCCCACTCGTGGGCCAATGGGCCGTGCAACACTTTTTGGATGGACTTGAGAATGTAAATACCGGTGACCAACAAGCCAAACATGGACAACCCCGTGATCACAGGATAGGCCGACCACGCGCCACGGATCACCATGAACTCACTGACAAAGCCAGCCAAGCCGGGCAAGCCAAGCGACCCCATCGCACAGAAGATCAGAATGGCCCCATATTTGGGCATGATATCCCAAAGGCCCCCGAAGCGAGTCAGGTCGCGGGTGTGAGCGCGGTCGTAGATGACGCCCACCATAGCGAACATGGCTGCCGACGACAGTCCATGGGTGATCATTTGCAACACCGCGCCGCTGGCGGCAATGTTGGCACTCAGCGCGTCAGCGTTGGCGGCTTTGCTTAGGGACAGCGCGGCGGCGGCAACGCCTAGCGCGACAAAGCCCATATGATTGACTGAGGAATACGCCACCAGTTTCTTAAAGTCGTTTTGGCCCCAAGCCGCAAACGCTCCAAGCACAATACTGAGCATAGCCAGAATAGCAAGCAACGTGGCCCAGGTGATTCCCGGCAAGACGCTTTCACCCCACACGCTGGGGAACATCGGAATTACCAAACGAATAAGGCCGTATGCGCCGAGTTTTAGCAAAATACCGGCCAGCATCATGGAGCCGCCGGTGGGCGCTTCGGTGTGCGCGTCGGGCAACCAGGTGTGGAAGGGCCACACCGGGATTTTGATCGCAAAGGCGATCACGAAGGTGACAAAGGCAAAGTTGCGCCAGAAGCCGCTGTTTTCCGAGCCAAACCAGATGTTGACTTGGTTGGCACCAGTGAACGGGCGACCCACGATCGATGAGAGAAACTCAAGGTCGAAGCTCTTGGAGGCCAAACCGATCACTTGAATTGCCAGCAACATCCCTAGGCTACCGAACATCGTATACAAAATGAACTTCATCGAAGCGTAGCGGCGATTGGCCCCACCCCACTGGTTGATCAGAAAGAACATCGGCACCAGGCTCAGCTCATAGAACACGAAGAACAGAACCAGATCCAGTGAGACAAACACACCGAACACGGCCATCTGCAGCAAGAAGAACAGCGCGTAATAAATCTTGACCGATTTTTCAACGCTGAACGATACCAGCATGGCGAGGGGTGTCAGGAAAGCATTCAGCACAATCAAGGGGATGCTGATGCCGTCCACACCCAGCTTATAGGTAGAGTTGATTTGCGGGAACCAAGTAGCTTGCTCACGGAACTGATATCCACCCGCAACATTGTCGTAACCCACCCACATGATGATGCTGAGCGCAAGCGGGATTAAGCTAAAGGCCACTGCGCCCCAGCGGATCAGATTTGGCCGGTTGGATGGGGCCAGCAGCACCAGCACCGCGCCGAGCACAGGCGCGAACGTGATGAGGGTGAGAAGGTTGGAATTTACAAAACCCATTTTTTTAGCTTTAAGCAGTGCACTGTGCGCAATTGGCTCACAGGTCACGGCTCATGACTACTCTTGCTACAACAGCACAAAAACAAACACGACGATAAAGACGATCATCAAGACCAGACCGGACAGCAAATAGTTTTGCACCTGGCCCGATTGGAATTCACGCGAGCTTTCGCCCAAATCATGAGTGAAGCGCCCAACAAGATCTGAAAATCCAGTGATGACTTTTTGGTCGAATACCTTGAACCAGCCGGAAACCGTACTACCGAGTTTGTAGCCGCTCTCTAGCACCCAATCGATGGCCCCTTTGTCCACAACTTGGGTGTAAACCTTATCGGCAAAAAACTGCCAAGGGTTGATGATAAGCTCGCGATACAGCTCATCGATGTACCAACGGTTGTTCAGGAACTTGAAGAAGGGCAACTTTTCAACCGGATCAGTTTGGCCGGCCTTGAGCGGCTGCACCCCGTAGAAGGCATAGCCCAGTACTAAACCAAGCGTCACGATGATGATTGATATCGCTACCGGTGCTAAATTTACCGGTAATGCAGCTTCCTTCTCAAGCAACATCCCTTCGAGCAGATGCCCCAACCAGTGGGCGCGTTCGCCCAAAATCGCCCCGAACACGGGGAAGTCTTTAGGAATATTGGCAAACCCCGCAAACAAAGCAAACACCGACAACACGATCAGGGGCACAGTCATGCGCCAGTCGTTCTCGCTGGCGTGCGCGGCGGCCTCGGTGCGGGCTGGACCAAAGAAGGTCATCAGGATTTGGCGGGTCGTATAAAAAGTAGTGAGGAAAGCCGAGATAACCAGCGTGATGAAGATCAGACCCGCCAAGCCATTGCCCATCGACATTTTGTAGAAGGCATGGGCGAAGATTTCGTCTTTGCTCCAGAAGCCCGCCGTAATAAACGGGAAGCCCATGAGCGCCAAACCACCGATCAAGAACGTCACAAAAGTGAGCGGCATACGCTTGCGCAGCCCACCCATGTTGCGCATGTCCTGCGGGTCGAATTCTGGCTCGGCGTGGGGAGAATGCGTGTCTGAGGTGTCATGAGTGTCGTGGGTGTCATGACCGCCGACGGCTGAATGCTGATGGCTATGTCCCTGCAAATGATGATGCCCATGCTCGACACCATGAATGACAGAGCCGGAGCCAAGGAACAACAACGCTTTGAAGAAGGCGTGAGTGAGCAAGTGAAATGCAGCAGCTACATATGCACCGACACCCACGGCTGCCACCATGAAGCCAAGTTGACTGATGGTGGAGAAGGCCAGCACACGTTTGATGTCGTATTGGCCAACGGCGATAGTCGCGCCCAGGAAGGCTGTAATCGCGCCAATCAGACCGATGATCATGAAGGCGGTGCTGGTCCCGTTCTCAGCGCCAACGGGCAACGTGGTGTGTAGCAGCGGAAACACCCGCAGCAATAGCAAAATACCTGCCGACACCATCGTAGCGGCATGGATCATGGCAGAGACCGGGGTCGGGCCTTCCATCGCGTCGGGCAACCATACGTGTAATGGGAATTGCGCGCTTTTTCCGACTGTGCCTCCAAAGATCAACAGGCTGATCAGGCTAGCGGCGCTCAGACCGGTGAACAACACTGCCGGGGTGGAGGCGAGTTGCTTCAACACTTCCTCGTTGTGCATGATGTCATGAAAATTCAACGTGCCAGTCATCCAATAGAGATAGACCAGGCCCAGCATCAGGAACATATCGCCCACGCGGGTGGTCATAAAGGCTTTAACCGCGGCTTTATAGGCAGAGGGCTTGTTATAGAAGAAGCCGATTAGCGCATAGGAGCAAAAGCCCATTAGCTCCCAATATACAAACAGGGTCAGAAAGTTATCGCTGACCACCAAACCCATCATGCTGCCCGCGAACAGGCTGAGCAGGCCCATGAAACGGGTGTAACGCGGATCTTTGGCCATATAGCTGGTGCTATACAGAAAGATCAGCGTGCAGGCCAGGGGCACCATGAACAAAAAGGCTGCGTTGAGCGGATCGACCGCCACACCAATCTTCAGACCGGTGGCGAGAGTTGGGATCCACAGGATCTGGCTGCCGATGGGGTGTTCGCCTAGATCGTGAAGATCGGCCACATTGAAGAACACCACGAACGACATGACGCACGAGGCGATCACAGCGGTCATCGCGGTCACTGTGGTCAGTGGGCGTATTTTGTTAAACCCGAGTGCGATCAGCGCAAACGCGAGAAACAGCGGCAACGGGGCCAGCCACAACAGCAGCGGGACGTTGACGGGGAGTTCGGATACGGCTTCTGCTAACAACATCTTTTATCTTTCATTTCTCATTTCTAATCTTTCATTTCTCATTGCGAGTGTCCAGTAACACAAGAAATGAGAAATGAGAAATTCCTAGAGTTTCATCTGATCTAGTTTCTCCGGATCAACGCTTTGGGTGCTGCGATAGACCGAGATGATGAGCGCGAGGCCGACAGCGGCTTCGGCAGCCGCAACCACAAACACAAAAGCGGTAAACGCCAATCCCACCGATGCGCTCGGGTTGATATAGCGCCAGAAGGCGATCAAGTTGATATTGACGGCATTGAGCATGAGTTCAACGCCCATCAATATTGCGATGGCGTTCTTGCGCGCCAGTACACCATACAGTCCAATACAGAACAGGGCGGCGGCCACAATCAGGTAAAGGTGAAGCGGAATTCCGTTAATCATGGTTTGTCACTGATGACTGGTGATTCGTGACTCACCAGTCACGAGTCATTAGTCTTGGGCTGTTTCTAGTGCGTCTCCGTGTGCGCGTGGGCTGGATCGGGCAGCGGGACTGATGTGGGGGCAGGCTGATCGGCAGCATCCTCGGCGGCGATTTCTTTGGCGATGTCGGCCCGCTCGGACAATATCTCAGTCGCATGGCGTTCGCGGGCGACCCAGATCGAGCCGACTAGTGCAAGCAAAATCAACACCGAGGCCAACTCAAAGGGCACTGCATAATGACCAGGGTCGGTCAAGGCCTTACCAAAAGTGCTGATGTAATCTGCTGGGACCCCTTCGGTCAATGGGGTTTTGCTGAAATTGGCCATGCCTGCCCAAGGGATGCCCCCTAATTGACGGGGCGTGCTATTGGCGAAGAAAGGCAAAGGAATACGCGAAAAATTCACAGTAATGCCACGTGGCTGCAATACTAGATATAGGATGACAAATATGATGACACAAGACACAACTGCAGTCAGGGCCTGGGTGTTGTGGGTCTGCATGTTCTGCATCCCCCGGGTGAGCATGACAGCAAAAATGATCAGAATCGATATTGCGCCGATATAGATCAGCACCTGCGCCACCGCAAAAAATCCGGCTTCCAGCAGAACATAAAACCCGGCCACGCCAAAGAACGACAAAATCAAAAAGAGCGCTGCATGGAACAGATTCTTGGTGGTGACTACCATGATCGCAGAGAGGATCACGATGGCACTGAAAAGGAAGAAGAGAAATAGTTGCATCTTTTTTGAGTGCTTAGTGCTTAGTGCTTAGTCCTTAGGGCCCGACGGCTTACTAAGGACTAAGCACTAAGCACTCATTACTTCGCTATGGCCCGGCTACTGGTGAGCATGTTTTCGGCCACCCGGCTGGCCAGAGTGCGTTCTTCGGCGACGCGCTGGGCGCGGGCATTACGTCCGGCCAGTGACAACCCGATGATACCGATGGCGGCACTGGCCACAAACATCACCGCAGCCTGGCCAGCGTAGCCAACCACCACGCCACTGCCAGTCGCTTGCGCGATCTGCTCGGTCGGCACAAACAGCTTACCAAGAATCATCACTACCAACAAGTTGACGATTGAAATCGGCACAAAGAACTTCCAGTTCATGTCGTGCATTTGGTCGACACGCACGCGGGGCAGAGTACCACGCAGCCACATGAAGAGGGTGAAAACGACCGCACATTTGAGCAGCAGCCAAAACGGCCCAAGCACGGCTGCACCTGGGCCAGCGTAACCTCCCAAAAACAGCGTGCTGAAGATGATGGCGACCGCCAAGGCGTTGACATATTCCCCCAGAAAAAACAGAGCGAATTTCATACCACTGTACTCGACGTGAAAACCAGCCACAATTTCGGACTCGGCTTCCAGAAGGTCGAAGGGCGAGCGAGCGGTCTCGGCGATACCACTAATCAGAAAAACAACTGCTGATAGCGGGAAATACAGAATGAAAGGGATGCCGGCTGCCCCATCTAGACCTGCCTGGCGGTGCACGATGTCGATGAAGCTGAGCGAACCGGTCATCATCACGACGGGCAACACGTTCAGGATCATGGGCACTTCATAACCCACCAACTGCGCGACAGTGCGAAACGCTCCGAGCAAGGCATATTTGTTATTGCTGCCCCAACCGGCCATGATGATAGCGACAATGGCGCCGGAGCCGATGGCAATCGTGTAGAGCACACCCACGTTGAGAGCCGTGCCAACCACGCCCGGGGCAAACGGCAGCACCGCGTAACCAGCCAAGGCAAATACCGCAATGATCAACGGGGCGATGTTATACACCCAGCGGTCGGCCTTAGCTGGCGTGGTGTCCTCTTTGGTGAACATTTTCACGCCGTCGGCCAGCGGGACAAGCAACCCAAATGGGCCAGCCTGATTAGGGCCAATCCGATCTTGAATGCGAGCGACGATTTTGCGCTCGGCATAGGTCAGATACATAAACGAGACAGCAGCCAAGGTCATCAAGACCACGGCAGCCAGACCCATCACGACTAAGTCACCCACCAAAGGGCTAAAACTGAAGATGCCTTTGATAAAACCGCCAATGGCATCAAGGAGAGATTGGAGAATACTTGAATCCATGCGTTATTCCCAGGTTAAAACACCCTTGCGCCAGGCAAACAAAAGGGCACCCAACAAGATGCCAATAAAAATAACGGTTTCGATGATGGCGAAGAGGCCCAGCTGGTTGTAGGCCACCGCAATCGGGAAGAGCAGCAGTACTTCGACATCGAACAACACGAAAACTAGGGCAAAAATGTAGTACTGCACACGAAACTGAACCCAAGTATCCCCAACGGTAGTCATGCCACACTCGTAGGTGTCCAACTTCATGGCGTTGGGCTTTTTGGGGCGGAGGAAAGAGGCTGCCAGCAGCGTGCCGCCCATCAATAGAGCTGCTGTGACCATCATGACACCGATAAAGGCAAAATCTGTTCGCATATTTCCGTCCAAAATCACGCCTCAAAACCGCAACTTGAGTTTGTTACAGCCTCATCTTCCCTTGGGTATAGCCATGAATGGACCAAGAAGGGATTGATGAATTGAAGAATTAAGGCATTAAGACATTGTTCCAAAGTTCACAAAGCCCCACGATTCTAATGGGCGACTAATACAGCGTCAAGGAAGTGGCGCGTTTTGGGTGGCGCGGAACTTCATGCGGATGGAAATGTTCTTCCATAATCAGGCATTTGTCCCCACAGCCAACTTGGCGACTCCTTCGGGTCGCGGCACGCTGTAGGCAAAGCAAAGCTACGCCCTTCAGGCGGGCTAAGATTGGCCGATCGCGCCAATTATGTTAGCTTTTTCCGCTAATCACGCGAATTCACGCTAATAAATTCGCGGAGATTCACGTAATAAGCAGATAGCCGTGAAAAAGCTAAGGGAGTCGACCTAGCTCGTTAGGGAATCGTCTCATTCACCCAAGTCAGCGGGTTGATGGTCACCCCGCCGATAGCCATCTCCCAGTGCAAATGCGGACCGAGGCTGCGTCCGGTGTTGCCGGTGAAGCCAATGACATCCCCTGCGGCTACTGTATCGCCCACTTCCACCTCGAACTTGGATAAGTGGCAATAGGCAGTGAAGACACCGCGACCATGATCCAGAATGACGATGTTGCCACGCACTTGGAGGGTTTCGACAGCCACTACTTTGCCCGGCGCAGATGCATGCACGGGCGTACCCAAGCCAGTGCTGATGTCTACGCCACTGTGAAAGGTGCGCAAGGTGCCCCGATTAAAATTGCGGCGGGTGCCGTAGTACGAAGCGTATTTGCCCGACACCGGCAACGCAAATGGACCGGTCCAGCGCTGGTTTGGGGTGAACTTGCTAAAGACCTTATCCAACCAATTGCGCTCATTCTGATTCACCTGGGGGTCGAGCAAGGGAATCAGCTTGGGGACCAGAATCAAGTTCTCGAAGCCGAAATTGCCTTGACCCACCTGCAAACGCCCAGTCACCGTGCTGATATCGCCGGTCTTGGAGGTGAGTTTGACCGTAACACTATAGATGCCGGGGTCTTGCAAGGCAGACACCCCGCTCAGGCCCACGAATTCGCCATCAATATTGGCGAAACTTAACGGGCGACCGGCCAAGTCACCTGAAGCAGCCGTCACCCCTTCATCGGCCTTGACCCGCACAATGATCGTATCACCCTGATGCGGCAAAAATGGGAAGATACGCACGCTTTGGAAGGGCGAGGTCAGGTTGGTTTCAACATTGGCCTGCGGCACACGCAACAATTGCCCGGGGACTAGACAAGCCGCGCAGACTAGATCATTGGCCGTGCGCAACGCAGCCAACGACACACTATATTCAGCAGCTACTCCAGCCAACGTGTCAGATGCGCGCACCCGATGAATACGAATACCGCTGGACAGAGACACGGGCAATTGAATTTTCTGCCCGGTCAACAGCAGATTGCGGTTGGTGACCCGGTTAAGCTGAGCCAGGTCATCCGGCGCGACACCTACTTGAGCCGCCAAGCTGGCTAGCGACTCGCCCACCGAAACGACACGCACCAACGGATCGGCAGATTCTGGAAATGGGACTGGGGTATAAGTCGGAATAATCGGCGCGGTCGGCACGAATACGGGTTGCGGCGGCACAGTTGCCTCTTCAATGGGAGCCGGTGTGAAAAACGGGTCTACTGTGGGCGTATCGACCGGGGCGGGCACAAAAACTTCGGTGGGGGTGGGCTGTGGCAACTCGGGGGTGGGCAAGGCTTCCGCCGTGACTACAGCCACAGGCGGTTGGGCATTGGGATCGGCGGTGGGTGGCGTGTCCTGCGCAGAAACGCCGCTGGGCGCAAATTGCGCACATTGTAGAAGCAGTAATGCAGCAACGATAGTGAGGTTGAATAGGGTACGTGCCATAGTGAGCG
>JANMVQ010000470.1:0-3915 GCA_031392845.1 Chloroflexota bacterium
AGTTTGATGTGTTTGAAGAAGTGTTGCCTGCGCTTCAACTTGCGCCTCAGGTAACGCATCGAATGCTACATTCGCACCCAACACTAACGCCTCGGCGCCACGAACCGGTTGCGGGAAATGCTTGTTAACACTATCCATCCCGCGCTCCTCAAACTGTTGCGCCTGGCCTAGTCCAACGCTGGCGACCCCAAACAACACCACGAGCGCGAGCGATACCGCTGATAACCAACGAAATCGATTCACCTCCCTATTATCGACTCACATTAACATTAGCCAATATGCCTGAGCTACCCGAAGTCGAAACCGTGGTGCGCACCTTGCGCGAGAATACGCCGAGCCTGTTGGATCGTACTATTCAGTCGGTCGAGATTCTGTGGCCGCGCGAGGTGCAAGGCATCGACGCTGCCCAATTCACCGAACACGTCACTGGCAGCCGGGTGAGCGCTGTTCGTCGCCACGGCAAAAACATCATGATCGACTTGAGCAAGCGAGGCTATCGTGGCACGATGTTTGTGCATCTCAAGATGAGCGGACGGCTCAATGTCGTAGCAGAGCGCGACGCCCACACCAAACATGCTCGCGTGATCTGGCACTTGGACCAACACCTCGCACTGCGTTTCGATGACGCCCGCAAGTTTGGTCGGGTCTGGCTGCCAGACGACCCTGTGCAAATTCTGTCCAAACTTGGCCCGGATGCACTCATGGCAAACCTGCAAGACTTTAGCCAAGCATTGCGCAAACGGCGCGGCGCCCTCAAACCCATATTGTTGGATCAAAGATTTATCGCCGGCATCGGTAATATTTATGCGGATGAATCACTCCACCGTGCCAAGTTACACCCGCAGCGCATCGCCGCCACCCTGACCAGCACTGATGCCGAACGCCTGTTCAGCATTGTGCAAACCGTTTTGCAAGAAGGCATTCAAGCCAATGGTGCCAGCTTCGACTGGGTCTACCCCGATGGCAACTTTCAAGAGAACTTCCGTGTGTATGGCCAAACCGGCAAACCCTGCAACGAATGTGGCACTGAGATCGTTCGAATATTAGTTGGCCAACGCAGCACGCACTATTGTCCCCAGTGTCAGATATGAGCTGTTAGGAACTAGCTTTGAGAAGTCAGCCTTCAACTACGAACCCAAACGCTGAAAGCCGACGGCTTCCATGCTAAAATAACCTAGTAAAGCAGTTCGGGGTGTGGCGCAGCCTGGTAGCGTACTTGCATGGGGTGCAAGGGGTCCCCGGTTCAAATCCGGGCACCCCGACTGATTTCAGATCAAACTACAAAGGGGCGATGGCATTAACGTGTAAATAACACTTTATGGCATCGCCCCTTTGTGGTTTTCTAATTCCGCAACATTCGTAGTTTGGGATAAGTCGTACGCCTAGAACTTGACGATATGACCACCCAAGATTGGGTTAGGTGGCTATTGATCTTTCGAACATTTGTTCTAAAATCTGGTCTATGAACGGATTTATGAAACTGACCACCTTTGCAGTCATGCTGTTTGCAGGGGTGTTAGCGTCGGTAATCGGAGCGCGCCTCGACCAAAACACTGTTCTATTGTTGGGCGGTGCCACGTTGGGGCTGCTGGTGGCGGCCCCATCAGCTGCCGTGATTACCTATTTGGCGCTGCGCCGCCGTGATGAGCAGTCGTTTGCGCGGTCGCCAAACTATTCGGCGCCGATGCCACATAATCCGCCGCAGTATTGGGTCATGCCGTCCGTTCAGACTCAACCCATGCCCACCACTAACTTCATGCCGCCGCAGCGCCAGTTGCCCGTTGCCAACCCGCAGCTCACTTGGACCCAGCCGCCGGAGTTCAACATGCCCCGCCGCAAGTTCTACATGATTGGCGATGCCGGCGAAGTGCAGGAGCTAAATGATGATTCGCAGCTTGAGCCAAACTTGAGTTTTGGTTAGTGATCGAGTTTGTGATTTGAACCACGAATCTTACGAATCTACACGAATTATTCGTGAGATTCGTGGTTTATCTTTCCCGTTGTATAGGGTAAGGTATTCCGCTCAATTCAGGTCTTCTTCGACACAGATCGCCGCTGCCATGCCCGAAAGCGTGACCAGCGGCACGCCTCCGCCAGGATGGGCACTGCCGCTGGCGAAATACAGGCGTTTTACGTCGCACGCCCGGTTGTTAGGCCGCAGAAAAGCTGCTAACTTGGTATTGGACGAAAACCCATAGATTGCTCCCTGATGCCCGCCATAGGTGTTTTGCAATTGCAATGGGGTTAGGCGTCGTTCCACAACAATGTTGTCAGGGTTCAGCCCCAGTCGCTCTGTCAAAAGCGCTTTGACCCGCGCGGCATACGTCTCGCCATTGGTTTCCCAGTTAAAGGCCGGGCTTAGATAGGGCGCATTGATCAGAACAAACCAATTCTCGCAAGCCGGTGGTGCATGTTCGCGATCCGTTTTGCTGGATATGCACACATAAATGGTTGGATCATTGGTTGGCAACTTGCGCTTGAAAATATCGTCAAACTCACGGGGATAGTCGTCACTGAACAGGATGTTGTGATGCACAAGGTCAGACATGCTTTGCCCGCTTGGACGCTTGATTCCCAGGAACAGTACATATGCGCTACAACTTGGCTCCAGCCAGTGCCGCGTTTTTTTGAGATGAGGCAAGAGGTGCGCATAGGTATGAGTGATATCGGCGTTGGCTATCACAGCGTCGGCCGTTATCGTCTCGCCGTCAGCTAAACGCACGCCAGTGGCAACGCCGACTTGCGTGGTGATTTCTTGGACGGGACAATTGAAGCGCAATTCCACACCCAATTCGCCTGCTAGTCGCGCCATAGCCTGTGCGATAGTGTAGACGCCGCCACGTGGATACCAAGCTCCCATTGCCATTTCGACATGCGCAATTACGTTTAAGGTGGCCGGGGCTTGGTAGGGTGATGAGCCGTTATAGGTTGCGAAACGATCAAACAATTGGATGAGATGTGGATCTTGGAAATGCGCCTGTACTGCTTGGTGCATTGTGCGTAGCGCATCGATATGCAAGGCATCACGGAGTGGCAATCTGAATAAGTCTTTTAGCCCAGGTTGATTGCGATACAAGAACGGTTCGCCAATTAATTCGTGCAGTTTGCGGGCATAGCGCAGGAATTCTCGATAGTGATCTACGTCGCTCGGCGCAAAAGTGTGTATCTGTGCGCACATGGCGTCTTCGTCGCTCACTGCATCTAGGGTTAGGCCATCGCGCCAGAAGTAACGGGTAATCGGGTTTAACGCCAGCAGTTCCACATAGTCGTTGAAGTCGCGCCTGGCCATTTGAAATAGGCGCTCGAACACATGTCGCATGGTGATGACTGAGGGTCCGCTGCCCCAGCGAAAACCAGCCTCTCGCAACTCGCCCATTTTGCCGCCGGGGCGGTCCAGTTGTTCGAAGAGCGTGACGCGGTGGCCAGCGCTGGCCAGCGCGATGGCGGCGCTGAGGCCGCCGATGCCGGCGCCGATGATGGCGATTTTGGACATTAGCGTTTATTTCTTCTTGGCGATGGTGGTTCGGGCTTTCTTATCTCCCCCCCGCCCATCCCGCGCCGGCAACACCGGGCGCAAAAACTCGCGCGTCACGCCATACACAAAGCCGCCCTCGCGCATCCCCTCATCTGCTGCCTTCGCCCCTGGATCGCGCGCCGAGCGCAACTGAAATTCCTCATAGGAGCCCAGACTGGGAAATGTCACCAGCACATAGGCGGAACTCCCTTGGCCCTCTTCAGGTAGAAAAATCCCATGATGCATCCCTCCCAGCCGCTGCACCACCGGCATATACGCCCGCGCATACGCCTCAAACTCTTTCACCTTATACGGGTCCAGGTCATATCTCAAGCAAACTGTAATCATGATTTAAGGGGGACGCGGATTTACAGGGTAATAGGATATTCAGGATCTGATCC
>JANMVQ010000488.1:0-2086 GCA_031392845.1 Chloroflexota bacterium
CATTTTGGACAGCACCATCTTGGGTGCACAGTGCATTAATCGTCGTAGGGCGACCCTCGACAAAGCCGTTGTTGACCGAACACCCGGCGTTGTAATCGCAGTATTGCTGGCGAAAGTTGCCACCGTTGCCCACACTATGACATACCGCTGGCAAATACCCAGTCCCGCCCGCATTACAGGTGTAGCTGCATGTCTCAACACCCGTGACCCCGCAATGGGTCACGTTAAAAGTGGTCCCCGGCGTGCAGATTTTCTCGTTAGGAATGCGCTCAGCACATTTGGACCAATTCGGCCCCAGGCATGTGAACGACTGGCAGGCCAGGCCGTCTGCATTAACCCAGTGCCAGTTCCCGCACTGTGTGCAAGTCCCGATGTTGGGTGCAGGCACCCAGGTCGCATTCGCAGGCGGCTGTTGTTGGGCCAGAACCATGCCGGGTATCATCATTTGAGTCACGAACACGACAACTGCAAACGCCCGAATGGCATCTGCCCCGAAGGATTGATCAACACGTTTTTGCATTGGTGCTAAGGGTATTCAAGCGGCGCGGCTGGAGATGTACACAAAATACCTACAACTCAGTTCGCGATTATTTACGCGTAAATATTTCGGGATACTGTGCACGCACCGGGGCCCAGAGTGCCCGCGCCGTTTCGGCATAGCCTGGATAGGGCAGACCGTCCGCGAAATAGATGCGCCAGTGCGCGTTTTTCGAAATCCACAGCAAGAAATACGTTTCAGCAACCCCGTCCGCACCACTCCGAAGCATGTCGTCCGTTATGCCATATTGCATCGTCACATGCCCATCTTTGTATGACACCGCATCGCACTGATACGCTGAAACATCCTTGGTCGTTTTGAGGATTGAAAGCTGAATAACCTGACCGCTGACTTCGCCACTGTTGTTGGCAATCAGCGGCGTTCGCGCATCAGCCACAATCAGCTGATACAACGGCTTGTTGCACCGGCTATATACCTGCTTGCCCTCGCGGTAATATCGAATCAGACTGTTACGATAGGTCGATTCAACACCCAGCACATTCATCGGGTCAGTGTCATACACCCGTTCAACTTCACGCATGGACTCCGGGGTATTGTTGCCGAGGTAGAACCAAAGCGTGCGCACCAGATCATCCACCGCATTCTGCACCACACACGGGTTGTTGCTGATGCCGTAGTCATGTATCGGCGCAGGCATCTTGACCAACTTGAATGTCCATTGCGTAACGCGTGGACACGGTTTGCCCGTAATCATGGTCGGCGAGTAATTCATCAATGGAATGTACGACCCACCAATTGTTCTGCCTCGCTCATCCTTGGGCAGCCGTGCCAGAATGTCAGTTGGCAAACTCGCCGGGACCCGTGTCGGGGATGGCGGCGGTGTCACTGTCGCAGGCAGCACGGTCGCGGTCAACAACGGAGCCCGTGTATTTGATGCAACCATTCGAACAATCGGTTTCGTGTTGGGCTGAGCGGTGGCGGTGGCCGTATCCGTCCAACCCAGTGCCAAGCCATTCGAACAGCCAGCAGTCAAAAGACTAGCGGCATAGACCAGCGCAAAGCGCTTCAAAGTTAATTTCATAGTTCCTCCGTAAATTGCTCTACTCAAGCAATAGTGGCTTGGGTAGCGCGGGTATGTGAGGGACAGCATCAAGCTGCCCTTCGATCTGACCCGTGGCGCACAGCACCCACCCCAATTCGTTGTCAATGCTCACCCGTAGCCACAGACCGTTGGGGGTTCGCCCCAAAACTTGTAGCTGCGTGCCGAGAGCGAGAAGGTGCAACACTCGTGCGTTTCGGACAGGCTGATTTAGGAACGCGGCATTGGTTGCGCGGGCCACATAGATCACTTGCCCAAGCGCTATCTGGGGAACGATCTGCTTGGGCCCATGAGCCAGCACCGTGGGTGACCCTTGCTTATCATCGGCAGCGCGTATTGACCAATACCGATTGATACCAATTGCCACGCCGATCAAGATAACCAACACCGCAACACCAACCATCCAGGCCGGTCGCATCGATTTTGTGTCCGACCCAGTGATTGCGGCCATCGCCTGTTCAATCGCCAACACCAGCGCACCGGCTGTA
>JANMVQ010000505.1:0-6956 GCA_031392845.1 Chloroflexota bacterium
AATCCCCTGTGTGTAGCATGGATGACGACCTTGGCAGGCAAAGATGGCCGCTCTGGCCTGCCGATAGTTGTGAGATGGTCAAGCATAAGTGATTCCTCAGCGCGGCGCTTCGGAATGACACGTTTGAGGCTGAGTAGTTACTATTATTCGTTTATTCGTTGATCATTCCGTTGACGCCAACGTCCGCTGAATCTGATCGATATGCGCCTCGCCGTGCGCGACATACGATTTCAGGATGCGATCCAGCGTCATCGCGCCATTCTCTGGGTGCACACCAGCGCGGGCGAAATCACTCTCTTTGAGGCTGGTCCAGAATTGCACCCAACGAATGTGTAACCCGCGCAAGAGTGTCAGGGACACAGCGATATCGGCGTTGCTGGCATCGGGCATGTTGGCCCATTGATCTTGATCGTACGGCTTGAGCGGCGGGTTATCCTCGGTCGCGATCAACTTGCAGCGGATATACGAATTTGCGTGCGAGTCGAACAGGTGATGGACGTTCTGCGCTACCGTCCATTCATGGGGCAGGTAATGCGTGGTGAGCTGCTCAGCAGTCAACCCTTGCACCAGCGCCTCGATCTGACCCGGCAGCGCACCAATTTTTACAATCAAATCCTTGCGGTCAATACTAGTCGTTGTATTGGTCATGCTTGAATAATCTCCATCCATTTGGTGGGGTCAGCCAGTCCGCTAAACCCATATTGTTCATAGAGGCCATGCGCATCACGCGTCGCCAACATCCAGCGACGCAAGTTCTGCAGCTCGGGGTGCGTTTTTACACAGTCGATCAACCATTTGCCCAAGCCATGCCGCTGATGCGATTCCAGAATGAACACATCACACAGATAGGCAAACGTGGCATAGTCGCTGATCACACGTGCCATACCGACTTGGCTCACGCCGTCGTAGACCCCAAATACCAGCGAATGCTGTAATGATTTTTCGAGGGTCGCTTGCGAGCGTCCGAGCGCCCAGTATGCATGATGATGCAGGTAATTGAAGACTATTGGCAGGTCTAACTTAGCCGGATCGGTGCTGATCACAAACCGATCGCGCTGTCGTTCGAAGTAGCTCATCGGGTGTAATTCGTAATATTCTGTGGCACCGGCATCGGGCTATTCAAGCGCGGATCGTCAATGGGTGCGCCGGGCTGCAATGTCAGTGGCAACACCCCAGCCCAAATCGGCAGGGCATAATCTTCGTCCGCATCATTAGGCGGACCAGTGCGCACTTTGGCCGAAGCATCTTCTATCTGCATGGCAATCACGAGGGTGACATCCAGCTCAACTTGCGTCATCGGCCGAACATCGGCCCAGCGCCCACGTGCCACATGATTGGTCATGGCTTCGAGCGCGCGCGCCTTCTCAGCCGGATCTTCGATCATCGTCCCGCGACCAAAGAGCAGAGCCGAACGGTAGTTCATCGAAGAGTGAAACGCCGAGCGCGCCAGCACCAACCCATCCAACAAAGTCACCGTCACGCACAGGGGTGCGCCCGACTTGATCTGCTTGAGCAATCGGCTGGCCGGTGCACCGTGAAACACAATCGTGTCATCGATGCGGGCATGAATAGTGGGGATCACAATCGGCCTGCCCTCTTCAACAATGCCAACATGGCAGATGATGGCCTCATCCACAATCTTGTAAATCGTCTCGGCGTCGTAGTGCCCGCGCTCGGGCATGCGCCGGACGCGGGTAAGGTCGTTCTTTGTAAAGGTCATGACTTTCTAGTTCAATCGCTGAGAAAAGTCATTAGTCATAAGTCCGGTTTGTGTAACGCCTTTGCTGTTGTGCTTCAACTCACCAACGAAACACTCGCCGGACTTATGACTCGTGACTCATGATTCACTCGGCGCGAAAAACACCAAAATCTGCATGTCTTCCGTCATCGAGTGAAACTTGTGTGGCACCTGTTTGGCGACGTAGACGATGCTGCCGGGTTGCACCTCGCGGTCTTCGTCGGCCACCCGAATTTTGGCGCGCCCACGGACGATGTAATAGGCTTCGTCTTCACTATGCGGGCTTTGCAGGTCGGTTGCGCCAGCCTTCAGGGTATACAGCCCCATGCTCATGGCAGGCACGCGCAAAAATTCAAGATATGACTTGCTTGATTGAGCACGTTGGGCAATCAGGTCAGCTATTTCAAATGCTTGCATTTATGCTAATTTATGCTATATGAAAATCAGAACAGCAGGATCAAAATCTCAATACTACGCCAGCAGCATTTCTACAATGCCGACCACAAGCAGAACAAGCAGGCCTGCTGGCAATACATTCAGTGGGTTTCGCCACGTCCAAGCGCGCATGCTCGTATCAATCGGCATGTCTGAACCGTTGTTGTTTGTAGTGTTGCCGCCAAATGGATAAAGTCGCTCGGATTTCGTGTTCATATTGCACCTCTGCACATAGTATCCTAACCAAAAGTGGCCTGTATGCAAGAGCCACTCTTTGATAAAACCGGCATACCAGTTTGCGGAAAAACAAAGAAACGGAAGGCCAGATGGCTCCCGTTTTGTGACCGTCAGGCCGCCACAATAACAAAAATTTAGGCGCTCATGCGCGTCGCAGCCAGCGAGCAGGAGGTAAACAGATCATCCAAAGCGATGGCCTGGGCCGCCAGGGTTTTAGCATATGTCTCAAAACTGCTATGGGCGACTTCAACAAACGCCCAATCACCCTGCCATGTTATCGAGCTGGACACTTTGTTGTGGACCGCCGAGATATTGATCAGGGTATCGCGCAATTGAGTATGCGCCTGATTGACCACCAGACAAACCGTCTCCAAAAGTTGTGCCTTTTCGTTGGAGGTCTCAGCGGTGTTCTTGAGCGGCATCAACGCAGTCGTGAATTCCTCGATAGTTTGATAGCCCTGCGTAGCTGTCTCCACCCGCTCCATCTTCTCCTGCATAGCGCCCAACAAGTACTGATGAATTTTGTCGTTACTGACAAACTTATCCAGCATACAAGCCACTTCATAGATACGGGTGACCAATTCGTCCATATCTACTGCAATTGCGGCGAGGGGAGCATGCGGGCGATCGGCAATGGCTCGAAACAACAGCCGATGATAGTCAAGTGCTTGGGCCACACTGATTTTCAAATCGGGCAGATGCAAGCGATCATGGTTAAGATGACCATAGAAGAGCTTGATGACAACCTTTTGTTTGAACGCTTCATCGCGCGTGATGGACCAAGCTAATACGCCAGCACCCGCAATGCCAAATACGAGCCAAGCCCACCACCACTGCGGAAACCAAAATATCCGCAACAACGACAGCCCTGACATTAGCATGGCAAAGGCAAGTAAAATGACACTCTCTGGCTGCAATAAGGCAGAGATATAAGCCTGCCGGCGGGCATGTTTGAGAAGTGCGGCTGAGGATAGGGAAGTTCGTGCGTTCATGTTCATTTTGTGTTTAGCGTTTAGTTTTTGTTGTACGAATAAGGATTTTGCCTGCGCTTGGCATAGGCCAGATAGATTTTTACATAACTAGCATAGCTTTTCTTTTGATTGACGTGCTTATGAAAGTGTTACCTAGACTAAAGACCTGCCTATATCTATACTATAGAGCTATCTGTTCGTCTAGCAATAAGCCAGTATTTTAGAGTAGTCTTTGTCCCTTATTTACTTAGAAAATATTTAGAAATGTGATTATTTGCCCTTGTTATTAATAAAATATAATTTTAACGATAAAGCAAATGGGTGTATTGCAGGGTTGAGACATAAAAAAACCTCCCGGGCTGAATTGCCTTAGGGAGGTTTTGTATCAAACGAATCGCAGCGATTAGCTGGCGTCGCCTTGCTCACTGGCCCGCATGGACCAGAAGGCGTTCACCCGCTCGGCCAAACCCTGGTGATCGGGTTCGACCAGTTGCGCATCAGCCTCGATCATTTTCTCGGCTTGTTCGCGCGCCCGATCCAACAGGTCGCGGTCGCGGAAGTTCACCAGTTTCAAATCGTGCCCACTCTGTTGGGTGCCAAAAAACTCGCCCGGCCCACGAATCTCCAAATCTTTTTCGGCCAGCTTAAAGCCATCTTGCGTGCTGACAATGGCCTGCAAGCGTTCATCCCCCACTGCGCTGGTGCTATCGGCGATCAGCAAACAATACGAGGCGTGCTCACCACGGCCCACTCGCCCTCTAAACTGATGCAATTGCGATAGGCCAAAGCGATTGGCCCCTTCAATCATCATCACCGTGGCATTGGGCACATCGATACCCACTTCGACCACACTGGTGGACACCAAAATCTGGTACTCGTTGCGGGCAAAGGCCGACATAACCTCATCTTTTTCAGCGCCTTTCATGCGCCCATGCAACAACCCCAATTTATATTTGGGGAAGATGTCCTTTTGCAAACGGGCATGCTCTTCCACCGCGGCCTTGGCTTCGATCTTGTCACTTTCCTCGACCAGTGGGCATATCACAAACACTTGCTGGCCCCGATCGACCTGCGCTTTGACAAACGAATAAGCCCGTTCGCGTTCAGCCGGGGTAAACCAATGGGTGGTGATCGGCTGACGACCGGGCGGCATCTCATCCAAAATTGTGTTATCCAGATCGCCATATAGCGTCAATGCCAGCGTGCGCGGGATGGGGGTGGCGGTCATAACCAGCGTGTGCGGGCTGAGTTCGCGTCCCTTCTGGCGCAAAGCGCTGCGCTGTTGCACCCCAAATCGATGTTGCTCGTCGATTACCACAAAGCCTAGATTCTTGAACGCCACGGTGTCCTGGATCAGGGCGTGGGTGCCAATGACAACCTGAATGCTGCCATCGGTCAGCCCGGCATAAATGGCCCTGCGCTCGGCAGCTTTGGTGCTGCCGGTCAACAATGCGATATTGATCGGTTTCGGATTGGCGTAGCCTTCCTGCGCAATGATATTCCCCATGCTGGCGAACAGTTTGCTCAGGCTACGATAGTGCTGCTCGGCCAAAATTTCGGTGGGGGCCATCAGCGCCGATTGCGCCCCAGCCGTGGCTGTCATCGCCATCGCCACTGCCGCAACCACCGTTTTGCCCGCGCCTACATCGCCTTGCAACAGGCGGTGCATGGCAGCCGGTTGTTGCATATCCTCGTGGATCTTGCGGATGGCCCGTTCTTGTGCGCCGGTCAATTTGAAGGGCGCCGCGGCCATCAGCCGATCGCGGGTCGGCTCGCCCACCCGCAATGCTTGGGCTGGTTCGCCACGCCAGCGTAGACGCTGCTGCTGAATCGCCAGTTGCAGCACAAACAGTTCGTCGAAGGCCAATCGGCGGCGGGCTTGCTCCTGGCTGCGCGGGTCGCGTGGGAAGTGAATATCGTGCAATGCCTCACCCAGCCCCATGAGGTTGAGCGCACGGCGGACATCATCCGGCACAAATTCGGCTACCCGCTGCGACCAATATTCGCTCACCCGCTTCATCACCCGGCGCAGCAATAACGGCTGCAAACCCTCGGTCAGACGATAGACCGGTACGATGTTGCCACCCGTCACCCATTCTTTCTCGGCCGGTTCATGGGTGGGCTGCTGGAAAACCAGACGACCCATATATTCACCGACCTTGCCGCTAATGACCATTTCTCGGCCCACTTCAAATTGCTTAATAAGACTATCGACAAAGCGGTCGGTGCTAAACCATGAGCACTCGATCATGCCACTCATGTCTTCGATCACCACTTTGAGCAACACGACCGTGCCTTTGGTACGTTGCTTGCGGGCGCTGGCCACCCGTCCAATGATCGTGACCTGATCGCCAAACTCAAGCTGATTAATCGTCTTGAGTGCGCTGTAGTCATCGTATCTCGTGGGGAAGAAATACAACAAATCACCAATCGTTTTAACCCCTAATTTGTTCAGCCGCTGCGCATTTACATCGCCAATGCCGCTGATCTGGGTGATGTCGGCACTCAGCCCTACGTTAGGCTGCGCCCGCGTTGCAGAGGGAATGCGCGTGTCGGGGCGCGCAGTGCCTTGGGGTTGGGTCTGGATGCGGCGCGGCGGCGCCTGTTGGGGTTGGCGGCTTTGTAGGGGTGTCGTTTGAGATTTGGGGGTTGGATTCGTTGGCGATGAGAGATTAGGCGCTCCATGTAAAGATTGGGCGCTTCGTGCTGACACACTGGCAGGTTCAGGCGACGTTGTCGAGCTAGCGGGTTCATCATCCCAAGGCGCAACCACCGGCACATCGCCATTTTTTGGCATCTGCCGTTGCACGCTCGGCTCCGCGCGTCCCTCGCCTGACGCTCCTCGCCCAACGGTTGCGGCTCCCCGCCCCACCGTCATCGGCGCACGCAGATTGGCTTGCAATGCATCCAAGAGTGTCCGGCGTTTAGCTGGATCGGCCTCAGCGCTGTAGGCCCGCATTTCCTGCGCCACACTCTCAGCCCAGTCCGGGTCGATGTTGCTTTTGGCGGCGTCGGCCAGCCAGGCAGCACTAAACGAGGCCAGCCCACGGGTCACCGCTTTATCGGCGTGGCCAGTCTGGATTTCGAGGCGCAGGATTTTTAGGAGTTTGTCGGTGGCTGGGTTTGGCATGGGATTTACGAATGGAATTATACGTTCGGGATAGAACAGATTTTCGAAAGTCCACCGAAAGTCCCAAAGAAACAAATATGAATAACAACTCGCTAGCGCTACTCATGTGGCCCATCACTTTGGCAATTCAATCGTTTCGTTCACAGTTTGTTCCTTCCAAGTGTGCATGAGTTCTCCTTTTCAATCAGCCTATTTCGCTGCCGCAGGGCATACAGCCGTTTTAAGACCGAAATTGCGATAAATCAGCTTCTATAATTTTGACCTGTGACTTATTCCACCCCTAAACTCCGTGATCTGCCTGCTGACGAGCGCGCTGCCGCCCTCCACTTGCCCGCCGCCGACATCGCTGCGTTGCGCACTGGCCTGACCCTCGAGCAGGCCAACCACATGATCGAGAACGCCATCGCCACCTATGCCCTGCCGATGGGAGTGGCGACAAACTTCG
>JANMVQ010000506.1:0-4920 GCA_031392845.1 Chloroflexota bacterium
AATCCCCTGTGTGTAGCATGGATGACGACCTTGGCAGGCAAAGATGGCCGCTCTGGCCTGCCGATAGTTGTGAGATGGTCAAGCATAAGTGATTCCTCAGCGCGGCGCTTCGGAATGACACGTTTGAGGCTGAGTAGTTACGAAGAAAGAGGACACAAGTTCGAATTCTTTTCTGCATTCTTAATTCTTAATTCTTAATTTTCAATTTTGCGGAGCAATGAGATGGGTTTAGAGCAAAAATTGGGAGATATGGGCATTGTGACCACCTCGCTGGAAAAGGCAGTAGGGTGGGCGCGGTCGAACGCGATTTGGCCGATGCTGTTCGGTTTGGCCTGCTGTGCCATCGAGATGATGAGCACGCAAGCCAGTCACTACGATCTTTCGCGCTTTGGGATGGAACTGAATCGTGCCAGCCCGCGCCAGAGCGATTTGATGATCATTGCTGGACGGGTCAGCCGCAAGATGGCCCCGGTCATTCGCAATTTGTATGATCAGATGCCCGACCCGAAGTATGTGATCGCTATGGGCGATTGTGCTTCGTGCGGTGGCGTGTTTAACAACTACGCTATCGTGCAAGGGGTGGATGAGATTATCCCAGTCGATGTCTACATTGCTGGCTGCCCGCCGCGTCCCGAGACGCTCATTGACGGCATTCTGAAACTACAAGAGAAAATTCAGAAAGAGCCACTTACGAAGTGGAAGTAAGAAGTGCCGAGTGCTTAGTCCTTAGAAAACTAAGCACTCGTCGCTAAGCACTAAGCACTCAAAATGACAGAGGTTTCTTCAGCTTTCAAACTGGATTTCCCGGAAGGGTTGGTCGACAGGACCGCGGTCTTTCGCGAAGAAGTGACGTTGTACACCGCACGCGAGAAGCTATTGGATTTGCTGACGTATCTCAAAAACGAGCAGCAGTTCAACATGCTGAGCGATGTGACCTGCACCGATTATTTGCCCAAATCGCCGCGCTTTGGCATGATCTATCAGCTTTACTCGTTACCGCGTAACTTGCGGGTGCGAGTCAAAGTGATGCTCACCGAATACGATCCCAAGATCATCAGCACCTGTTCGTTGTATGCCAGTGCTAATTGGCTGGAGCGCGAAGTGTATGACTTGATGGGCATTACGTTTACCGAACACCCTGATCTGCGCCGCATTTTGATGCCGTTGGGTTACGAAGGTCACCCGCTGCGCAAAGAAGTGCCGGTAACGGTCGAGGAAAATGCATTCTCGTTCAACCGTGAGCGGATTGATCGGGAGAAGCCTTACGCAACGGAGTGAAAAGTGCTTAGTCCTAAGTCCTGAGTGGACCGAACTAAGCGCTAAGGACTCAGGACTAAGCACTTAAAGAAATGGTTGCCGAACCTACTAAAATCCCCGAGCAGCTTGAAATCGTCGATTCACCACTCAATGTGGTGAAGGCCGAGGATGTCCAGCTCGATATTACCTTTGACCAGTTGAAGAAATTGGTCAGCCCGCGAGCATTGACGGGCGAGACGATGCTGCTCAACATGGGGCCGCATCACCCATCCACCCATGGCGTGTTGCGCTTGTTGTTGGAGTTGGATGGCGAGACGGTGGTGAATTGCATCCCGGACATCGGCTATTTGCACACCGGCATCGAGAAAACCGCTGAGGGCAAAACATTTGTAAAGGGGGTGCCGCTGACGGATCGCACAGACTATATGTCGCCAATGAGCAACAACTTGGCGTTCTGTGGCGCGATCGAAAAGCTGTGCGAGATCGATGTGCCAGTGCGGGCGCAATATATACGGGTAATTTTGGCCGAACTGACTCGCCTCAACAGCCATTTGGTCTGGCTGGGCACGCACGCGCTCGATCTCGGCGCGATGTCGGTGTTTCTATATTGCTTCCGCGAGCGCGAGCTGATTCTCGATATCTTCGACACGGTGGCAGGTGCGCGCATGATGAGCAGCTACTTCCGTCCTGGTGGGTTGTGGCGCGACGTACCGGACAGCTTTTACGACAAGGTGCGCAATATTCTCAAGGTCTTCCCTGGGCGCATTTTGGAATACGAGAAGTTGCTGAAGCAGAACCCGATCTGGCGCGACCGTACGATTGGCGTAGGTAAGATCAGCGCTGAAGATGCAATTGCGTTTGGCTGCACCGGCCCGACCCTTCGTGGCAGCGGCGTAAACTACGACGTGCGCAAGGCTGCGCCGTATACTAGCTACGATCACTTCGAGTTTAGTGTGCCACTGGGTAGCAACGGCGATGTGTATGATCGTTATCGCTGCCGTTTGGAAGAGATGCCGATCAGCTTGAAGATTATCAAGCAGGCGCTAGATCGCTTGCCCGCAGGGCCAGTGATCACGGCGGATCGCAAGTTTGCCCCACCGCCCAAGCATGAGATCGCCTACTCAATGGAGTCGCTCATCCACCACTTCAAGTTGTGGACCGAAGGCTTTCGTGCGCCAGAAGGTGAGGTGTATTTTGCACTGGAAAGTGGCAAGGGCGAATATGGGGTCTATATGAGCGGCGATGGCAGCCCGAAGCCACGCCGTATGCACTTTCGCTCGCCATCGCTCAATAACTTGCAAGCGTTGCCACTCATGGCGAAAGGCTGCATGTTGGCAGACTTGGTGGCGATTATCGGGTCGATTGACATTGTGTTGGGAGATGTGGATAGATAGATCATGCCAGCATTGAGTCGATTCTTCGGCATAGTTATCATGATGTACTTCAATGATCACGATCCGCCACATTTTCATGTGCGCTACGGAGAATATTCGGCCAAGATTGACATTGATACGTTTGAAGTAAGCGACGGAGGTTTGCCAAGACGTGCTTTGGCATTGACATTGGAATGGGCGACACTGCACCGAGCAGAATTGCGTGAAAACTGGATTGCTGCAAGGCGCGGCACTGAGTTGACGCAAATTGCGCCACTCGATTAATGGAGGCAGGGGCAACTAAGATGATTTACGTAATATCTGCAAAGTTAATAGAAGGGTTCAAAGTTGAGATTCGGTTTACTACGGGTGAAGTCAAGTTGGTTGATCTGCAACCTTTCTTGCGCGGCCCTGTGTTTGACGGGATAGCACAAGATAAAGCGCTGTTTGAGAATTTCGAGGTTGATCCTGAATTGGGCACAATCGTTTGGGGAAACGGGGCTGATATTGATCCAGAGGTGCTGTATGGTAAGTATGCACCTGCCTGGATGAGTGAGACAAGCGAGACAAAGGTAACAGCATGATCAGAGAAAAGAGGGCTGCTGAAATTGAGCAAACACTGGCAAAGTATCCGCCAGAACGCACGCGTAGCGCGGTGATGCCGTTGCTGTATTTGGCGCAAGAAGAGTACGGTTATTGTAGCGACGACGCGATTAAGGAAGTCGCCGATATTCTGCTTTTGGACCCGACAGAGGTGAAAGCGATTGCTGGGTTCTACAGCATGTATTACGAAGACCCGGTCGGCAAAAATGTGATCGAAGTGTGCGACGACCTGCCGTGCGCGCTGAGGGGCGCGGACAAGTTTCTGTCGTGGTGCGAGTCGCATCTAGGCATTAAGTCGGGTCAGACCACCCCGGATGGCAAGATCACCCTCAAGAACGCGATGTGCCTGGCTGCCTGCGATCGCGCGCCGATGTGTCAGGTGAATCTGTCGTATCGGTATGATTTGACGGAAGAGACGTTTAAGCAAATGGTGGAGGAATTGCGGAGTAAATAAAATCTATGAGTGTTTGAACGGAGGCGATTCATATGAATGTAGTAACAGTGAATGAATTACCGGTAGAGATCATTGAACGCATCAAAAATCTGCCCGTGGGTGAAACGATCACATTCGTTTCCGCAGAAGGCATACCGGAAGGATTTTATGTTTCAGTTCACGGATTGCATAGTCAAACGCCTAAAACGCAATCTGAATCAGTATCTGATCGAGTGCGTAGTAAGTCACGAGATTTACTGAAGGATGATTGGTTTGACGAGTTGGAAGCACTAGTGAATGAGTTAGAGTCAATATGGGTAAATAACATAAGTGCAGTTGATATGATTGCGGATGTGCGCGGATGAAGTGTGTCATTGATTCAAGCGTGTGGGTTTCAGTCGTTTCGAGTGCAGAACGATTTCACAATCAAAGTGTCGAATTTTTGCGAACGATCCGATTTGAGCAAATTACCGTTATATGCCCACGATTGACTCTAATTGAGTGCATGGCCGCTATCGTGCGACAAAAACCAGATAATGGAATCGCAGCACAATCTCTGGTGGACTTGATTCAGCGATTTCCTAAGCTGCGAGTGGTTGAGTTGACAAAACGCATCATGGTGGAATCAATGGAAGTAGCAAAAATAAGTGGATTGCGCGCAGGGGATGCGCTTCATGTCGCGGTTGCCAAGATACATGGAGCCAAATTGGTAACCCTGGATGATCAGATGATCGAACGAAGTGGGATGGGTTTGGATGTGATGCGGCCATCTGATTGGTCGATGAAGGCCAGAATGTAGTGATTAGGCAATCTGGGCTTCATAATTGTAGGGAGCGTCAACTATGAATATGCCAGTTCGAACTTTGGCAGCTTCTCAGTCTTTTGAACAAGATCAATCAGTCCTTTTGGAGAACGACGCGTGGCTAGAGGATTGGCAAGATATGGCACAGCGTATCACGGCGGACTGGATAGGAGACAAATCTGCTGTTGAGATTATCTCGGAGTTGCGCCGGTGAAAAGCGAAGTGATGACACCAGACGAGTGGATTACTAAACATTAAGATTTTGGTTATTGGATTATGCCGACAACACTAGAAAAACACATTTTGTTACGGGATGAAGATATCCCGAATATTCGCGAGATCGATGTTTACTCGGCCAACGATGGCTATGTGGCGTGGAAAAAAGCCGTCACTTCGATGAAAGGTGACGAAGTTATTCAGGTGGTCAAGGATTCCGGCTTGCGCGGGCGGGG
>JANMVQ010000508.1:0-6640 GCA_031392845.1 Chloroflexota bacterium
AATCCCCTGTGTGTAGCATGGATGACGACCTTGGCAGGCAAAGATGGCCGCTCTGGCCTGCCGATAGTTGTGAGAGGGTCAAGCATAAGTGATTCCTCAGCGCGGCGCTTCGGAATGACACGTTTGAGGCTGAGTAGTTACATATTTTTTATGAATCTTGTCCAGCTCTTCTTCGGTAAGTTCTTCCATATCGATGAGGCTGTTGCTCGCTCCTTCGATGGCCCGGATGATCTCATCCAGCTTCAGATGCATGGCTTCACTGTCACGGGTTTGGGTATTCTGAATCAGAAACACCATAAGAAATGTGACGATGGTCGTACCGGTGTTGATGACGAGTTGCCATGTATCGCTGAAATGAAAGAGGGGCCCTGTAAAGAGTCAAATTAGGATGATTCCAACCGCCAAGACAAAAGTGAGGGGGCGTCCGGTGGCATGGGAAGTCCATTTAGCAAGCCGGACGAATAAGCTAGATAATGCTGCCATAGTGGGATTCTAGGTGCAGTTAGACATATTTTGGCAAAACACCTTTCATTCTTTGGAAGTGACGCCGACTTGTTTGCACATCGCCAACAATGGGCAGATCGCGCATTTGGGATGCTGACCGGTGCAAATATGTTTGCCAAACGGCACCAACAATTTGTTTATCCCCACCCAATATTCTTTTGGCAGCAGCGCCTCGAGCGCCAGCAGGGTTTTCTCCGGCGTGGCGGTCTGCACATAACCCCAACGGTGGGTCACCCGATGCACATGGATATCCACACTGATGCGGGCCTGGCCACAACCAATGCCCAGCGCGAGATTGGCGCACTTGGGGCCGATACCCTTGAAAGATCGCATGACCGCTTCATCACACGGCAACTCGCCGCCAAAGTCTTGCACCACTTGTTGGGCAATCGCTTGGATTTGCACGGCTTTTTCGGCGGCAAAGGTGCAATCGTGAATCGCCGCAGCGATTTGTTGTGGGGTTAACCGGCTGATCTCTGCCGGGGTGCGGGCCAGGGCAAACAAGCGTTTGGCACACGGCAAAGACACTTCGTCGTAGGTGCGGATTGAAATCATGCAGGCAATCAGTTGTTCAAACGCGGAGGTAAACCCATCGTCAGCCAGTTCAAACATGGCGGCCTTGCGGAAGGGTTTGACGGCCTCACGCAGCAGCGGTATGGCCTGAGTGATGTCAAATGGGTCTTTGAGCTTCATGGGTTGCTGCCATTATATTTTTAAGTTTAGTGACACTCGCAAAATATTTTCAGAACATTGTGTCACTAGGCAGACTTATGCATTATTTACAATAGGAATCAAACATACACACTACAAAAACTACCTTACAAAAAGGTTCAATATTCGTTATTCGTCCAATAGAGGCCAACTATGAGTGTTCAAGACATGATTTCAGACATTCAAGATCAGATGTGTGGTCTTATCTGTTCAAAGGGGACTCTCGAGCGCCAGGCTATCTTGAACACTTTCGGCCTTTGGAAGATTACTTTCCACTCACACAAAGATCCTGAGCGGAGGGTGGCAAATAATTCATGCCGAAGGAAATACCACAGTGCCGCCCGCAGTTCCCTTCGGGGGCGCACTCATGATCGAAGTCTGTGCTTCGGCTAGCAACGCGTCCTTCGACTACGCGCATAAGAATGCGCTCCGCTCAGGATGCTTCTGGCGAAAGGTGAGCTTTTCATCTCACACAAACGAATACCCCACCTGCTCATGAAAGATATCATTCACCCGCTTGCAGCAAATGCTTCGGTGTCAGGCCCGAAGATGGGTCACCTTGGACTTTGGTAGTAACACCGTGAGTAAAGCAGCGCGTATGAGCCAGATTTGGTAGGTCACCACCATAAACCGGTTTGGCCAACCCAAATACACTTGGGGTCCCACCCTCCCAGCCGCAGGATTGATGGCGCGAGAAATGATGATCGATCCGAAAAATGCGCCCATCCCGAACCACACCAGAAACGTTTCCCACACCAAGCGGGGCTGTCCGCTGGCCCATGCTTGATTGCGGGCCAGGCTGCCCGCGACCAAGGTTGCAACGATTGGGAAGGTCAATATCACAAGCGCTCCACATATTGTGTGCAGCGTATTGGCGATGCGGGGTGTGGCATCCGTTATAGGGTTAGTAATAAAAATACCCGCGCCTAAGAGTGCAACCCCGATCAATAGCAGCCATCCCCTTCCGATCATGCCGCTCGTCGTTTGCAACATCGGCCACAGTGCTACCACTAAATAAAACAAACTAAGTCTTAAGGTTTTGACATACCGAAACATAGTATTTCAGCGGCTTTTGCCCTGAATGAAAGCCGTTTTGACTTGTTGGTTTTATTTAGTGCCAACATACTGCCACCCCAGCAAAAGAATGCCAGCGACATCATCCAGCCATAACTCCCAAGCTCGTATTCGCTAATCATCCGCCACAATGGATTGAATTCTGGTTCCAAGAAATGAAGCAGAAAGAGAATGACTAAGAATATGCTAGATAAAACAATTGCTAGGCGGGCGTAACTATTCAGTCCAAATTTGGTTTTTGTCCGCTAATCACGCTAATCACGCTAATCACGCTAATCTTATTTGCGAAGATTAGCGTGATTAGCGGATTTTAATTGTGACTGAATAGTTACAGGCGGGCACTTATCTCAGACACACCGAGTGATGAGCGGGATAGCTTTTCGGTCATCATTCGTAAATTATCCCATTCTGCAAAGTGTTCATCGCACCTCTGTCAAAGATTTGTCAAGCTGCTTGGCAAACATTCTGTTTTGTCAGAATTATTTTCTTTTCAGCGAAAACATTTTCTGCCTGGCCAAAAATATTTTATTTGGGCGAAGTCGGTTTTGCTGCTATCACCTAAAGCAACAGCTGCACTTCATAAGTGCGCGCCTGTGGTAGCGATCCGCATAATATATTGGGGTAAACATGGCGCATAAACCCGCCCGGTCTACAGAGACCGGGCGGGTTGAATGAGCCACCTCTATATGGGGAATCTATTAGCTTACCCCGTCCGTAACAACCAACACGACGAAATCGCTGGCGAGAAAATCCCTGTGTGCTTAATTTAGTTACCTGTACTTCCATGTAATCCACATTTTATTTTGTGACAAAGCTTTCTATTTAATTTCAAATACAGCTTTTCCACAGGAAATACACAACAAGATTGCGCACAGAATACGCTGGGTAAACGCATAGACCTTACTATGACACGAATCTGGATTGGGGGATTTATGCGACTCCGTAATCGGGTCAGCCGCACTATTGCCAGCAACTATTACAACGATTTGCGGCAAGCCTGCCTAGCTATCAGCAGAAATCGGTTAATCGAAGCCCGCACTTATTTGGTGCGGGCGCATACGGCTGCCCAAAACAGGCAAGATCAGTCCACGTTGAACCTGTTAGAGCATGCGCAAGCTATTTTTCAAGAACTAGGGCGACTAGAGCAACAACAAACGCAATATGGCGAAGCTTATCTTGCCACAATTAAAGCAACTTCCGAGATGAAGGCTAATCTTTATTTGCTGTTTGAGTATCCGCACAGGACATTTATCCAGCTACAACAATTTATTCATCTGATTTGGCTAATTGTGTGGTCTGTGATCAAGTCGGCTATCCGCATCTCCGTAACTGCACCGCCCAGCGTAAGCGCAGCACATGCAGCCGACACAATCATCATTGAGTCAACTGCCCAGATGGCCGATCAAACACCATCGCCCGTCGTCGTTCCACCCGTTTCGACAGCCAATGCAGGCAAAATTCAATTAGTCGGTCAACTATTTGGCAATTGCCGCGCCACGATTAATGATCTGCCCATAGAAAAATGTGCTAGCAGTCGCGGGCGGGCGCTCTTCATATACTTGCTGATGCATCGCGACACGCCCACACCCAGCGAAGTATTGATGGATGTGTTCTGGCCTGACGCCAGTCCAAAGTCGGCCCGCAATAGCCTGAATGTGGCGCTGCATAATTTACGCCAATCATTGCGCACGGCTATTGATCAGCCCATTATTATGTTTCAGAATGGCGCTTATTGCTTTAGTACCGAGATTCAAGTTTGGACTGATGTGGACATGTTTGAACGATATATCCAGAGCGGCCAGAAATTAGAGTTGAGCGGCAACCAGCAGGCCGAAGCACTGCGCGAATACGAAGCGGCTATCGAACTGTATCAAGGCGACTTCATGGCTGACGATCCTTATGAAGAATGGGCCGTCTTCACGCGAGAACGCTTACGTGTCACTTATCTTGACCTGGTGAATCGACTAAGTGGAATTAATTTTGAGCAACACAATTATTCTGCCTGCATCAATCAGTGTAAATTAATTCTGGCGCTCGATAAATGCCGAGAAGATGTGCATTGCCGCTTAATGATGTGTTACGTTCGCTTAAATCAGCATCATCTGGCGCTCCGTCAATATCAGGCCTGTGTCGATGCGCTCCGCACAGAACTTAATGTGGCACCCGCCGACACAACCCGCCAGCTTTATGAACGCATTCGCGAACGTGAAGATGTTTAGTTCTCAGCAACATTAAGCATTAATTAATTGAAGTGCCGCGAAAACTGTATATCAGCATACTCCAAAAGGATTATTAGGACAGCGCGTACACGAAATGACTTAAGTTAATTATTTTCCTTCGATATTTAAGGGCAAAAGCGATTCAGCAATAAGTGTTCACCGATATATTTTTTTTAAGCCAAAAGCTAAACGGGCCCATTAGCCAAAGGCAAAGCTTGATTGAAAGATCAAGACATTTGATTGAAAGATCAAAGCGTTAATAACAGCAGACAGTAAAAGCATTCACTATTAGATAAGAGGAATCCAAAATGGAATATCAAGGAAAGTTTGAAGTCTCTGGTGGTCCCCACAATTTGGGCGGGAACATCAGCGCAGAGATTCGCGAGATCGGCGGCACTGACCCAACCACCATTATCCGTTTCGATCAGGATTGGGTGGTCAACGTAGAGTGGGCGCTGACGGGAGCACTCAAGTCCATGATTTGCGGCACTTGGTGTGTGAACGTGAATTTGGAATCGATTGGCCCGGGCGAAGAGTTAGAACTCCCGGCCCCAGAGCTGCACATCCCGCTAAATCCGTGCGGGGATGGCAAGTACAAGGCCGATGTTCTGATCCGGGCAGGCACAGTTAAGGCAAATCATTGCTCGACACCCTACAAACTGGTGGCGACGGTGACTTACGTGAACGCGTGCAATCGCCCAGGCCCGATGGCCGGCTTTGTCGAAGGCCCGATCTTGCAGTTCTATGATCCCGGCAAAGAGACTCCGTAATCTAGTCTGCAGCGATCGTTGGTTGTAGCCTAGGACGGACGACGGGAGACGAGGAACGGAAATCCGTCCCTCATCTCCCGTCCTTCTTTCAGAAAAGGAGACCTATGTCGCACAAGCACCGGCACACACCTTCGAGCAAGCGTGCGAATGATCTCCGACTTATTAATGGAATTGGGCCAGTTTTGGCCCGCAGATTAAAATTGGCGGGCATACGCAGTTTTGCAAAATTGGCCGCCAGTTCGCCTGCTCAAATTGCAAAGTTAATCGCTGGTGTATCGGCCACACAAGTGTTGCGTTGTGGCTGGATCGAGCAAGCGAACAAATTGGCTCAGGCGTTTGACGAGTCCGCTTCAGAGACCATCCGCACCACAATAAGACCGCCGCAACACCAAACGCGCGCAGACAACAGGAAGACTTCCCACCGCCATCACACCGCCACTGAGCAAATTGACATCAACACCAGCCATCAACACTATGCTACATTTACAGTGCAGTTACTGCTCAATGATGATGATTCTATTCGCCGCATGCGTGTAGTGCATGTGCAAAGTGGGGCCGAACTCATTTATGCCGGCTGGGACGAAGCCAGGCTCGTCGCGTTTATGATCCAGCATATTAAGCTGCATCTGCGCCCCGAATGATCTAAGCTAATTGCCCTAGAAATCGCCCCAATTAAATTCTTCCAGCCAATCCTTCCAAGAAGAAAGCTGCTCGTCGTTAAAGCCATTTGCGTTCGATATATCAGGTGTAACAGATTCAACAACGCCGAGCGAAAATCCCTCGCCTTTGCTAGCACTGTGGGTGGCATAAAAATCGCCTTGGGCAAGAACGACACGTTTATGGGCGGGTGCCCACGTCACCAACAAACGTCGCCCACACGTGGGGCAAAACCATTCCTCCGCACCAGAGGCACGCGTCGCCTCCAAAATCATGACATGCTGCCCACTATTCACTTGTTTTGCTTGCATTCTATGTTCCTCGATTCGCACCGGCTTACAAGCGCAATATACGCGCTGCCAAGCCTCGGGCTAAATTTAACATTTTTACCCCCTATATTGCGGATAAGTATAGCAAATTGCATCCCCCATTTTTAGTCTCATTATTTTCAATCCAGCATCGGATATTTTGTGCCTAACCTAGGCTACAACCCCTACACAACTGATCTGAACTTTGCCCAACCGCGTATCTACGCCGCACCAACCCACAACATTGTCACGACATAGGTAACTACTCAGCGAAATGTCATTCTGAGGGCGCAGCCCGAAGAATCCCCTGTGTGTAGCATGGATGACGACCTTGGCAGGCAAAGATGGCCGCTCTGGCCTGCCGATAGTTGTGAGATGGTCAAGCATAAGTGATTCC
>JANMVQ010000518.1:0-8887 GCA_031392845.1 Chloroflexota bacterium
CTGGCGACCCACCCAGCCGACGTTAGCCTAACGCTGCGCTTGCTGGCCGACAAATCGCTCATCCAAGCCCAGACCGTTCACGGCAACACCCGCTACACAATGCTGGAATCGCTGCGCGAATATGCGACCGAAAAGCTATCCATCACAGCTGAGACCAAACAACAAGCCGAGACCGCGCATCTCAACAGCTTCGTTGATCTGGCCCAACAAGCCAAAATCGGGCTGCTAAGCGTTGAACAGGTCCACTGGGTCCAGCGTCTTGAAGCCGATCTGGACAACATTCGTAGCGCCTTGGATCGATCGTGCCAGAATCCGCAACTGTTGGAGACCGGCCTGCAACTGGCAAACGCCTTGGGCTGGTTCTGGAACATCGGCGAGCACGATCTGGAGGGGATCCGGTGGTTGAATCGACTGCTGATGCTGGCCCCAGAAACCCTCGATTTAGGAACTCGCGCCCAGTCTCATTTCTTCCTCGGCTTTCTACAATGGTTCCTGGCAGACTATGCCAACGCCACGCCAAACATTAACCGCAGCCTTCATCTTTGGCAGACCCTAAGCAACGCGACTGGATTAGCCTATGCCAACATCATACATACCCATCTTCGGCGTGTGCATGGGCAACTGTCCAATCAGGATTGCATGACGCTTATTGAAGTGAGCGCGCAGACATTTCGAGAAATGGATGACGATTGGGGGCTGAGCATCGCACTGGGACGCATCGGCAGCATCGCCTTGGACGCCAAAGACTATGACCGCGCCATGCTTAACTATGAGGAGGCTTATGCTGCGCGCCATCGCGCCGGACTGACCCGTAGTTGGGCCGGGGCCTTGGCCAATCTCGGCTTCGCTGCCATGTGCAAGCACGATTTTGATAGTGCGCTCAAATATTCTGAACAGGCAGTCGTATTCGGCAAACAATACAACAGCACCATTGCACTGATGACCGCCTTGTGCAACTTGGGTCACATTCACTATCGAAATGGCGATGCCGCCCGCGCGCTGGAGATATTTGTGAACTGTCTCACCCGCTATCGCGATCTGGGCATCCGCGATCACATCATTGCGACTTTGGCCGGGATTGCCTATGCGACATCTCGCCTGGCTACGCCGCTGCGGGCCGCCATCCTGCTGGCCGCCGTTTGCCACCAAATGGAAAGCTCTGGCATCCGCATTTGGGACATCGAACGCGAAACATTTGATGCGGCACTGGTCGAGGTCCGCCACATGCTGGATGCCCAAATCATGTCCGAAGCCTGGGAACAAGGCCAAGCGATGACCTTGGCGCAGACGATTGAGTTTGCGTTGGCAAGTGCCTAAATCAAGCCATGCCTACATCCATAAGGCACTCATAGGCACCTGAAACAGCTTTTCACCCATCGGTAGGGTCTCGCTACCGGTATAGAGCAACAAACCACACACAAATCGGTCTCCTGCCAACTCGGCCAGCGCGCGCAGACCCTCGCCATCGCGCGGGCCGGGGTTACTAGTGGCCTTCACTTCAATTCCCACAATTTCGCCACTGCGCCGCTCCAAAACAATGTCCACTTCCCGTCCGCCATGTTCATGAAAATGATAGAGGCTCGGCGTGTGGCGGCTCCACGAAGACAACTTGCGCAATTCGGCCACCACAAATGTCTCCAGTAGCGCGCCGAACAGATGCGGATTGGCCTCTAACCGGTCATCGTCCAGATCGAGCAAATAACCCATCACACCGGAATCATAGATCACCCATTTTGGCGAGCGCACCAAGCGTTTCGTCGTATTTGTCGACCAGGCGGGTATCCGTTCCATCAAAAAGATCGCTTCCAGTAGTGACACATAGCGGTTTAACGTCGTCTGGTTTAGCCCTGCGCTCCGACTCAGATCGGCCACGTGCGTGATCGAGCTTGAACGCGCCGCAATCAAGCGTGCTAGGCGGGGCAGGTCGGCTAGGCCATCAATATTGGCCAGATCACGCACTTCCCGATTAAGTAAGCCAATCACATGATCCTCAAACCACGCCTGCCGTCGCTTTTGGGTCGAAAGGCCAAGCACTTCTGGGTAGCCCCCCAGCAATATACGTTGAACAATATCATCCCGTCCTACCGTGCGTTCCGGGCGAAACGCAGATAGCGTCGGCGTATCGAATGCGCTGTCAATGAGGTTTCGTGTCGTGCCTTCCAACTCGCTCTGAGCCAGCGGCTGCAACTTCTCGATTTCCATCCGCCCTACCAGCGCATCCAGCAATTGCGGCAATAACAGGGCACTGGTCGAGCCAGTGACTAAAAATCGCCCGGGCTGGCGGTCGCGGTCCACCGCCAGTTTGAGCGCTAGAAATAACTCCGGCACCCGCTGAATTTCATCAATAATCACTGACCCATCAAAACCCAGCACAAATCCCTGCGGATCGCGCTTAGCCCGCGCCAGCGTGCTGGCTTCGTCCAAAGACACATATTGAGCGGGCCAAGTAGGCGAAATCAAGGACTGCGCCAAGGTGCTTTTGCCCACCTGACGTGCGCCATTGAGAAATACAACTGGCCGATCTGCCAGCGCCTCAACAATGAGGGGCTGGACGTAGCGCGGATACATAGCCGCATTTTACTGCATGAAAATCATTCACTGAGTGAATGATTTTCATGCAAAAACGGCGCTTGATTATTTTCACTGAAGCTCTCTAACAAAAAACCTCCAAGGTCTTTGAGACCTTGGAGGTTTGCGTTCGTTCTGGGAACAACCGGAGACTAGAAGTCGCCGCCCATGCCGCCACCGGGGGGCATTGGGGATGACTTCTCTTTCTCAGGGATGTCGGTCACCAGTGCTTCGGTCGTGAGGATCATGCTGGCAATCGAAGCGGCGTTCTGCAACGCGCCACGGGTCACCTTGACCGGGTCAATGATGCCGGCTTTGATCATGTCCACATACTCGCCGCTGATCACGTCATAGCCGAAGTGCTTCTTGTCCTTGGCCATACCGCGCACCTGCTGCACCACCACGCTGCCGTCCTGGCCGGCGTTGCCCACGATGCGGCGAATCGGCTCCTCAAGCGCACGCTTGAGAATATTCACACCGACCTGCTCATCTTCATGGGCCATCTTGATGCCATCCAGCACCTTGATGCTGACCAAGAGAGCCACACCACCGCCAGGGACAATGCCCTCTTCAACGGCGGCGCGGGTTGCCGACAAGGCATCTTCCACGCGGTGCTTCTTCTCTTTCAGCTCGGTCTCGGTCGCTGCACCCACCCGGATGACAGCCACGCCGCCGGCCAACTTGGCCAGACGCTCATTTAGCTTCTCTTTGTCGTAGTCGCTGGTGCTGTTGTCAATCTCGACGCGGATCTCGGACACGCGCGCCTTAATGGCATTGTCGCTGCCTGCGCCGTCGATGATGGTGGTGTCATCTTTGGTGCTGACCACGCGGGCGGCATGGCCAAGATCTTCGATGGTCACGCTTTCCAGCTTGCGACCCAGTTCTTCGGTAATGACCGTGCCGTTGGTCAGCACTGCAATGTCCTGCAACATGGCCTTGCGGCGGTCACCGAAACCGGGGGCCTTGATGGCCAACACGTTCAGCATACCGCGCAATTTGTTCAATACCAAAGTGGCCAAGGCCTCGCCGTCCACATCCTCAGCGATGATCACCAGGTCGCGCTTGCCGCGCTGAACCAGTTTCTCAAGGATCGGGATGATGTCCTGAGCAGCGCTGATCTTCTTGTCGTAAATTAAGACATACGGATCCTTGATCTCGGACTGCATGCTCTCAGGGGCAGTGATGAAATAGGGGCTAATGTAGCCGCGATCAAATTCCATACCCTCGACGAACTCGGTCTCGAAGTGCAAGGACTTGCTCTCTTCAACTGTGATGACGCCATCTTTGCCGACTTTGTCCATCACTTCGGCGATGAGCTCACCGATCTCTTTGTCCTGCGCAGAAATCGTGGCGACCTGTGAAATTTGGTCGTGCTTCTCGACCTTGACAGCCAGTTTCTTGAGGTTCTCGACAATGGCGTCTACGCCAGCTTCGATGCCATGCTTAATGAGCATTGGGTTGGCACCTGCGGCCACGTTCTTCAAGCCCTCGTGCACAATAATTTGGGCCAGAACGGTGGCGGTGGTGGTGCCGTCGCCAGCGATGTCATTGGTCTTGGTAGCGGCCTCTTTCAGAAGCTGCGCGCCCATATTCTCATACGGGTCGGCCAGTTCGATCTCTTTGGCTACGGTCACGCCATCGTGGGTGACAGTTGGGGCGCCATATTTCTTGTCGAGTGCCACATTGCGGCCCTTGGGGCCTAAGGTGGTTGCCACTGCGGCGGCCAGAATGTCCACACCACGCTTCAGGCTGCGGCGAGCCTCTTCGTTAAATACCAGTTGCTTTGCCATTTTCTTTCCAGTCCTTAGTTCTGAGTCCTAAGCGCTTAGTGTGCAGTTGGTGCAACACTAAGGACTAAGCCCTCAGCACTTATAGATTTCCCATATAGAGTTGACTCATTCAACCCTCCCGGTCTCTAAAGACCGGGAGGGTTTATGCGCCATGTTTACTTGAGGAATCTATTAGCACTCAATTAGTCAACAATCGCGAGGATGTCGGTCTCTTTGAGAATGAGATACTTCTTGCCGTCTAGTTTGACTTCGGTGCCAGCGTATTTGGCATACAGCACATGCTGGCCTACTTCGACATCGAGCGCAATCACCTTGCCGGTGTCGTCTTTGCGACCTGTACCTGCAGCCACGATGCGGCCCTTCTGGGGCTTCTCTTTGGCCGTCTCAGGCAATACCAGTTTGCCACCCGCAAAGGTGCCTTCGTCTTCGTCCACCGACTCGATGACCACGCGGTCACCCAGGGGGCGGATATTCAATGGTGCGCTTATCGCCACTTCAGCTTTCTTAGCCATAATTCCCTCTGATTTCTTGATCCTTTTGTAAGCAATAAATTTTTGAAGTGCTATACAAAGTAAAAGTTATTGGCACTCTTTCAGTTGAGTGCTAACGACCGGGGCAGATATTAGCACAGTGGATTGGCGATTGTCAAGAGATATTGCAGGTTTTCGCAGGACAGGATTGGGGCAAGGAGGTGAGGAGGTGAGGAGGTGAGGAGACACTGATGGCTGACTCGGAAAAAAAGTGAAGAGGCAACCAAGCCAGCCTTTCGGCTCCCCCCAAAACTTGAATGCCTCTTTACTGGTTTAACTATACAAGTTTGTCAACGCCTGCGCATCGGCTACGCAGGCAGATTTATCGCTATACCCTCGGTCAGGGGCGAACAGGGACAGCGATTAGACATAGGATTACCCACAATGCATAAAGTGCCTAGGCGTGGTCAGCCTTTAGGATGAGCGCTGAAATATAGCAACTGTTTCGACATGGTGGGTCTGAGGGAACATGTCCATCGGTTGCGCCTGCACCAAAGTGTAGCCCTGCTCGCGCAGATACTTGCCATCGCGGGCCAAGGTGGCTGCGTCGCAAGATACATACACGATTCGAGCTGCTTTGAGTCGAGCGAGGCGCTCTAAGGCGGGCCGATCCACGCCTGCACGCGGCGGATCTAACACCACCACATCCCAAGCGTTGGCCTGGATTGCAGGCGTGGCCAAGACATCCATCACATCGCCCTCAATGATGCTAACCTGCTTTAGACCCTCCATATTGTGGCGCGCGTCGGCCACCGCCACCCGACTGGATTCCACTCCAACAATCTGTGCACAGCGCAACGCCAACGGCCAGGTGAATAGACCGCCCCCGCAATACAAATCTAACACCCGCTCGTGCGATTGCACGTTCGCTGCACGGAGTACCTCGCGCATCAGCATCTCAGCCACAGCCGTGTTTACTTGTGCGAAAGCCCCTGCTGACACCCGAAACGGCAACCCTTCAAACGACATATACAACGTATCTTTGCCATTGATGCTTACTTGCAGGTTCTCACTGTCCGGCATCAATGTGCCTATGCGTAAGTCAATGTTGTCCTCAACATCAATCGCTAAAATACGCTCATCATGCAAGGCTTGGTTGATGATCGGGTCAGCAATCGGGCAGTCTTCAATCTCAACAACGTTGTGGGTGCGCTCAGCCAAATAGCCCAATTTTCCCTTAAGCGAACGCGCCAACTGAATCCGATTACGATAGCCAAACTGAACCGGGCTAGGCAAACAATCGCGCACGATGGGATTTTCAAATTTGCCCATACGCTCCAATTGCTCGCGCACAATATTGGTCTTAAACGCAATCTGTGCCGCATAATCAATATGCTGCCACTGGCAACCCCCACACCTGCCAAAATGAGGGCACGGCGGCTGCACCCGCTCCGGCGCAGGCGTAATCACCTTAACCAAACGCGCCCGGCCAAAATTGCGCCGCTGATGCTCAATTTCCACACTCACTGTTTCACCTGGTAGCCCAAATGGTACAAACAGCACCAAACCATCCGCACGTCCAATCGCTTCACCGGTCGGCGCAATGCCGGTTAATTTCAAGTTGATCTCAGTCACGATCAACTCACTATAATGCAAACTGTGCTTTCTTCGTATCGACTCGACTTATAGATTTCCCATTTAGAGTTGACTCATTCAACCCTCACGGTCTTGGAGACCGCGAGGGTTTATGCGCCAAGTTTAGTGGGTGAACCTATTAGCATGCAAAGTGCCCCTTTCTCCACTCGCCTGCAAATAGCCCATGTAGCAGACTTTGATTTGTCGGCTCTACAGAGACTATCTGCCCAAAATCACGCCTATGATCGGTTGGACTGGTGGGCGCTTGACGAATGGCATCATTCCGAGGCATTTGTAGGGCTTAGGCTGGGGATAAGCTCTAACCAACGAAAGCTATTTGGATCAGTGCCCAAACCGAATGAATTGGCGGCAGCGTTGCTGGTTGTTCCAATAGAATACACGGAAACACATCTACTGAGCAGCGTCCGCAACCCGGTCGCATGGTTGCGCTGGTGCGCCATACTCAACGGCCTATCCCCCTCTGCTAGCACTACCTTTATGCTGCAAGAAGCCATCCGCCGTCTGCAACAAACCGTTGTACACGAGCTGTGGTGTATCAGTGAAATGCGCAGTTGGCTAGGGCTCGCATTGCAAGATTTTGGGTTCAGCCCAGTCGACGAACTCATTACCATGCGCCACGATTCATCCACACCAGGTCTAGGGTCTTTGCCTCGCAACACCCGCATCCGGGTGTTGCGCCGTGAACAGCTTAACAATGCCGTGATCAAGACAATCCAGCAAATCGACCATGCCGCTTTTGAATCACAGTGGCAATACTCAGATCACATGCTGCAAGCTGCATTTGAGCAATCGTTTTATGTCAGCTTGATTGAGCGCGAGGGCGTGTTGTTGGGTTATCAATGCGCTGCACTAAACGGCAGCGATGCACATATCGTGCGCTTGGCCATCGCCCCGCCAGAGCAAGGGCACGGCCTGGGTGGGGTTTTGCTGCGCGATTGCCTGCGTGAACTCAAGCTGTTTGGGGCTCATGATATAACGCTCAACACCCCGGGCAGCAATCACATCTCACAGCGGCTATATCGCCGGGTCGGGTTTGTCCGGGTGCGCCAATCATTAACGGCCTTCCAAAAAGTGATCTGATCCCACGTGCCAAAACGCTCCAAATCACCTTCCAACGATAGTCAGGCCGATGCTGTACAGCGCGCTAGTGTGCGACGCGCTCAGGCTGGCAGCAAGCGGCGCGCCCGTAACCAGGCTGAACGCACGGCCGGCAAAGCTGCACCCGCACCAACCCGATCCGCCCGATCAGCAACCGAACCTGGCACGCCGGTCTTATCCACTGGACTGCGCCGACCGTTTGTATGGCTGCTCATTGGGGTGGCTGTAATGTTGATTGGCGTGTCGGTGCGTCAAAACAGCGGCTCGTGGTGGGCAGCATTTCAGACAAACCCTAGCCCGCTCATCGCGAGCAGCACCCCACCCAGTGCACCAACCGCAATGCCCACCCAAGTACAGTTGGCCCGCATTGGCATCATCAGCGGACACCGCGGCAACGACAGCGGCGCAGTCTGCGACGACGGTCTGACAGAGGCCTCGATCAATTTCGATACGGCCACCCGCGTGACCAGCCGATTACGAGCCGAGGGTTATGACGTGATTATTCTGGACGAATTTGATCCGCGTCTGAATGGGTTAAAGGTCGATGCGCTGTTGTCTATTCACGCGGACTCATGCAAATACATCAATAATCAAGCTACCGGCTATAAGGTCGCGCGCTTTTTATATAGCGACATCCCACAAATCGAAGACAAACTGGTCGCTTGTATCTCGGCGCGTTACAAGCGCAGTACGGGTCTACGCTTCCACGCCAACACCGTCACCCACAACATGTTGGAATATCATGCCCTGCGTAAAATCGATCCCAAGACGCCGGGCGCGATTATCGAGTTGGGCTTTATGAATTTGGACCGCGCCGTGCTAACCAAACGCAAAGACGATATGGCCCGTGGCATCGCCGAAGGGTTGATGTGCTTTTTACAAGATGAAAAGCCGTAGTAGAGAGTAGAAAGTTGAAAGTTGAAAGTTGAAAGTGCAAATTTGAAAGTCAGATAAAAGGAAATCCATGTTCAAGTTAAAGACTAGTTTTATTCGTTTTCTCGTCGTTGTGCGCCGCTTTGGCGGGTGTGCTCGGCAGCGCGCCGAGTGCGGCGCAGGCCGAGCAGCCCTGGGCCGCGCGGTCGGGCAAATGGATCGAGGTCAATCTGTCGCGCCAACGGTTGGTGGCTTGGCAAAATGGCAAGGTGGTGCTAACTAGCGCGATTTCCAGCGGCGTGCGGCAACACCCAACTCGCCCAGGCACATTCCGAATCTATGCCAAATATGCCAGCACACGGATGACCGGCCAAGGCTACGACTTGCCTAATGTGCCGTACACCATGTATTACAGCGGCAACTTTGCCCAGC
>JANMVQ010000534.1:0-6760 GCA_031392845.1 Chloroflexota bacterium
GCTGATAGTCAGGCCAATTCTTTGCATCTGGTGGGGATTACCTACTTGCTGCAATAGCATCGAAGAGATTCTCTTTGGAGTGCAGCAGGCGAAAATTATTCACCTGCCCGGGCGCGGCAAAATAAATAGACCCCAGGAACAAATAAATCGGAGCAAATTTATTATCTATGAAACCCAATCTAAAATAAATCTGCCTAGCGGGTTTATCGCAAAGGGCAAATATAAAAAGAATGACCTGTCAGATAAAATAGATTAGGCTGGCGATAAAAACATTGACGTCCGATTTATTAAATAGCAGTGCTGATTGATTAAACAGGTGCACCGATCTATTTTAGATCAGCACCTTCGAAATCTCACGCATCTCTTTAGCGCTCCGCCTTTTGGCCGACTCCCCTTATTCTTTAGTCACCTCAGCGCTTCTAACTACAGTCGTATGCGCTATGCACTAATGTTGTATTTATTGCCAATTTGGCCCAAGGTCTATTGCGTTTTCACGTGAATAATCGTAAAAACAGGCCATCTTGATCAATGGCTTAACAGATGACAACTGCAGATTGAACAGCATCATGTTGCATTGATTGAAGGAGGTAATTTAAGATGGCTAAATCTGTTCCCAGTAATTTTCTCGTTCAGGCAGAAGCCATGTTGCGAGCATGGCGCGAACTAAACCCAGAAATGAAGATCGGCACGCTCTCGCAGGCCGACCTTGACAATGCAATCAAGGGATCGCGTAATACGCGCGAAGAAATCGAAAACTTTAAGACCCAAATAAAGGATCGACGACAGACTCTGGATGAACTCGACACAGAGACGTGGAATGTGGTGAAACGTAGCCGCTCTGGCAGCAAGAGCCAGTTTGGCGACGATTCCAAAGAATACGCAATGTTTGGTGGCAAGCGCACCAGCGATCGCAAGAAGCCAACCCGCCGTACACCAAAAGCGCCTTCGGCGTAAGGGTGTTTTTGTGCGGCAGCAGGCAGCAGATGTAAAACACTCAGACAAACAAACCTGTCAGGGGGGACTATCGTCCGGAGCGCTAAGGTGCATGTAAAACAGTGCGTGCCAAAAGCGCTCCGGACGATTTTCTGCCCCAAGCCTGTCGGTCAAGCTGACCTAATTTGGGTGCTTTTTATCTATTTGTCTATGCGGCGAAGGCAATCGGCTTTTGGATTGCCATTCGTGCGAATGCGAGCGTGACAGCGCACAATATTTTAATTTGCCAAATAAGCGCAGCAATATTCAAAACCTAATTATTACAAGAAGCTTTTCTACGTATTTTCCATATTGAAAAAGAAGATATTTAGAGTTATTGGCGTTGACATTCTCGCTACAACCCGTAAGATATTAAGGGTGTGTTGATGCGTAATTGAGATCGATAAGGCACACCGATAACGTAAGTTAAATTTGCAGGTGGGGGGTGAACTGCATGATTAATGATATTTTTTACTCTGAAGCACAATGTCATCACCCCGAACCGCATTCCTCCCGTTTGCATTACCCGATACTGGCCCGGAAGAACTGGCCCAAGTTCAAGAGGCACTTGAAAGCGGTTGGATAACAACAGGTCCCAAGACCAAAGCGTTTGAACAACAATTTGCGGCCAGAGTGGGCGCAAAACATGCCATTGCAGTTAACTCGGCCACGGCAGGCATGCATCTGGCGCTGGAAGCCATCGGCCTGCAACGCGACGACGAAGTCATCACCACGACTTATACGTTTGCTGCCACAGCCGAGGTCGTCCGATATTTTGATGCCAAGCCGGTGCTAGTCGATGTGGGTTGTGCCTGCTTGAATCTATTACCTGAGCAGATTGAGCGCGCCATCACCCCGCGCACAAAAGCGATTATTCCGGTTCATATTGCTGGTTTACCGGCTGAGCTGGATGCCATCTACGATATTGCCCGCCGACATGGGTTGGCTGTCATCGAAGATGCTGCGCACGCCTTTCCCTGTCAATACAAAGGACGCATGATCGGCCAGGCTGCACCCGAGGGTGGCTTTCGACATGCGGTCTGCTTCAGCTTTTACGCGACCAAAACCATTACGACTGGCGAAGGCGGCATGATCTGCACCGATGACGATGCATTGGCTGATCGCTGCCGCATCATGGCGTTGCATGGGATCAGCCGGGATGCCTGGAAGCGCTACACTGCCGAAGGTTCCTGGTATTACGAGGTAATCGCGCCGGGTTACAAATATAACCTGACCGATATTGCATCCGGCATCGGCCTGGCCCAACTGGCCAAGGCCGACCAGATGTGGCAACGGCGGCAAGCCATTGCCGAGCGTTTTAGCGTGGCATTTGCCCAAATTCCAGAGCTTGAGCTGCCGGTTGTGCGTGATGATTGCCAACATGCCTGGCATTTGTATGTGCTGCGTCTGAATCTGGAGCGACTCAATATCGACCGGGCTGATTTTGTGCAGGCGCTCAAACAGCGCAATATTGGTGCCAGCGTTCACTTTATTCCGCTGCACCTGCATCCTTATTATCGGGAACGCTACGGTTTCCAACCCAATGACTTCCCAAATGCATATTCGCAATATCTACGGGCAATCTCTTTGCCCATTTATTCAAAGATGAGCGATGTCGATGTACAGGATGTCATCGATGCTGTGCTCGACATCATCAATCAAAATCGCGTCGTCGATGCATTGCCTTCAATACCGTCAACTATATCTTCAACCTTACACTCACTTTCTTCATCTTCACTGAACGCCAATGAAACGCATACTCGATCTCATTGCTGCTGCGCTGGGGCTGACGCTGCTATCGCCCCTGTTTATTGTCATCGCCATCATCATCAAACGGCATGACGGTGGCCCGGTGTTCTACACAGCTGCGCGGATTGGCAAGGGGGGGCGGCCATTCCGCCTGTACAAGTTTCGCTCCATGGTCATGAATGCCGCTCAGCTTGGCCCGGGCATCACTGCCAATGGCGATGCCCGTATCACGCCCATCGGGCGCTTTCTGCGCCGCACCAAGTTGGATGAATTGCCGCAGCTGATCAATGTATTAATTGGCGACATGAGCCTAGTCGGCCCGCGCCCGGAAGACCCGCGCTATGTGTCGCTGTATACCCCGGAGCAGCGCGCGGTATTGTCGGTACGACCGGGCATCACCAGTGCCGCCTCGCTGGCTTATCGGCACGAGGAACAATTACTTGCGCAAAACGATTGGGAGAGCGTTTATCGCGCTCAAGTTATGCCGGCCAAGCTGGCCATCGACCTCGACTATTTGAACCACCGCAGTTTGTGGACGGATATCCAATTGATCGTCCGGACTGTTTTGTCAATGAAGGACTAATTTATGCGCAACCGTTACTTTGCACTCATCGACTTGTTAATTTTGCCTATCGCCGTCTATCTTAGCTATGTGTTACGGCTGGAAGACTGGGCTTTGGTCTCGATGCTGCCGGGCTTGTTGGCTTTTGCCCTTGTGTCGATGAGCATCGTGCCACTGGTGCTCTGGCGTTTTGGGATGTACTCGCGCTTTTGGCCGTATGCCTCGGCGGAAGAGTTGTTGCTGTTGGTGGGGATAGCCACATTTGGCATTCTTGTTTCGGGTGCGTTGGCGATGGGGTTGCTGTGGGGGTTGGGGTATGCCACACCTACATCCTTGATCCCGCGCTCCATCCCCTTTATCGATCTGATGCTGGGTGGTTTTGCTATCGTGGCATTGCGGGTGTTGGTGCGGGTGTTGTCGTGGGACTTCAGCCAGCGATTGCCTTTCCAGCGCATACTGCATCACCAAAAAGTGACCTTGCTCAACCCAAATGGGCGGCGTGACTTTCACAAAACCTCATGGGTTGAACGGACCTCAGTCTTGATTATTGGCGCGGGTGCCGTTGGGGTGCGCATCGCGCACGAGGTCAAAAACAACCCGCGTTGGAACATGGAGGCGATTGGCTTCTTAGATGATGACAAGAGCAAGCATGGCAGCCGCATCCAGGGTGTGCCGGTGCTGGGGAACCTGCAAGCGCTGCCAGTGATATTGCAAACCCACCCAGCCCAGCAGGTGATTATTGCCATGCCGGCGGCCTCCGGCAAAATGATTCGTGAAATTGTCAAGGATTGCGAGAAGGCCCGGGTGCAGGTCAAACTGATGCCCAGCATGCACGAGTTGCTCGATGGCTCGGTCAGCGTGAGCAAGTTACGCAGCGTTGAAATCGAAGACTTATTGCGGCGGGCCCCGGTGCAGACCGATGTAGGCGCGGTCGGGACGCTGATTTGTGGCAAACGGGTGTTGGTCACCGGGGGAGGCGGATCGATTGGCAGTGAGCTGTGCCGCCAGATCATTCGCTTCTGCCCATCCGAATTAATTCTGCTCGGTCACGGCGAGAACAGCGTCTTTGAAATCCAGAATGAGCTGCGTGCGATTGCACCCCAGCTCACGATTCATGCGGTCATTGCCGATATTCGTTTTCTGGATCGGTTGGCCGATGTATTCAACAAACATCAGCCCCAGATGGTCTTTCATGCGGCCGCGCACAAGCATGTGCCTTTGATGGAGTTCAACCCGGTTGAAGCGGTGACGAATAATATTCTCGGCACGCGCAATTTGTTGGCCGCCGCCAACGCCACTGGGGTGGAGCGCTTTGTGATGATTTCTAGCGACAAGGCCGTCCGCCCCAGCAGCGTGATGGGGGTCAGTAAGCGGGTAGCCGAATTGTTGGTCCATCGGGCCGCCCATCAAGATGGGCAACCCCGCCGCTATTGTGCGGTGCGCTTTGGAAATGTGCTAGGCAGCCGAGGGAGTGTCGTGCTGACTTTTAAGAAGCAGATCGCGGCTGGTGGCCCAGTGACGATCACCCACCCAGATATGAAGCGCTACTTCATGACCATCCCGGAGGCCGTCCAACTCGTGTTGCAGGCCTCGGTCTTAAACCAGGGTGGGGAAGTGTTCGTGTTGGACATGGGTGAGCCGATTCGGATTATGGATCTAGCCAAAGACTTGATCACGTTGTCCGGTCTGGAGGTTGGGCGCGATATCGATATCGTGTCGACCGGGATGCGCCCGGGCGAGAAGTTATTCGAGGAGTTATTTTTGCCCGACGAACAGTACGCCCGCACCCAACATGCCAAAATCTTTATTGCCGCCAACGCCAGTAATATTAACCCGCTCAATTTAATGCAGGGCATCCAACAGTTGGAAGAAGCCGCCCGGCGTGGCGATGATGTCGCCATCATAAGCGGTCTGGAGAAACTGGTGCCGGAGTATCGGCGGGTGCCGGTGGAACAAACCACCGATGCCCAGCCACACTCCCACCTTCAGCCAGGTTTGCTGGCGGCGGTGTGAGGGAGGCCTCTCCCCACTGGAGAGGTTGCTCGCCCACCGCTGAGGAGAAGTGAGACGTCCCCTCTCCATGTGACCCCTTCCCCTTGCATTAACGAACACGCGCCGAGCGTTTCTTGTCAGGTTTCGACGCCGTTGCAACCGCCATCCATGCTGGCATGGCTGTGCGAACTGCATCTGGGTGCGCCACCGTCGGGCTATCTGCCAATGTCTGGGTATCGGGCAATTGCCCTCGCACTATCAGACCGATCAGACCAGCAATCCCGCCAAACACAACTGTCATAACAAGCAAAAGTGCGGCGATGATTTTTGCGATAACCATTTGGATTATTGAAAACATAAAATCTCCTTTTGGCCGTAAAAATTAAGTGGGTGGATACAGCCCTACTATAAGGGTCTTTACTTAGTGAATACTTAGAGATATGTATAATACCGTGATAGATTGAAGATATGATAGAAATTTGATGAAAGAACTCTCATGCACGTTAAAATCAAAATGCAACAATATTCAGCAATTATATTGCAACACGATCTACATCATTTGTCCGATTGTCTCAGCCATTGGCTTACGTTAATCTGAGGTGGACATCCGACCGAAGCATGACTACATCTAAACTGTGAGAGTAGGCCTTATTATTGAATCACTGTTGTCCAAATGCTTACTCTTGCGGGATGTCTTCTTGATTCTTAAAAGCCTGTCCCTGAGCTTGTCATGTTTTTCCGTCGCATTACCTCACTTCATGCTACACCTAAGTCGCTATTCTCAAGTCGCTTCGTATGGCACCACTTACCAAGCTGGGCAACTAAAATTCTTTGGCAGGCACTCCCGTTGAAATGCAGCACTTCAACCCGGAAAGTGTTCAAAAGACTTTTGGCCATCCACTTAGTCGTTGCATTGCTTTGGGTGAGCGGGGGATTCTTGCCGAACTCGGTAATGGCACATTCCGTGCGGCATATTGCGCCACTCAACGAAACCGATGATGAGACACCCACTGCCCGCGGCGGCTCAACCCAGCGCGTATCCGCAGGCATTGTTGTGGTGCTGGATGGCAGCAACAGCACCGACCCCGATGGCGACTATCCCCTCACTTATAAATGGCGGCAGGTGGGTGGCTCTACTGTGCAACTGAGCAATGAAACACTCAGCGTCACGACTTTTATTGCGCCCTCATTGCCCACGGTCATGGGCTTTTATCTGACGGTGACCGATAGCCAGGGGCACGAAAGCCCACCTGATGCGGTTGTGGTTGTGGTCGATGAATCGCCGTTGGCCGGTTTTGACAGCACCAGCAGCAGCCCGACCGCCATCGGCCAAAGCACATTGTTTACGGCAAGTGTTGCCACTACAGCCACCGTGACCTATGCATGGGATTTTGGGGATGGCATCACTGATACCGGCCCACAATTGACCCATGGCTATACGCAGACCGGTCAATATCAAGTGACGGTTATCGCCAGTGCCGACAA
>JANMVQ010000535.1:0-4548 GCA_031392845.1 Chloroflexota bacterium
CTCGGTGGATCTGGGTGAATTGACATTCGATCGAGTTGATGCGGTTTGGGCTGTCGCAGGCTTGCTGGGGTGATCCGGCGGCATTTGCATCTGCATCTGCGCAGTCCGACTGGACGCCGTTGGCACGGTGGCCGACATTCCACCACCGTGTCTAGGTGGCATAAGTACCGTGGTGGTGATGCGCTGCATTGGGTCGTCTATACCTTTGCCTTGTGCAGCATTAGATAATAGACGTGCAAACCGACCCGCAGTGGGTGGGCGCTGGTGAGGTTGCTTGGTTAGCGCCTGCATCACCACATCGCCTACAGTGCGCGGTATATTTGGAAATTGATCGCAGACATGTGGCGGACGGGCATCAATATGCTGGCGTGCCACCACAATCGGATCGCTGCTTTCAAATGGGTGACGCCCGCTCAAAGCGTAATAAGCGGTGACTGCCAGCGAATAAATGTCACTGGCCCGGGTCAGACTGGGTGTGCCGTCGGCTTGTTCCGGCGACATATACAGCACTGAGCCGACGCGGGCGATCGTAGCGGTGTAAGCAGTCGCAAACGGCGTCTTGGCGATGCCAAAATCCGTTAATAAGGCTTGATCATTGCTGGTACGGAGCAGGATATTGCCCGGTTTGACATCACGGTGCACGATCCCCTTTTCGTGGGCATAATCTAACGCGCGCGCCACATCAGTCACAATGCGGGCTACATCTACAGGTGGCAATCGTTTCACCCGTGTCAGCCGTTGCTCTAGCGATTCGCTGGGCACATAATCCATCACGATATATGGCTCGCCGTGGTCTTTCTCGATCCCGCTTTCGATCACCCGTACTATATTAGGGTGTTGCATACCCAGATTGCTCTCTTGCTTGAAGCGCAGTAAGGCCGATTTATCTGTAGCCAGATGCAGTGAGAGGATTTTGAGCGCAACCAGATGCCCAGTGGGTGAATTAGCGCGATAGACTCGGGCCATGCCACCACGTCCGATTTCGATGAGGTTGCTATAGGATGCGAAACTGCGCATGAGAGAATACTCTGATGCGCAGTTTACAACAGTAGAAGCGGGGGAAACCAGCTTCTGACCAACGGGTGACCGACACTCACCCGGAAGTCCCGTAAAAGGGGGGCGTTTAGGCGCTTAGCCTTTGGCCGAGCGAAATTCGGAGCTAAACCGTTGATTGCGTTGCACCATTAGTGCCAAACTGCCAAAAATGGCTGCTCCTAGCATAATAATTGTTGCGAATAACAAACCGAGATCTAAACTCGAAAACTCGACGCTTTGAACAATAGTGTTGACAGTTGCTTGTTCCATAATGTTTATTTCATGCACCATAAGAGGATTCTGTGATGCACTTGTGACAGCCACGAATCTCAAAGATTTATTTAATTTGCTCGAATTATTTATTTATCAATTTCTATCAATTTGCTAAGTATGCTTATAACTGCAACGCCGACGGCTGACAATGAGGCTAAGGCTAGAAATTACTTGTAATTCATTTATAGTACTTAGAGCCAACCTTTAAGATGAGAATCTCACTACAACTATTTCGTTTATTTTCTATAACTTTAAGTTTACCTACCAAAACGGCTAGGTGGATTACATCAAAAGTATGAATGCTCTTATTACCTTTCTATTCATGTTGCCTTTTTTGCTGCCGATTGTGTTGGCTAACTTTGCTGAACGGGAACGCAGTGTGCGTATTTTGCTATTTGTGTATTTGGGCCTATTGGGAGGGCTGGTGTTGCTATTGGGGGTGGGTGGTTTATTGGCTGGCTTGTTTTTTAGCGGTGGAACTGCGTCTGAGACATTGCATCGTTCATTACCCGCCATGGCAGATTCGCAGATTGCTATGCTCACAAATGCCCCGTGGCTGTCTGCATCGCTGATTTTGGTTGCCTCAACGTTGAGTGGTGTTTTGATGCTTCTGCCTGTGCTACGCCGGGTCATTGCAAAAGTGTTGCCGATCGACCCGCAATCGGCCATGCACACCACTGCGTTGATGCTGACTATGCTGGCGATTGGCATGAATTTGTGGCAATCGGCCATCCTGACTCCATTTTTGATCGATCAGGTCGCAGCGGGCGAGGCGATGCAACAAGCCACTTATCTGGATGTGCTCGTCTTTCCGCTGCTAACTTTGACGTTAGCCGCACTGACTGGGGTGGGGCTGTATATTCGACGCGATCAGGGCGCGGTGCTGGCGCGACTGGGGTTGACATTGCCGACGCCACAGCATTTACTGATTGCTGTGGTCACGACCGGGGTGTTGGTCGGGTTGGCTATCGGCACCGAAATGGTATGGCAACAGCTTGACCCAGAAGGCTACAAACAGATCGGCAGCCTGTCCGAAGCGATGTTGGGCAATTTCAGTGGTGTGTTGGGGGCATTGGCGATTGGGGGTTCAGCCGCCATTGGCGAAGAAATTTTCTTTCGCGGGGCGTATCAGCCGCGCATGGGGCTGCTGCTGACCGCGGCGCTGTTTGCCATTTTTCATGTGCAATATGGTTTTTCGCCAGCCACACTGCTGGTCTTTACGATTGGACTGGTGCTGGGGGTGTTGCGCCAACGCACCTCGCTTACGGTGTGCATGATGGTGCATTTCATGTATAACGCCACACTGGTGCTGATGGGTTCCTGATTTGAGTTGGCATCCTCCCAACATATAAGCCATACTTGCTGACCAAAATGAAAACTGCTTATTTCCCGCTCGTGTTGATTTTGTTGATTTATGCTGGAGTGGCGTCGCTTTTTGCAACACGCATTCCGGCCTGGCAAGTACCGGATGAACCGGCGCACTATAACTATGTGCGGCAACTGGCGCAGACGGGTCAGTTCCCGGTGCTTGAACCTAGTGACTGGAATGCGAACTTCAGCGCACCCGGCCCAGAGCAGCGCAATGTGGCTTATGAAACCCTTACATACGAAGATCATCAACCTCCGTTGTTTTATGTTCTAGCTGCGCCAGTGTTCAACCTAACTGGCGGTTCGCTGACCGCACTGCGGTTATGGTCAGTGTTTATCAGCCTTTTCTCGTTGATTTTTGCCTATTTGGCTGTGCAAACCATCTTCCCGACCCAAGCATGGATTGCACCTTTTGTCACTGCGTTTATGGCCTTTTTGCCGCAGCGCGTGCACATGATGGCAGGCTTTAACAATGACTCTTTATCAGAGGCATTGATCACGCTTGTCGTGCTGCTGTGTGTGCGACTAATCCTCTATTCAAAAAATTTGGATACTAAAGACAGCGCCACTAAAACTCCGGTGAGCCTGCTCATTGCATTGGGTGTGGTGTCGGGGCTGGGGCTACTGACGAAAGCGCAAGCGTATCTCGTGCTGCCGTTGATCGTAATTGCACTATGGATGGCGCGAACACGAATCGCCATCATCGGTGTGCCTGCTTTGGCCATGCTGATTGGACTGCCCTGGTGGCTGCGCAACATTGGTTTATATGGCGGCACCGATTTTCTGGGCTTGCAACGGCATGATGTGGTCGTGGCTGGGCAACTCACCAGCGCACAACTCATCGCTAAGGTGGGTTTGGGGGCCTATTTGCGCGAGCTGTTGCAAACTACATTTCAATCATTTTGGGGCCAGTTTGGCTGGATGAGCATCCCGATTGATCGACGTTTATACATCTTGCTGCTAGCGTTTACGCTGTTGTCGGCCGTCTTGTTTATGGTGTGGTGGGTTGCTGCAAGACGACGGACAACGGACGATAAACCATTGCCGATCGTCCAGCGTCTATCCTCTGCCCAATCAAGCTCACTCTCCCTTCTCGCCTGCCTCACCCTGGGCGCAGTGCTGGCTTTTGTTTGGTACAACACCAAGTTCGTTCAGTTTCAAGGGCGCTATCTCTATCCGGGCCTAATAGGTATCGCGCTGATGTTTGCGCTCGGTTGGCAACATGCGCTCTCACGTTGGCCGACAATACAACGATGGCTCTGGCTGCCGTTTGCGCTAGTGTTTGCCAGTTTTGATGCGTACCTGTTGCTGCGCGTAATTCTGCGAGCGATGCAGGCGTGACTCGTCAGTATATGAATCCTCCTGCTGTCGATGGCTTCCGCATGCCTGGTGAGTTCGAGCCGCACACGGGCTGTTGGATGGCTTGGCCGCACCGGCCCGACAACTGGCGCGACAACGCGCTGCCTGCACAACATGCATTTGTCGAAGTTGCCAAAGCCATCGCCCAGTTCGAGCCAGTGACAATGTGCGTGCCAACCGCGCATTGGCAACGTGCCCGTGAGATGTTGCCTACGCATATTCGACTTATCGAGATGGCTTCAGACGATTCGTGGTTGCGCGATCAAGGGCCGACGTTTCTGGTGAATGATCAAGGTGATGTGCGTGGAATCGACTGGTGTTTTAATGCATGGGGTGAGTTGTATCGACCATACGATCATGATCAGTTGATCGCGCGCAAAATTCTAGAGACCGAACGCATCCCACGTTATGAATGCCCGATGGTCCTGGAAGGCGGCGCAATTCATGTCGATGGAGACGGGACATGTATCACGACCGAAGAATGCTTGCTGAATCCCAATCGCAATCCGACAA
>JANMVQ010000542.1:0-4178 GCA_031392845.1 Chloroflexota bacterium
TATTTTGAAAGGCAAATACAAGGATGGGACGATCACGCCTCAGTGGTTGCGAGACCTTGTCCGCTTGTCATCGTTCGACACTGGACCTCTGCTTGCTCAAGAGTATCTATCCAACTTCGGCATTGCGCTGGTCTTCGAGAGACACTTTGACAAGACGTATCTCGATGGTGCGGCCATGTTGGACGGAGCAATGCCAATCGTTGCGCTCACGCTTCGCCATGACCGCCTAGACAATTTCTGGTTTGCGCTGTTGCACGAGTTGATCCATGTTCTGCGCGATCTGACGCCCGAAGTTCCATGTATCGCAGACAACCTGGACGACAAAACACGGAATAACGTCGAAGAGCAACGAGCTGATCGTGAAGCAGGTGAAGCGTTGATTCCAGAGGCGGTCTGGGCAACAGCGGAAGTTCGTACGAGCCACGCGGCGGAAGATGCCGTTTCGTTGGCACGGCAGCTTCAAGTGCATCCCGCAATCATTGCGGGAAGAGTCCGGAAAGTCACTGAAAACTGGCGATTGCTATCGAATTTGATCAGCTCAGCCGGCAAGGTTTCTGATCTATTCACCAACCAACTGGCTTACCAGTAAGAAGAAAGGAGTTGCCAATGACGCCGTACAAATAGGAAAGGGCAAGCTTGAGAGCTTGCCCTTAGGGGTGAATCCGGCTTTTACACAGGACTCGGTTTGGCGATTGATAGTGTGTAGCGGACGGTGCCCTAAGTCAAGGCTTTCAAGCGATTTTCATAGTGATTCGTGGCAATTTTGTCACGGATCAATGTTCATTTCGCTTTACGAAAGGGGTTACCATGCCCACCAAAAACGTTTACACCTCTATAGAAGTCGCAGGCGCAGACTTGGTTTTTCATCCAGTGGCACTGTCAGACACTACACCAACGGGTGCGCAGATCGCGTCCGCAGTTGGTTTCAACCCAGGACAGCAAGCAACGGTATTGCTACTGCTCTCTAACGGCGAGTTGGAAGATATTCACCCTAGTGAAGTGGTCGACTTGAGTCAAAAAATCGGTCAATTCATCGTCGTCGAAAGTGATCGCTCATACCGCCTGACCGTTAACGGCAAACGGATCGATTGGCCTTGCCGTGTCATCACTGGCGGCATCGTTCGCCAACTTGGCCAGATCCATGGGGACAAGGCGATTTACTTTGAACGCCATGACGAAGCTGACAAGCTCATCGAAGACCTAAAGACAATTGATCTTGATTCCAGCGGTGTTGAGGCCTTTTATAGTCGTGCAGCCACTTGGGTCCTCAATGTCCAGGGTGTTCGCCTGGAAGTGCAGACGCCGACCATCGTCGCTAGCGATGCCATGACAAAAGCTGGCTTCGATATCACCCAAGGTTGGCACATCTTCCTTAAGGTTGCTGGCCAGCCCAAGCAAGTCATCGAGCTCAACACAGTGGTGGATCTGCGCATCCCAGGTATCGAGAAGATCCGTCTTACTCCAAAAGACGTAAGCAACGGTGAAAGCGAGCAAGCGGTTCGCCGCGACTTCGCCCTCCTGGACGTCGATGAAAACTTCCTTGATCAACACCATGCCTATTGGGAAACAGCGATTGAAAACCAGCGCCGTTGGCTGCTGATTTATGGCTACCCGTTGCCAGTTGGGTACAACGAGCGTCGCGTCACACTGGCGCTTGAAGTGCCTCCTAACTATCCCGGCGCCCAAATCGACATGTTCTACCTGAACCCGACTCTGTCACTCACCAGTGGCCAAGCACTGGCGTGCACAGAGGCGCAGGCGACGATCAATGGTGCGATATATCAACGCTGGTCTCGCCACCGTACCACCGAATCCGAATGGCACCCTGACACCGACAACGTGATTTCTCATCTCGCACTCGTTGAGTCGGCATTGGTGAAGGAGGTGAAGCAATGAACCCGACTACTAATTTGACCCTGACCGCGTCATTGCACGACCGCTTGCATCGCCACCTATTCCCGGGTGATGGACTTGAAGCTTCGGCAATCCTCCTGTGTTCGCGTACATCGGGGCCCCGCGTCAGGCTTCTGGCATACGACGCAGTAATGGTTCCGCACGCGGATTGCACGCAGCGCCATGCGGACTATTTGGTGTGGCCGGGCATGGCTATAGAGGACGCCATTGACCGAGCTGAGGGCAGTGACTTGTCGCTAGTATTGATCCACTCACATCCGGGAGGGCTGTTTGGATTTTCTCAACACGACGATGACAGTGATCGCCGGACAATGCCAGGGATATTTCAAGCACTTGGGTCGTTGCACGGAACTGCAATCATGACCCCGGATGGCGCCATCCTGGCCCGTCTGTATCAACCTGATCTGACCAGAATTCCCATCGAGTTTGTCGCTGTGCCAGGCGACGAACTGAAGTGGTGGTGGGCCGACGGGCAATTCGCAAAGCGTCCAATAGCGTTCAAGAGCGAGACACGAGCCGAATTTGCCCGCTTGTCAGCCTGCGTGATTGGGGTCTCTGGCACTGGTTCAATCGTTGCGGAACAGATCGCCAGGCTCGGATTTGGCCAAGTGATATTGATCGACTTCGATAAGCTGGAGGATCGCAACCTTAACCGCATCCTCAACTCGACGCTGCAGGGTGCTAAGGCAGAGCAGGCCAAGGTACACGCTTTTACAGAAGCTGTTGTCCGCTACCGTGGAGATGGTGTAGCCGTCCCACTCAATGCGTCGATCTCCACCCGTGAGGCCGTTCTACTTGCAAGCCAAACTGACGTCGCCTTTTCCTGCGTTGACACACTGGATGCAAGGCACATTGCTGATCTGATTGCTGCGAGCTTCTTGATCCCGCTTTTTGATGTGGGAGTCTCCATCCCTACTCGTAAAGCCGGAGACTCGGTTGCTATAGCTGATGTTTGTGGCCGCATCGACTACGTGCAACCTGGTGGTTCGACCCTGCAAGATCGCGGCGTCTACGACCCAATTTCTCTGCGAGCCGAGTACCTGCGGCGAGTTGCACCAAATACACACACCGAAGAAGTTCAGGCCGGATACTTGAAGGGCATTCCTGAACAAGCGCCTTCCGTCATCTCGTTGAATATGCGAGCAGCCTCTGCATGCGTGATGGAGCTCATAGCTCGCGCTTACCCGTTCCGGCACAGTCCAAATAGTGACCATGCGCGCACCGAATTCAGTTTGGCCGCCAATGAAGAAGACTTCACAGCAGAAGCGTCGTTTAAAAAGCAACCTAATCCAAACCTAGGCCGCGGCGCTATTGAACCTTTGTTGGGCTTGCCTGCCTTGCGCGCGCCCAAGGCAAAGGGGACGCAATGAATTTCAGAAAGCTCGCCTTGCGGGCATTTGATGCCATTGCACCTGCACGTCGTCTGACGGTTGTCGATGGCGACAGCCTTCCAGACTCTCTGCCATTCAGAGGTTTGATGCTTGCACGCGAAGACGGTGAAGACTGGTGTGTTGGGATGCGTTGCCCGTGTGGATGTGGACGCAAGATTGAGCTGTTGGTCATCAGGGAAGCCAAACCGCGTTGGGACCTGAAAGTTGGCACAAATGGCCGACCTACGCTCGCCCCATCGGTCTGGCTTCGCGATGGATGCAGGTCACACTTTTGGATCCGCAAAGGTGTAGTCGATTGGTGTGACTAGCAGCCATCGATTTTTCGCAAACTACCCCCGGTATACCAGGCGTAGTTACTTCGGTAGCTTCCCAAAATCTCACCAACCGCGTCACTCAATAGTGAATGAAAACACTGAAATAGCGCAAACAACATGTACCCACTAACCAGCGGACTGGCAATGTAGGCTCTGAATGTCCGGTTCAGGGCCACTGCCTCGTTCAAGCGAAAGACCGGATTGGGTCGGTCGCGATCATTTATCACCCCTTTACAACTGGTGACCTCACCGCAGCAGCTCATGCGTCGCCGATTTCGCCGCCTTCTTGTCAAACGTCAACACCGGCGAATACCCTGCCGCCTGCGCTCTGGCGGCCAGCAGGTAGTCTGAAAAGTCGGCACTTTGGCTGGAGTGCAGGGCCAGCGCCTGGCGCACCAGATCGGGCGATTCGACCTTCAAGCTTTTGTGGTTCAGCAATGCGGCGATGCAGGCGTTGACGTCGCTGCGGGGGTAGTTGTAGCTGCGCTCCAGCACCCACGCCAGTTCGCACAGCACAACATGGTCCACCCAGGCGGGCCGGGCGGGTGACGCTTGTTTG
>JANMVQ010000543.1:0-4232 GCA_031392845.1 Chloroflexota bacterium
CAGCGGGGCAGCCATGGCCGATCTGGTTAAGTTTGTTGAGCAACTCTCGACGCCCCAATCTCCTAACTCCCCTAACCTCCAATCTCTCAATCTGCAACGCTCGACGGCTAACGCCCAACGCTCCACACTAAACACTTGGCTCAAGCGTTACGCCCTTGATGCGCGCCCCGGCCTGTGTATCCTCATCTCGGACATGTTGGATGAGCAGGGCTATGTCGATGGCCTGAATGCGCTGGGCAGTGCCCGTCTAGACGTGAATGTGCTGCACACCCTCTGCCCAGCCGAGCTTGACCCATCTTTCGTAGGCGATTTGAGGCTCAAAGATATTGAGACTGCCGCAGTTCAAGATATGAGTATGGACGACGTCGCCCTCAACCAATACCGTGACCGGCTTGAAACCTGGACGAGCGAAATTGCTGCCTTTTGCCGTAAACGGGGCGGCAAATATCATCGCACGGATACGTCTTTGCCCATCGAACAAATCTTGCTGCGCGATCTGCGCAAAGAGGAGTGGCTAATCTGAGGGTTTGAAGTTTGAAGGTTTGGAGGTTTGCTCAAACGTCAAACCTCCAGACTCCAGACCCACAAAGATATGAGTTTTCTCGCTCCACTCGCCCTGCTCTTCGCATTGCTAGCCGTGCCGATTATTTTGCTGTATTTGCTACGGCTGCAACGACGCGAGCAACCGGTGTCCAGCACCTTGCTGTGGCGTCAAGTGATCATGGATCGCGAGGCGAACACACTCTGGCAGAAGCTGCGCAAAAACCTGCTGCTATTGCTGCAATTGCTGACGCTGTTGTTTTTGATCTTTGCGCTTATTCGACCCTATATCAGCGTAGAAAGCCAGTTGAGCGGGCGCACTGTACTACTGCTGGATGCGTCGGCCTCGATGCTGGCGACCGATGTCGCACCCTCGCGTTTTGAGGCGGCTAAGACTCAGGCACGCGGCCTCATCAACCAAATCGGCACCAACGATCAGATGACTTTGATCGCTGTTGATGCCGCACCGCGCGCGCTCAGTACCACCAGCAATGACAAAAGTCAGTTACTCAGCAACCTCGATGGCTTACAGGCTTCGTTGAATCAGGCCAACTGGAGCGCAGCTATTGCCCTGGCGGCGGCTAGCAACGGTGGCAATATGGACAACACCACCGTCATCGTGATCAGCGATGGCGCCAACGCTGGTGATTTGAAGTTACTCAACGCCAAGGCCCGCTATATCGCTGTGGGCCAGAACGCCGACAACATTGCCATCAACACGTTTTCTATTCGACGCACATTGCGCGGAGCATCGGCCCTTATTCGCGTCAGCAATACGGGCACACAAGACGATCAAGTCTTGGTGTCGTTACAGGCGGATGGCAACCTGACCGACGCCAAAACCTTGAGTGTGGCGGCGGGCCAGTCAGCGGTCTGGACGATCAACAACCTGGACAGCCGTGTGCAGAGTCTGCGCGCCTCCATCGATAAGGCCACCCACAACACGCTGGCGGCAGATGATGTGGCCTACGCTGTCAACACAAATAACGCTGCTCGACGGGCCCTACTGATCACCCGCGGCAATCGCTTTCTAGAGCAAGCCCTGTCCGCATTGCCCAATCTGCGCACTACCCGCGCCCTAACCTTGCCAGCAACCGCCGAGGCCAATTACGATCTGTATGTGATCGATGGCGTTTCGGTCACACTGCCGGCCAACGCGAATGTGATTCTGATCGGCGCACAGACCGTGTTTACCACCAGCGGCATTTTTAGCAACACCAACTTTAGCCGAGCTGAGGAACATCCCATCATGCGTTCAGTCGACTGGCGCACAATCAATATTCTGGATGTTCAGCGCGTCAATGTGCCCAGTTGGCTGCGTCCAATGGTGCAATCTCCAGGGGGTCCGCTGCTGTACGCAGGAGAGAATCCTAATAACAGCCAGGACAAGACCGTTCGCCGCATGGTGCTGATTCCATTTGAACTACGCAAGAGCGACCTACCGCTGCAAATTGCGTTTCCGGTGCTAATCGCCAATAGTGTTGAGTGGCTGGCCCCGCCACAAGGATTGAATATCCCTACCAACGTCAAACCCGGAGATATCGTGGCTGCGCCGGAGAACACGCTCGTGCGCACGCCACGCAACGAGCTGATTCCAGTGGATCGGCGCGGGTTTGCCCAGACACAAGAGCTAGGCATCTACCAGTTGCAAAGCAATGACAACGCCAGCAATGGCGCGCGCGGCGCGTTCGCCGTGAACTTCATTAACCCCAGCGAATCCGACATCACTCCAAACCCAGCGCTGCAAGTTGGCACTACGACCACGCCCACCAACAGTCGCCCACAACTCACCCAACGTGAATTTTGGGGCATCATGGCCGCGCTGGCCCTGCTCCTATTAATCATGGAGTGGTGGGTGTATCAGCGCGGGTTGCCAGCATTTGCGAGGCGCAAAGAAGGAGCATGATCGCTGGTCACAGTGGCGCATGAGATTTTGGGTAACAGATAGGGTGACGGATGTTGGGTCAATAAATCGCAAAGGGCGGCACACATGGTGTTATAACGTCTACATGACACTCAGCTATGACTCGCGTGAACTCCAACAAGACCCCTACCCCATCTATGCCAAGCTTCGTGCAGAGCAACCGATTGCGCCGTTTGGCATGTCCGAAAAAAAGGCAAACCCAAGCTTGTTGGTGACCCGTTACGATGATGTGATGACCGTCCTCAAAGATCCTCGCTTCTCCAATGAGCGTCGCAAAATCCAGCCGCCGCGCAAGCCGGCCAAGATAAAAATCAACGTGATGCCCAGCGTCATCAATGCGCTGATGAACAGCATGGTCATGGTAGATGATCCCGATCACGCTCGGCTGCGCACGCTGGTGCACAAGGTCTTCACGCCAGGCATGATCCAGCAAATGCAGGGGCGCATAGAAATGATCACGACCGAGTTGCTGGACAAAGCCGCTCAAAAGCCGGTCGCCGATCTGATCGCCGACTTTTCTCTGCCGCTGCCATTAACCGTTATCTCAGAGATGATGGGTGTGCCACAACAGGATCGCGTCAAGTTCCATCACCTGATGGAAGGCTTTTTACACGCCTCCGCACGCACTGGCTGGCGCGGTCAACTGGGCCAATTGAGCAACGCTTATAGCCTACATCGCTTTCTTAAGAACCTAATCGCCCAACATGAACGTCAACCCCAAAATGATCTAACCACCGCGCTGGTGCAGGCCGAAGATCAGGGCGACAGACTCACCGAAGACGAACTGGTCGGCATGCTGCTGTTGCTGTTGCTGGCTGGGCATGAGACGACTGTCAATCTTATTGGCAATGGCACTCTGGCGTTGCTGGAACACCCGGACCAACTTACCAAGCTCATGTCCCATCCCGAACTGTTGGACAGCGCCATCGAGGAGATGCTGCGCTTCACCAATCCGGTGCAACAGATCGCACAGCGCTATGCACTTGAGGATGTCGATGTGAATGGACAGCACATTCCCAAGGGCAGCATCATAATGGTGGGGATTGCGTCAGCCAATCGCGATGAGCGGGTCTTCGCCAATGCCGATCAGTTCGACATTACTCGCAAACCCAATCCACACATCGCGTTTGGCTTTGGTATCCACTATTGTTTGGGCGCACCTTTGGCACGCTTGGAAGCGCGGGTGGCCTTTGACGCCCTGCTCGCGCGCTTCCCCAACCTGAAGTTGGCCGTCGATCCGAAAACGCTGGAATGGCGCGGCAATATCGCACTGCGCGGGTTGAAGACATTGCCGCTTAGATTGGGTTAGGGTTTGACAACGGTCGGCAGATAATTGCGCAAGTTGCCATCCGTGAAACCCACAAAGTCGGTGTTGCTGACACGACGATTCTGACTCCATGTCGCGCCGTTATCCGCAGACGAGGCAAAGAAAATGTCGGATTCGACACTGCTACCAGTGCGGCGACCATCGCGCCACACCGCGTAGAGCTTGCCGTCGGCGCTGGTTACATCGGGGTCACCGGCGTATTCGGTGCCGAGGCCAGAGTCACTCACTTCGGTGTTTTTGGGTGGGATGACCACCCCCGCATGCAAGCGCTGCGCCGATCCAAGCAGGATCGACATAACAAAGACAATTGCTGTTAGTTTACGAGCGATATTCAATTGACTTTTCCCCCTTCTAGCAGCCTGTCGGAGAGAGGCTGCTAGGGCTGGAAATAGGCTGGTTTTGTGCAGAGTTAGGCGATATGAGGAGTAATAGGCGGCATGA
>JANMVQ010000546.1:0-23970 GCA_031392845.1 Chloroflexota bacterium
GGATAGGATAGTGTGCACCCGTTCACCCGATCAAGGCCAATATCGCCGCAATCCGCTGCTCCAACATGGTTATGTCTGGCGTGACAAGATTAACATGCCCCAGCTTGCGCCCAGGCCGAGGCGATTTCCCATACAGGTGCAAGTGCGCATCGGGGATGGCCAGAATCGCCGAAGACTCCGGCGTCGTGCCGATCAAGTTCACCATTGCCGCGCAACCGCGCACAGCCGTCGTGCCCAGCGGCAGACCCGTGATGGCACGCACATGGTTTTCAAATTGGCTGGTGGTCGCACCATCTTGTGTCCAATGGCCGGAGTTGTGCACGCGCGGGGCCATCTCATTTGCAATTAACTGACCCGCTTGCTCGAAAAATTCAATTGCCAGCACCCCCACATAATTCAAATGGGTCAGCACCCGCCGCGCATAGTCTTCGGCCAGCGCTTGTGGCGCGCCCAGCGCAGGCGCTCGGGACACCCGCAAAATCCCGTCGCGATGTTGGTTCTCGACCAGCGGATAAAACGCCGATTCACCATTAATGCCTCGCACGGCAATGATTGAGAGCTCGCGAGTGAATGGCACAAACCTTTCGGCGATATAGCCGGTGGTGACCTCGTGTTTGAGCAAGTCGTTTTGGGCATGGGCCACATCCGCCTGGGCCCGCAGCACCCATTGGCCTTTGCCATCGTAGCCAAATCGACGTGTTTTGAGCACAGCCGGCAAGCCGCCCACCGCAGCAATCCCCTCTTCCAAATCATCGGCCCCGCTCACCCGCGCAAACGCAGGCGTGGGAATGCCCAGCTGTTTGAAGCAACTCTTCTCGTGCCAACGATCCTGCGACACCTCAAGTGCCAATGGAGGCGGATACACTGGCACAATTCGCGCGAGATGCATGGCCGCCGTTATCGGCACATTCTCGAACTCATAAGTAATCACCGAGCAACGCCCAGCCAATTCAATCAACTTGGCAGTGTCGTCGTAATCGCCAGTGATTTGCGGTGCCACCTGGCCCATGGGTGAATCTGCGCTTGGTTCCAGACAGCAGAAGCGCAAGCCCAGGTTGTGCCCGGCCAGCGCCATCATCCGCCCCAGTTGACCGCCACCGATAATGCCAATTGTTTGGGTCATCGGCTATCCCTCGCGTGGATCGGAGGTATCCAATACGGTCTGGGTCTGCGCAGCACGATGTTGCTTGAGGGCGCTCTGGACGGCGGGGTATTTGTTGCCCAAGATGGCCGCCGCCAACAGTGCAGCATTTATCGCTCCCGCCCGACCAATAGCCAAAGTGCCGACCGGGATACCCGCCGGCATCTGCACAATCGATAACAGCGAGTCCATGCCCCTAAGTGCGTGCGATTCGACTGGCACCCCCAGCACCGGCAGCAGTGTCTTGGCCGCGCACATACCGGGCAGATGGGCCGCGCCGCCTGCCCCGGCAATAATCACTTCCAGCCCGCGACCTTCGGCGCTGCTGGCATAGTCAAACAACATATCCGGTGTGCGGTGCGCCGACACCACCTTCACTTCATGCACAATGCCGAGCGCGCTCAGCGTCGCCGCCGCGTGTTGCATCGTCTCCCAATCCGAGCGCGATCCCATGATGATGCCGACCAATGGCTTTTCCATTGCGGCTCATTATATGAAGAGGTGAGCGGACGAAAGGGTGAACGAGATGAACGGGGTGATGCGCGTTTCTCATCACCCCTTCATCCTCTTCACCTCTTCACCTCTTAGTTTCCCAGCAAATTGCCGAGACCCCCGGAGCTGCCAGAACCTTCGGCTTTGGGCAGATATTGCATGATCGCCCCGGCCAACTTACTCATAGGCATGGTTTGTAGCCACACTCGGCCAGGGCCGGTGAGCTTGGCAAAAAACAGCCCTTCGCCACCAAACAAAATGTTCTTAAAGCCTTTGACCATCTCGATGTCAAAACCCACGCTGGGTTCAAACATGGCGACGTGACCGGTATCGACTTTGAGCATCTGCCCGGCTTCGAGCGTGTATTCCACAATCTCACCGTCAAACGCCACAAAAATCGTGCCTGGGCCATCGAACTTTTGCAAAATAAAGCCCTCGCCACCGAATAAACCAGAGCCTAACTTGCGGTTGAACTGAATGCTGAGGTTGACGGTCTTCTCGGCGACCAGAAACGATTGGCGTTGCGCAATCATGGTCTGGCCCTGTGCCAGGTTGATTGGCAGAATTTTGCCGGGGAAGTCACTGCTGAAGGCGGCTAGCGCGCCATCCCGCTGGGCGGTGTAATCCACCACGAACAAGCTCTCGCCGCCCAGCGCCCGTTTAAACAGACCACCGATGCCGCCGCCCATGTTAGTGTTCATGTTGATGCCGTCGCTCATCCAGCTTAGGGCACCTGTTTCGGTGTAAATCTGTGCGCCGTTGCGCATCGTCAAAATTGCCGCCTGCAGTGTGCTGCCGACTATTTTGAACGAAGAACCACCCATCATTTGGCCGCTCATCGCAACCGTTGGATCCGGAACGTCCAGCCGCTGACCGGCTACATTAGTAAAACCCTCTGCCATGTTTGTATTTCTCCCTTTTTTGCGTAAGGCGTGGAGCTTAGAGCGTATAGCGTGAGGCGTAGAGCGAAATGTAATACTCGCCCTACGTCTATCGTTCCACGCCCTACACCTTACGCCGCACACGCCTACATCATTTGCGCCAGAATTTAGTTATAGCACTCTATATCTAAATTCTGAGGCAAACTACACCAAACACAATACGAAAAAACAATGAAACAGTTTCGTTCTTGCTCATCTAGGTAATCTGCATGGATCCGGTTATGTCTTATGACATGCTGCGATGGTTTCAATCTGCCCCATTTGTGTTATTTACTGCAATGTTTGTTGCCGGCATCGGCATAGCATGGCAATGGTCGCTCAATCCCTATTTACTGGGTCTGGTGGGTATGGCTGGGTTGCTCGGATTGCTGAGCACCATAGCCTCGCGCTCGCTGCTGCCATGGTTATTTGCTGGGGTGATGGTGCTGAGCATGGGCGCCGGGCGCTATTGGCTGAGTGCGCCAAACCAAATGGCAGACCCGCTGTTCGCGCAGCATGGTCAACATCTGGTCATGGAGGGCCTGGTTGCCGACGAACCGGATGTGCGCGATCGCTATGTCAATCTGCGTGTGCAAGTCGCCCGCACGATCGCCCACGGCCAAGTGTTATCCCTGCCCACCGGCCCATTCGTCCAAGTTCGGGCTGCCCGTGATCTGCCCTGGCGCTATGGCGACCAGATTCGCGTTTATGGCGAAGTCGATGCGCCGCCGGTCATGGCCGAGTTTAGCTACCGCGATTATCTGGCCCGCAAGGGGGTATTCACTTGGGTTCCGCAGCCCGAACGAATCGAGTTGCTGGCCCAAGATCAAGGCAACTGGGCCTATGCTCAACTGCTGCGGGCCAAAGCGGCCCTGCGTCTGTCCTCGCAGCAAGTCATGCCCGCACCAGAATCAGCGCTGCTCAATGGCATTCTCATTGGCGATGACAACGAGATTCCACCAGCTATCGTGGCAGCGTTTCGTGCGACAGGCACCTCGCATATCGTCAGTATTTCTGGGTTTAACGTGAGTATTGTCATCAGCATGGTTGTGCCGGTACTGGGGCGGCTGCTCAACAAGCGCCGCGCAGCCTTGATCGCCATCCCGGCCATTTTTGTCTATATGCTATTGACCGGCGCATCGGCCTCGGTGGTGCGTGCGGCGGTGATGGCCATACTGTCGCTGTTGGGGCAATTGCTATGGCGACGTGGCTTCACGCTCAACACACTATGCGCTGCTGCCCTAATCATGCTGGCCATCGACCCAGAGACGTTGTTCGACGGCGGCTTTCAGCTCAGCTTTATGGCCACCCTGGGACTGGTGCTGTATGCCAATCGCTTGACCAGCGGGACACAACAGGCACTGACTCGGCTGGTCTCGCTCACCCGGGCCGAAAAATTGAGCGCGCTACTAGCCGATGTTTTTCTCGTGACGCTCTCCGCCCAGATTACAACCTTGCCCATTTTGCTGGCTAATTTTCGGCAGCTCTCCCTTATTTCGTTATTGGCCAACGCTATCGTGTTGCCACTGCAACCCGCCGCCATGATTCTGGGCATGGTCGGCAGCGGCGCAGGCATCCTTGCACCAGGATTGGGACGCTGGGTTTCGTTGCCAGCCTATGCATTACTCACTGCGACCTTGCGTATCGTGGAGGTGCTGGCCCAAGTGCCTGGGGCAACTATCCCCATCTACAGTTTTGGAGCGCTGGGGCTGACCGCCTACTATGCCGGGTTGGCCATGATCACAGGTTGGTTGTCGTTGTCACAGGCGGCCCGCAAAACTGTGCAACAGACGCTACAAGCACGGGTGCGGTTGAGCGCCCTGCTCATGCCATTGACCATCGCTGCGATCATTGGCGGGGTGTATTGGTATCAGCGTCCGGATGGCCAACTGCATGTGGTTTTTGCCGGGAACAGCGTGTTTATTCAGACCCCCCAGGGCAAACAGATTGTGGTGGGCGGTGGGAATGGGGTGCTCGGGGTAATGGGCCGTGCGATGCCGCTGTGGGATCAGCAAATCGAGCTGCTGGTGCAGCCGGAGCGCAACGACCGCGAACGCAGCAACATGCTGCCGCTACTTCAGCGCTACCAGACCGAGCGGCTACTCATCCCGTGGGGCAACACTGACGAGCCTTCGCCTACGTTGAGCCAATGGCAAACCATGCTGACTGGGAGCGTTAACCAAGTGATTAGCGCGTCGGTCGGTGTGCCTGTGCAGCTTGAACCAGATCTGATCCTCATGGTGACCGATCAACAAGACGGGGCATTGGCTTTTCGGTTAAGTTATGGAGAGCTGATATTTGATCTACCGGCGAGCTTGCCTTTAAGCGACAAAACGCTGGTCCCAAATAGCATCGCGTTTCTCGATCCACGCTTTTCGCATTGGAATGAATTGAAAAAGGCCAATCCGCGCTGGCTGATCTGGTCAGATTTGGCTGTTATGCCAGTCGTTCCACGCCTATTTTCTAATCATTCTGTGAGTATGCGAAATATAAACACGTTAGAAATGATCAGCGACGGCAAGCAGCTCACAGTTATGCAACGTTAGGCGACGTCCAAGTAGCACAAAAACTAAGAGATGGCATAGGGACCTAGGTATAATCTTTGCAGGTTGGTGAATTATTATGGAATGGCAAGCGACGATACGAGAGTTTCTAGACCACATGAAGCAGGAACGTGCTGCGTCTGAAAATACGATTGCGGCGTATAGAAACGATCTGAGTCAATTCACAGATTTTCTGGGTCGCACATTACCGACAGAAAGCACTTGGGGCCAGTTTCAAGGCGAGACCCTTAACGAATACATTACTGAGATTACCAGCCGATATACCACCTCAACCGTGGCCCGCAAAATCGCTGCACTCAAGACGCTGTTTCATTGGCTCAACCAGCGTGGCCTCATTGTGGACGACTACTCACACCTGATGAAGTCGCCAAAAGTAGAAAAAAAAGCACCGCATATTTTGAGCGAGGAAGAAGTGGCTCGACTCATGGACGCCACAAACGCTGTGCCGGCCCCGCGCTCTTTGCGCGATCGGGCCCTGCTGGAGTTAATCTATTCGACCGGACTACGCGTATCCGAGGCCATCAACTTAAAATTGAGTGATGTTGATTTTGATCGTGCCATTGCACGAACAGCGGGCAAAGGCACCCGTCAGCGCAGCGCCCCACTGACCCAAAGGGCTATGACTGCATTGAACGAATATCTGGATCATGCCCGTGGCAACCTGCTGAGTGTCCCTTCATCAATGAGTAATGGCACTGGCCGTGAGGATGTGTATATCTTCCTCAACCCACAAGGCCGCAACCTCACTCGGCAGGCCGTCTGGCTGATGACCCGTCAGTATGCGCGCAATTCCGGCATCGCGGGCGAGGTTACCCCGCACACCCTACGCCATTCCCGCGCCGTCCACATGCTGCAAAGCGGCGAAGATGTAAAGCGCGTGCAGGAGTGGTTTGGTCACGCCAACCTGGCCACCACCCAAATGTATCAGGCCAAGAAAGAAGAACCGGTCAATAATCAGTTGGTTGTTATTTGAGGATCGGCGCAGCCCCATCTGCACACTCGGTTAGACCTGTAAAAGGCATACCAGTAGATAGAACGCGGATTTACGGGATAGCAGGATTATTCAGGATTATGACATCCTAAAAGTCCTGGCATCGGGTAAATCCGCGTTTTATTATTTGGCGCTGGTATGATATTTATCATCGTTAATATTTTCAATGGTCGATATTAGAAATTACGCCTCGTAACGTCTGATCATCAAAAAGGAATTCCGTTGTCCGTAGTAAAAAATCACCCCGTTAAGTCAATCCCCTTTACCAAGCAGTTTGGATTTCGCAAGGCCGTCATTCAGCGGGTGAATGACTATATGAAACAAGAAAACATGCAGGCGCGCGATCTGCCAGCGATGTACGGCAAGACTGTAGTTATGTTTGCATGGTGGATGGGTTCGTTTGCCTTGTTGTATTTCACCGGGTTGCCATTTTGGGCCAAGTTGCCACTATGGGTGTCGTTTGGTTTGGCCACAGCCGGTATCGGCTTCAACGTCATGCATGATGCCAACCATGACGGCTATTCGAAGCATCCCTTGGTTAATAAAATTCTCGGCTGGTCAGTCGAGCTGATCGGGATGAGTAGCTTTATCTGGCGACAGCAGCACAATGTCTGGCATCACACCTATACCAATATCACCGGTCTGGATGAAGGATTGGAGGCCGAAGGGGCAATGCGTTGGAGTCCGCATGATGAATGGAAGCCCGTCTTCAGATTTCAGCACTTATATTGGCCCGTGATTTACGCCCTGTCGGCCATGTCCTTGCTATTGGTTCGCAATTTCAAGGTGTATTTCACCGGCAAAAACGGCGACACGTTTGAATACCCCAAGATGAAGCGCAGCGACAAGATCATCTTCTGGAGCTTTCGCGCGGTGAATGTGTTGCTCTATTTTGTGCTGCCATTCGCACTGTTGCCCTGGTGGCAAGCAGCGATCGGTTTTGTCATCACCACGTTCACGGCGGGCTTTGCTTTGGCGACGATTTTGCAATTGGCGCACGTGATGGATACGGTGGATTTCCCTGAGCCGGTGGGCGATCCGCTCCACATCGAGAACGAATGGGCCATCCACGAAGTGCAGACCACAGTTAACTTTGCCCCTGGCAATAAGCTGATTAACTGGTATGTGGGCGGATTAAATTTCCAAATTGAACACCATTTATTCCCACAGGTGTGCCACCTAAATTATCCAGCGATTGCACCTATTGTTGAGCAAATGTGTAAGGAATATGGGGTCCGTTACAAGTCATATGTCACTTTCCGTGAAGCGATGCACGACCATGTGCGCACCTTGCGCTGGTTGGGCACCTCGACAGAGCAAGTCCCGCGTCGCACTATGGTTACGGTGCCTGTTTCGGGGAAATGACCTGGATAGAAGGCTGTGAGCAGAAGGCACGCGAAGCGGGCAGAAGGCAGACAATGATATTGACACTTCACTCATGGCCCGCTTCGCGTATTTCTGCCCGCTTTGCGTGCCCTCAGCTTTCTACTTTCTGCTTTCTGCTTTCTACTTTCTGCTCTCAGAGTAGCTCCCCAAAATCGCCCCCGCATCCGCCATGATCGCCACACCGTTGCTGGTGCCTAAGCGGGTTGCGCCAGCTTCGATCATGGCCAAGGCATCGGCGCGAGTGCGCACACCGCCGGAAGCCTTGACCCCCATACTGGGACCCACCACCTCGCGCATCAGCTTCACATCAGGCACAGTCGCACCGCCGGAGGCAAAGCCGGTTGAGGTTTTTACAAATTCCGCGCCGACTTCTTTGGCGATCTGGCACACCCGGTGCTTCTCGTCATCCGTCAGCAAAGCCGTTTCGATGATCACTTTTAGCAGCGCTTTATTGCGTTTGTCTTTGCGACAGGAAGAGAGCACCCCGGCGATGTCATCGCGCACAAAGTCCCACAAACCGCTTTTGATGGCACCGACATTCACCACCATATCGACCTCGCGGGCACCTGCTTGGATGGCCTGATCGGTCTCAAACATCTTGGCTAGGGTAGTCGTTGCCCCCAATGGAAAGCCAACCACCACGCAGGTCTTGACACCACTGCCCTCCAGCAAATCCACCGCCAATCTGGCCCAAGATAGATTCACACACACCGACCAGAACCGGTATTGTTTAGCTTCTGCACATAGCTTTTCAATAGCAGCGCGGTTGGCATCCGGTTTTAGCAGCGTATGGTCAATATATTTGTTTAGTTCTAGATTTTGAGCTTGAGAAGAAAGCATATTTGTCATTTCAGCGTTTGTTCCTCATATTGCGCATGTTTGGTCAGGCTAATCGTATCTGGCGGCCAATAGACCAATCCCAAACGACCTTCGATTCGATCTGGCGACACCGCACCCCAATCGCGGCTGTCAATGCCTACTGTGCGTTTGTCACTCATTAGAAAATATTCTGCCTCACCCAGTTGATATTGTTTGCGCGTAGTCTGACGCTCGCCCAACAAGGTTTGCAGGCTACTTGGGTCTAAATACGGCTCAGCCATGGCCCGCCCATTGATTGAAACTTGATTGCCAACCACTTCGATTTCTTCCCCAGGCAGGCCCACCACGCGCCGTGCGACCCATTGCTCAGCATTGCGCGGGTCGCGTACGGCCACCACATCCCCGCGTAGTGGGGGCGTGAGCCTATATGACAGGCGATTAATCAGCACGCGCTGTCCGCCCGACAAATTGGGGCGCATCGTGTCGTCGTTGATAGAGATGCTGTTCACGGCAAACGTCGCCAACGCGTAGAGCATCGCCAGCAGGGTGGCAATCTCTGCGATCGGGCGCAGGATGCGTTTGGGGGTCGAGGTAGGCGCACTTTCGGCCAGAGTCACTGGGCCGTCAGCTTCGTCTGACTCGTAAGTGGGTTGCATTCGTTTAGATTATAAGGAAATCAGAATTTGGAAATTGCTGAGCCTCAATCAACTCAATCAACTCAATCAACTTAATCGCCTAGCAGCCTAATTGCTTAATTGCCCAATTCTCCACCTCGCGCTAAAACTATCCCTACTTGAATACACCATCGACCGAAGCCGCCCGCGCGCTATTAATCATTGCCAACCCAGCTGCCGCGCAAGGTCGGGCGCGCCAACGCTGGCAACAGGTTGAGCAAATATTGACGCAATCTCAGCAGCATTTTGACATCGCCTGGACGAATGCGCCTGCGCACGCCACTGCGTTGGCCCGTGAAGCCGCTCAACACGGTGTCCATACAGTGGCCTGCATAGGTGGCGATGGCACCGTTAACGAAGTAGTGAATGGCCTGATGCAAGTGGGCGACAGCGCCTACGCCGAGCAGCGACCCACTCTGGCGGTCATCCCGATTGGCACCGGCACCGACTTTGCTCGTTCGCTTGGCGTCACCCGCCAGTTGCCGCAGGCAGTGCAAGTGGCTTTGCATGGCACTTCGCGCAGCATCGATGTGGGCTGTGTCACATGCGAATCTAAATCTGGTTTGCTTACACGCCATTTCATCAATGTGGCGGGACTGGGCTTCGATGCAGAAGCGGCTGCACTATTGGCGGCCCGTGGCAAACGCGCGGGCAAGTTCGCCTATTTCGGGGTGGTCTTTCAACTCCTGCGCCACTATAAAAACAAGCGCTTGCAGATACAAGTAGGCACCCCCGATGGAGAACGCCAATTTAGCGGCACATTTAACTCGGTGATCGCAGCGAATGCGCGCTACTTTGGCAGCGGCATGAAGATCGCTCCACAGGCCGATTTGAGCGATGGCTTGCTGGATGTCTTGCTGATCGGCGATATGCCTCCATTGAATTTTATCGCGCAGTTTCTCAAGATCTATCGCGGCACCCATTTGCCTCACCCACAAATTCAATTCATGCGCGCTCAGTGGCTGACCGTGCAGCCGCAGCCACAAGAGACAGATTCAGTCTTGTTGGAAGCTGAAGGCGAAGTGTTTGGGCATGCGCCCGCTCGTATCTCATTGCAGCCGCGTGCACTGAATGTGATGACTGCCGGGTGATTTGGGATAATCAAAAAATGTCCCTACCAGATGCAATCGCAATTCTCGATTTCGGCTCTCAGTTTTCTCAGCTTATCGCACGACGGGTCCGCGAAGCCAACGTCTATTGCGAATTGTTCCCCTGGGATGCGCCGCGCGACAAAGTGCTAGCGATCAATCCGAAGGGGTTTATTTTGTCTGGTGGCCACAACAGCGTATATGAAGCGGGTGCACCCACCCTACCCGATTACATCTTACAAAAAAACGCTGAACAAGGCACGCCCATCCTCGGCATCTGCTATGGCATGCAGTTACTCACTCATAAACTCGGCGGCATCGTTGCAGCCAGTACCCACCGCGAGTATGGCTATGCCCAGCTAGAAATCGATGATTGGCAATTGTGGGGCGGAGGGCTCAACAATGGTCAATTGTCAATCGTCAATGGTCAATCCCTTCAAGTCTGGATGAGCCACGGCGACCGCATCGAAAAAATGCCGACCGGCTTTCATAGTATCGCGCACAGCAACAACTCGCCGATTGCCGCCATGATCGACGAAACGCGTCGCATCTACGCAGTGCAGTTTCACCCGGAGGTAAACCACACCCACGGTGGGCGCGAGTTATTGGCCAATTTTGCCCAGCAGATTTGCAGTATCCAGCCCGATTGGACACCAAAAAACATCGTTAGTGAAAGTGTAGACAAGATCCGCGCCCAAGTCGGTGATCGCCAAGTGATCTGCGGTTTGTCGGGCGGGGTGGACTCATCCGTCGCGGCAGCGCTGGTGCACAAGGCGATTGGCGACCAGCTCACCTGTGTGTTTGTCGATACCGGTATGTTGCGCAAAGACGAAGGCGCACAAGTCGTCGAGACTTTTCAGCGTGAGCAAGGTATCCGCTTGATCGCGGTCAACGCCACTGAAGAATTTCTGGATGCGCTGCAAGGGGTGACCGACCCGGAAGCCAAACGCAAGATCATCGGCGAGAAGTTTGTGCGCGTGTTCGAGCGAGTGCTGCATGAGCAACTCAGTGCTGAGTCCGTAGTCCTGAGTCCTGAGACTGCCATGCCACTTAGCACTAAGGACTCAGCACCAAGCACTCAGCGTGCAACGCTATTGGCCCAAGGCACGCTCTATCCGGATGTGATCGAATCACGTGGACCAGAGCGGCAATCGGCCACCAAGATCAAGACCCATCACAATGTGGGGGGTCTCCCAAAGGACATGCAATTTGAGCTGTTAGAGCCGCTGCGCTTCTTATTCAAGGATGAAGTGCGCACCTTGGGTTCGGCGTTGGGCTTGCCGGACAGCATCGTGTGGCGGCAGCCATTCCCCGGTCCGGGCTTGGCGGTGCGTTGTTTGGGCGAGATCACCTGGGATCGATTGGAGCGCTTACGCGCAGCGGACGCCATTTTGCAGGAAGAGTTACGCGCTGCCGACCTAATGCGCGCTACATCACAAGCGTTTGCGGTGCTGCTGCCTGTACGTACAGTCGGGGTGATGGGTGATGGCCGAACTTACAGCGAGGTGATCGCCATCCGGGCCGTCACGACCGACGACTTCATGACCGCTGATTGGGCGCGCATCCCATTCGAGGTGTTAGCCCGCATCAGCAGCCGAATTGTTAACGAGGTTTCAGGTATCAATCGGGTCACCTACGATATAACCACCAAACCCCCCGCGACGATCGAATGGGAATAATTCAGAAAAGGCACACTTTGAAAACCCGAAGAATTCACGAGATTCCTCGGATTTTTGCTCTTTTCTCCCCAGTTGTTTTTATAATATCTTCATTGCATAACGTTTTGCCCGCAGGCTGAAGCAAGTTTGACGGCGTCCAAGGGGGAAGTGACGACATGAATCGACAATTCATAGACTCCACTGCATTTCTGGCCATCGGCTACGATGAATCTACGCAAACCATAGAAATTGAATTTCATGACGGCGACATCTATCACTATTATGATGTGCCACCGGTCGTGCATCGCGATTTGCTAAAAGCCCCATCTAGCGGTCAATATTTCGCATATTTCATCAAACCGACTTATAGTTGCCGGAAAGTAGCAGGCAAAAAGTAGCTTGTCATGAAGGCGCAATATGGCTCAGTTTAGTCAACCCGCTCGATCCCTTTCTGCACCGTCACCTCAAGCCTCGCTGCCCCAAGATGATTCCGACGCGCTACATATGGCGCGTTTTACGCAGTTTGTGAGTGCCTTCTTGGCATTTTTGGTCGTGTTGGCATTACTCACTTGCGGGGTGCTTTTGGTGGCAACCCCGAGCTGGCCAGTGACGTTGTACGCCAATCTGGCGACCATCGTGGTCGGAACGGCACTGCTTTGGCTGGCCCGACATGGGCGTGCGCGTGCAGCGGGTATCGCCGCGCTTATATTTATTTCCAGCATGATAGCGTTGGATAGCTTCAACCCCAATCGAACTTTTGGACTGGGCACACCTATTGTGCCGCTGCTCATCGTGTTTGCTGGGCTTACCTATGGCCGCAAGGGCGTGGTCATCACTGCAGTGGGAACATGCGCTTGGCTTTTGATAGTTGCGGGCATCAAGCTGATGTATCTTCAACTGTCGATACCGCTAACCCGTCAGCAAATTATCGACTCGTCTTTTTATCTCACTTATGTCGCCCTTGCCGCTGGGACTGTTTTTTTTGTCGACAAGCGCCTCAGCCAAACACAGGCCAAATTTACGCTACTAGAACGGCGCCAGCAAGCCTTTAGCGAAGCCTTGCGCGAGGTCAATCATGCTGCCAATGAGCTGCTGCAATGCGGTTCGCTGGATGAGCTTTGGCAGAGCACCATTGAAATCGCCCAGACCCGGTTGGGCATAGAGCGCTGTTCGATTTATGCACTTGCCCCGCAACAAAGACTGCACGGCACGTATGGTATCCAGCTAGATGGCCAGATCGTCCCAATTCAACATGATCAGCTTGACGCCGATTTGATTTCCCAGCGACTGAATCTGGCCGCGTTTGTATCGAGCGACAGTGGACCCAGCTGGCGTATGGACGAGAACCAAACCCTGCTCAATCCGCCGACGATGCTGGGCCGACCCCCACAACCTATCGGCAAAGGCTGGGTGGCGATGACAGCCATCCGTGGCAACACAGGCGCAGCTATCGCCGTAATGTTCAACGACAATGCCATCAAGCATGCCGAATTTGATGCTGTCAAACAAGACCTATTGGCGGTGTATTGCTCGCTGCTGGGCAATATTGCCGAACGCCGCCGCACCCACGATGACGCACTGCGTGCGGCCGCATTGCGTGAACGCAATCGACTGGCGCGCGAATTGCATGATTCAGTCTCGCAATCGTTGTATGGCATCATGATGGGCACCCAAACCGCCTTGAGCTCGATCCGCGATTTGGACAAAACCAAGCTGGCGTTGGAATACGTGCTCAAACAGTCTGAAGCTGGGCTGACCGAGATGCGCGCGTTAATCTTTGAGTTACGTCCAGAGCAATTGGAACAAGATGGGTTGATGTTGGCGCTCAAACGCCAGATCACTGCGCTATGTAGTCGTCACGACTTTCAAATACACTTGGATATCGATCCCCAAGAACCAAACTTGCCATTTGAGTACAAAGAGGTGGTCTATCGGGTAGGCATTGAGGCGGTCCGAAATGCTGTCAAGCACGCCCACCCCACAGATCTAACAGTGCGTTTGTCCAACGCACCCCATGAGGTGCGGTTGGAAGTGTATGACAACGGCCAAGGTTTTGACACACAAGTGATCTATAGCGGTCATCTGGGTTTACAGGGCATGCGCGAACGAGCCGCTCAAATTGGAGCAGACCTGGATGTAGACAGCGCTCCTAACAAAGGCACTCTCGTGCGGCTGGTGCTACCCATTCGTGAAGGCAAAACGCAGAGTATTGAAAACGACAAATAATTTCCGTTACGCTGTTAATCATGTCCCGCTCATAGCCATCGGCATATAGATGCGTTTGTCGCTGTTGTAATGGGCGACCAGGGTTGGATTCGCTGAGGTGATATCTACAAGTTGCGCGCGGGTTCCGCCATTTGACCAACCCGCAAATGTATACGTAAACTGGGTAGTGGGTGCAATCACCTCACGCCGCGACCCGACCACACTGGTGATCGCAAAGGGCGTCTCGAACGATTGTCCATCAAATTGCAACGCCAGTCCACTGGGCACAGTAGTAAAGGTGTAGACACTGGTGGCGGGCAATAAGCGTACACAGGGACGGGTTGAAACAGCACCTTCGCTGTCTGTAACGTTTGCGCACAATTCCAACCAAATATTGTCGCCATGATCAGCATAAATAAACGTGCCACTCACCCCAATGGCAGTCAGAAAATTAGGGTGCGTGTGCTGGTTATGATGCAACACGCCTTCCCAGTTGACTTGGGTGGAAATATCGCCGTCTTCCGTATCCGTGGCAACCGCTGTAAATGTAATAGTCTGGTTTACTTCAAAAAACGTGCCCGAAATAGGTTGGGTAATGCTGACGTATGGGGTGAAATTGCCCGCGCTGATTTTCACCTCGGCCTGGCTGGTTGCGCCCAATGGGTCGCTCACCACGAGACGAACGGTGTAGTTGCCTTTGCGGGTATAAGTGTAGGTGGTGCTGGCTTCGATAGAGCTCCCGCCATCGCCAAAATCCCATATATACGAAAGTGCTTGCCCATCCGGGTCGGTTGAGTCCAAAGCAGAGAATTTCACCACCATAGGCAACGCTCCTTCAACATCAGCGACATCCAATCGGGCAGTTGGCGGTGCATTCCCAGCTGCGGTATAGCGCAAACGCCGCACTTCACCTTTGTCGGGCGCGCTGCCAAGCACCACGTAATACACATTGGTATCTGGACCAGACAGGATCTGCACCGGGCCGCTGTTATTATCCGAAATAGCGCTGCCAAAGTCGTTCACGGTCAACTTCCCTTGCGTATCGAGAGTGGCGTACTTCATCCACATGCGGGTGTAATCCACCAAAAAGAGCGCACCGCGATATTCGGGCGGGTAGACCGTGCCTGAATAAAACGCACCGGCAATCAGGGCCCCACCCCCTGGCGCTACTTTGTGATAGTAAGCATAGGCTGCCGGCTGTGTATTTCCGAGTTGGTTAATGTGAGTGCAACGTGTTTGGGTGGCTGGGTCATTCTGAAAAACCGCTTGCGGCAAATTGCTGCCGTTGCCACCCTCAAAACAAGGCCAGCCAAAGTTTTTGCCCGCGCCAACGTTAAGTTCCTCCCACAGCTCCCAGCCCACATCACTGACATAAATCTCACCAGTGACAGGGTGTAAAGCGAACCGAAACGGATTACGAAAACCAATCGTATAGGCTTTGGAACGGTTGCTATCTGGATTCCCATCGTAATACGGATTCGAGGCCAGCCCTTGGCCTGTTATCGGGTCCACCCGGAAGACCTTGCCGGCCATACTATCGAGATCCTGTGCCCGGAACGAACGCGGATCGGTATAGGTCCAGTGCGAGCCTTCGCCATGGCTGAAATACAACATGCCATCTGGGCCAAACATGACGGCGCCTCCATTGTGCGATTTAGTGTCTGCTGGAATGCAATCTTGCACATACGCGCCGGTATCGGGTGATTGACAGGCAGGCAAACCTGTATCGGACAACACATCGTGAATATTTTGGAGAGTGCTATTTTTGCCAACCAAAATCACGCGCGCATCCGCCGCAGTGGATGCCACATTTGGATTAGCCGTATCAGCCGTAACCCGCATCAGACGGCTCACCCGGCTGCCACTGCCATAACGCGGGGCTGTAGGTGGATCGTATGTGTAAAGCAGATACACGTACGGCATATCTGGAAAGTCGGGGTGCACGGCCATCCCTAACAAACCTCGATCCCCAGCCGTGTTAACTTCTGAGGTGATATCAACAAACGGTGTTGTTTGCAGCACACCATTTTGCCAAACCTGCACTTTGCCCTCTTTTTGTGCAACAAAAATGCGGTTACCACCAGCAAAGCTGATCGCAGTTGGATAACTTAGTCCAGTAATAATCGGCTCGGATACAAACCCAGATGGTAGCGCAACCTGCGGATACTGCGGCTGAACTGCGCTTACCGAATCATGTAGAAGTGCTAGGGTCGTCACAGCTGCCACGATGTAAGTTTTTAAATTTTTCATCCCAAAAACTGCATTGTCTTACGATGATTTGAGCTTTTTGCTGACTGCATGGGGGTGTGCAGAATTTTGCAAGTTTAACTGATGACTAATAACAAGTGAAGCCCTCATAACCTATTTTTGGGCATCTCATGCAAAATTGGGCCAAGTGCGTTATTTCTGTTATATCTAAACAGACAAACGCATGAATATTGCATCGAGAGTAAAATCAGGCTGCAACATGCCGTCCCTAAAGGTAAGTAACGTCAACACTGAACCAGCTCAGCTATCAGACCTGGAAGATCATGCGCTAATTTCACAGATTGCACGGGGTAACCGTCGTGCCTTTGAAACGTTGTATGACCGGTATGCTAGTCAGGTGCTGGGTTTGGCCATTCGCATGACACGCGACCGCGCCACTGGTGAGGATGTTTTGCAGGAAGCGTTTTGGCGCGTCTGGACACGTGCCTCGAGTTTCAACACCGAAGTGCGCACTGGCAATGTGCGCGCTTGGTTATTGACGATCACGCACCATTTAGCGATCGATGTGCAGCGCAAACAGCGCGGCCAACTATCGCTGGACGGTGAGGATGGCGACCCGATGTCGGTGCGAGCTGACGCGTTGGTTGACCATGAAGCGGATGTGTTCGAACATGTGTTTGCCAGTATTTCATCCGAGCGGCTGAAGTCAGCTATGGAGCGGTTGGAAGATCGGCATCGCAGCGTAATTGAGTTATCGTATTTTCACGGTTTGACCCACCGTGAAATCGCCAAACAGTTGAGTGAACCGCTAGGCACTGTCCATAGCCGTGCATTGCAGGGTATGGCTGCATTGCGAGCACTGTTGTGGCAGCAATTAAAGCCATAGATTTCATGAATTGCATCAAAAAACTTGCCTAACTAACAAACTTATCAAACTCATCGTAATTACATCTCAACTACATCTTTTCAAATCATGACACAAGACGAGCAAATTACCTTATACGCACTTGGCGCGCTAGATGAGCGCGAGAGAGTTGAAGTAGAGCGCCAATTGTCGGCTTCGGTAAATTTGCGGGCGCAATTGGCCGAAGAGTTGGCCATGCTGCACGCATTAGGTGCCACTGTCGATCTGGTGGTGCCTTCAGCTGCCGCAAAAAAACGGGTTATGGATCGGCTAATTGCGGTGCCTGTCACACCACGCCGGCAAATCCAAAAAGAACTGCCGCGCCGCAGTAGTTGGTTGGATACCTTGCGCTGGCTCTTGAGCGGCCTCGCAGTCGCAGCCACTGCCATTGCTGCCGTTTTGGGCTTGCAACTATATAACCTGCGTACCGAAATGACCGCCCTGCAAACCACTCTACGCGCTACCCAACAATCTTTGGCCATTGCCAGCCAACGCACAAACAAACTCGACCAAGATTTAGCCGCCAGCCGGTCTGATGCAGAAAGGAATGCCACAGAACTAGCCAAAATCAAAAGCGAACTAGATCAGACACAAACCGCGCTGGTCAAAGCGCAAACTGAAAACCAGACGATTTTGGCTAATGTGCAAGCATCTGACAAGCAACTCGCCCAAGCACGGAGTGAACTGGCAGTCATCTCACAACCAGGTGTGCGCACAGCCGCTATTCCCCCGTTTAACCGAGATTATGTTTCCAGCACCGCAACCCTAATCTTTTCGCCACAGTCCAATACTGCGCTGGTGAGCGTGGCTAATTTGCCCACATTGGGTGAAAATCAATCGTACCAAGTGTGGCTTATCCGAGGCGACCAGCGGGTTCCTTCCAGCGTATTTAACACTACCGAAATTGGCGAAGGACGTCTGTTGGTGCAAAGCCGCGAGCCACTTTCAAGCTTTCAACACATCGGCATTACAGTCGAGCCAGCGGGTGGCAGCGCCAGCCCAAATCCGGATCCCAAAGGCATGATCTTCCTTGGGCGGGTGGCTTGATCATTGTTGGCGGAGCCAGGCTACTCGCCCAATGATCCCTTGATGTCTTTGTCCGCTCGCTCGATGCGCGATTCGACTTGATCTTTATACCGCTTCAGCGCGTCCGAAAATCCATCTGTCGCGTCCAACAGTTCCTGCGCCATCTGGCTGGGCGTTTTCAGATTCAAAGGGTTCTGTGGATCAGTCTGGGTCGGTGTTGATGGGATAGTAGAGGTTGAAAGCGCTTGCGTGCCTGTGTATCCGCCATCCACCCCGCGCGTGAAAACGCGTATATCCACAATCGCCTCGCGGTTCAGTGGACCATAGATATGCGGGAACTGCGGCTCGGTTTGTGGCTGGGGCGCAGGCGACACAAACGCCTCGGCCTCCGGACCAATCTCTGCAATGACTTCCGGTGGCAGTATCAACGATGGCATTGGCTTTGCCACAGCATCGCTGTTTGGATGACTGGGTGCTTCCCACTTTAGCGTAGAGGTCAACTTTGTCTCGTCGATCACTAAAAGCAGAACATCACCCGGCACATCCTTGTAAAAGCGGTTGGCCACCCCTAACACGGTCACCTCATCGCCGCTGCAATGGATGAAACCATCCTTCAAATACGTCGAAGGGGTGTATGGCCGCTTGGGCAGCAGCGCCTCCCATTCCTTTTTAGAGACCAGATGAAAGATCATGTTGGCTATTCTACGGCGTGAATCTGTGCAGATGTGGCCGGGAGATGACAGCGACCTGACTTATTCGACAACCACCATACGCGCCAGCAGATCGCTGCCGCTCAGGGCGATAGCTTCATCGCCGCCGGCAGGGCGACCCCGCCGGGTCAAATTCTTGGCCTTCAAACTCTTGGCGTTGTCTTTCAGAGTAACGTAGACAATTGTGTTCTCCGGCTCGGCCAGCACCGCATCAGCCACCGTGGCATCGCGCACCAGTTTGGTGCTGACCACCCCTTTGCCCGCGCGACCCTGCACCGGGAATTCCTTAAACGCCACCCGCTTGGCCCGGCCATCCGTTGTGGCCAGCACGATGTCGTGGTCGCTGTTCTCATCGGCGAAGACCATCGACATAGTGATGTCGCCATCCAACAGCTTCATGCCTGCCACACCGGTAGCCGGTAGCCCCATCGGGCGAACTTCCTCCTGCTTGAAACGGATCGCCATACCCTGCTGCGAGAATAACAACAGGTCTTCGCTACCCTGCGTTCTGCGGGCACTAATACAACTATCACCTTCGTTTATCCCGATGATCGTAAAAATCTGACCCGGCGCACCAGGCAATACGGTCAACTCGCTGCGCTTCACCATTCCATTGCTCGTCGCCAGCACGATGTATCCCGACGAAGCCGAGTCATCATCCTTTTTGACTGATTTATCAAACGCAAACGCGCCTACGACATCGTCCCCTTCGGGGAAGGCCGACATCTTGCTGAGCATCCCGCCACCACCCGTAGTGACATCTTCCTGCGGCAAGTTACCTACGACCAACCCAACGGCTTTGCCCGACGAGCCCACCACATACACCATCTCTTTGGTGGTGGCTTTCACAATAGCAGCCGGCACAATCTGGGTAGATGAGGTAATCTTGGGCGCTTCATTCGTGCGGCCAATCTTGCCGTTTTGGCCGACAACCACATAGACATCCTGATTGGGGATGAGTTCATGAACGGTTAGCAGCGCATCTGCCCCGGCCTTCACCACCTCTTCGCCACGCCGGGCGGCTTTCTCGTCGCCGACTACAGTAGTACGGCGCGTATCAACATATTTCTCGCGCAGTTGGACCAATTCTTCGCGAATTACGCCCAACATCTTCTCTGGATACTTCAGCAAATCCTGTAGAAACTTGATCAGCTTGTTCAGCTCTGCTAGCTCGGCTTCCAGCTTGTTGCGCTCCAATTGGGCCAGGCGGCGCAACTGCATATCCAAAATGGCGTTGGCTTGAATCTCGCTAAACTTGAATTGCTCGATCAAGCCATTGCGGGCCGTATCAGTGTCTTTGCTGGCGCGAATCAGCTTGATAATCCGGTCGATGATGTCGATGGCTTTGACCAACCCCTCGACAATATGGGCGCGCGCCTTGGCTTTGGCTAGATCGAACTCACTGCGACGGCGCACGATCTCTTGGCGATGCTCAATAAAAATCTTGAGCATGTTTTTGAGCGAGAGCACACGTGGCTCATTGTCCACCAACGCCAACATAATCACGCCAAAGCTCTGGCGCATCGAGGTGTACTTATACAGCGCGACCAGCACCTTGCGGGGGTCATCGTTCTTGCCGATATCGATCACAATACGCATGCCGCGCCGGTCGCTCTCATCACGAATATCGGTGATGCCAGTGATCTTTTCGTCGCGCGCCAAATCGGCGATCCGTTCGATCAACGAAGACTTGTTCACTGCATACGGCAACTCCGTGACAATAATATGAGTCTTGCCGCGGTTGCCCTCTTCGATGTGGGCCTTAGCCTGCATCACGATTTTGCCGCGCCCAGTAGCATATGCGGCTTTGATGGCATCGCCGCCAAACATATCGTCTTCTTTGCCCTTGGTGTCGTTGTAGCGAAAAATAATTCCGCCAGTCGGGAAATCCGGACCTTTGACGAAGCGCATGAGATCGTTGACGGTCACATCTTCAAGCTTCTTCCAGCGGTCGATCATGTAGAGGATGGCGTCTACCAACTCGCCCAAGTTATGTGGGGGAATGTTAGTCGCCATGCCCACGGCGATGCCGGTGGCTCCGTTGAGCAGCAAGTTGGGCAGCGCGGCTGGCAACACGGATGGCTCTTGTTTGCTACCGTCGTAATTTTCGTTCCAATTGACCGTATCTTTCTCCAGATCAGTCAAAATTTCTTCGCTATAGCGCGAGAGGCGGGCCTCGGTGTAACGCATGGCGGCTGGCGGATCGCCATCGACCGAGCCGAAGTTGCCTTGGCCATCGACCATGAGATAGCGCACCGAAAAGTCCTGCGCCATACGGGCCATCGCGTCATAAATGCTGGCATCGCCGTGGGGGTGGTAACTGCCCATCACATCGCCGACCACGCGGGCAGACTTGCGGTACGGCGCGGTGGCGCGTGCACCGGTATCGTGCATGGTGTATAGAATGCGACGCTGCACCGGCTTGAGGCCATCACGTGCATCAGGCAGCGCGCGGCTGACAATGACACTCATCGAGTAGGACAGATACGCATCCTTCATTTGCGTATCGATATCCACCCGCCGGACGCGCCCAAATGAATTGTCTTCCAGCGCTAAAACTGGCTGCGTGCCATTTTCGACGCCGTTGTTGCTAATGGGGAATTTCTTTGCCATAGGACGTTTGTTCTAAAAGTTTTGCTGGCGGCATTATAGCGAATCATGAAATTGAGAATGCAGAATTAAGAAATGAAGAATTCGACCGCAGCACGCGCTTTCTGCACGCTTTGCGCTAATTCTCAATTCTTAATTCTTTCGCAAACGCATCGACTACGGGCTTAATATTGTCCATGAGCGGATACAGAATCGGGCAAGTCACCCCGGCAGCGACATATTCACGGACTTTGGCCACGCAGTCATCACTGGTGCCAACCGCCATGAGCATACGGCAGACATCATCTGGAATGACTTTGGCGGCGTTGATGTAATCTTGTTCGGTAGCAGGCCAGCTCATCACCGCTTGCACTTTTTGGATGAGGTCGTCGGGCACACCGCTGGCTTTCATAATATGCGGCTCGGTGGCCAAATAATACGCCACTAGTTTCTTGCCTTCGGCGTAGGCTGCTTTGGGATCGTCGTCACTGAGCGAGCACACCAGCAATTCGGGTCGGTCGATTTGGTCGAGGGTCTTGCCCGCCTTGGCCGCGCCCTTGGCCACCAAGTCGACAGCCCGTTTAATGTAATCGACGCTAACAACATAGTTCAGCACCACGCCGTCGCAGATTTCGCCAGTCAACTCTAACATTTTGTCACCGGTTGCGCCGATATAAATGGGGATGTCGCGCGGGCGGGTGTCGCCGAACACTACATCGAGCTTGACCCGATCCAGTTTCACAAATTCACCTTGGTAAGTCACCTCTTCCATCGTAAATAACTGCCGAATGGCCTCGACATGCTCGCGCATGGCTTGCAGAGGTCGCTCACGCTTTTCACCCACCCGGCTGGCGATTGGCTCCCACCACGCGCCCAGACCCAACATCACGCGGCTGGGGTCATCTGGGCGACCACTGGTCTGCTTGGCTAGCTCCCACATCGTGCTCCACGTGGCAGCGATGACGGCCGGGTTGCGCGTCCAGATTGGCAGCACGCCGCTGCCCAAGCGCAGCTTCTTGGTGCGGGTGAGGAAAGCCGACATCATCACCACGCAATCGCGGGCCAAGCGGGTATCGGCCTGCCATATCTCGCTAAAACCGTTGGCCTCGGCGTATTCGGCCATTTCGAGTTCATAGCCAAGCGGATGCTTGTCCTGCATGTATAGGGCGAATCGAGGTTTGTTCATGGGTGGGAATCGTAATGCGAAATGAGTGAAGCGTAAATACCCCTGAATCTAGGATCAACAAATCACGCTAAACTAGCCTTATGCAATCCATCACACCAGAACAAATTTTGCAAGCCACACGCAAGTTATTGCCTGATGTTCAAGCCATCTATTGGTTTGGCTCGTCGGCACATGGGCAAACCCATACCGAAAGCGATCTGGATATTGCGGTGCTGATGCCGCACCGGATAGATGCGTTGGCTTGCTTTGCGGCGCAGAACAAGCTGGCGTGGGAGTTCAATATTGAGGTTGATCTGGTCGATCTTCGCAGCGCGTCAACGGTCATGAATTACGAAGTGATTCGTACAGGTAAAAGGCTGTTCTGCAAAAACAAGATGGCCTGCACAGACTATGAAGCACTCCAGAAGCATTCATCCAGGCGATTCTGGGACAACCCAGTCTGTTCGAGGACGATTCTCAAGAAACCGAGTAACTCTGCGCGACTCAACCCGCAAGAAAGCGATAGCCCTATGACGAGCAATCCGCTATCGTAGGCGCATGCAAGCGATTTATATCAAACCTCTGCCGCAAGACTTTCTCACCCGTGTGCGCGAGCGCGGCCTCGACGACCAGCTACAACCGGTGCGACGCTATATTTCGACCGAAGGCGGCGAACCTTGCCGCGATGTGCTGCGCCGGGCGCGTCCGGGCGAGGAGGTGATCTTGGCCAGTTTCTGTCCCTACACCCAAGCTGGGCCGTATAAGGAATTTGGCCCAGTCTATGTCTTGGCAAACCCCAGCAACGAGAATGTTCAGCGCAATGTGATGCCATTGCCTAACGGCAGGCTCGAAACCTTTTTGGGCGAGCGTTTTGCCCTGCGCGCCTATGATCACAGCGAGTCCATTATCGACGGCGAGCTTGCCCAAGCTGATGAAGCCGAAGCATTCATCGAGCGCTTTTTACAACGACCTGAAGTGGCATTCGTGCAAGCGCGCTTCCCCGCACATGGCTGCTTTGCCTGTCGGTTTGAGCGGGATCTCGCATAAACCCGAAGGGTGGCGCATATAAGCTCTCGCCTGCCAAAGTCTATGTGCGCCACCCTTTGGGTTATAAGTTGCTTCGGGTTTATACGACAATCTCACTCTCCCAGCACAGCCCGATACTGGTCCAGATCGATATTGCTGCCCGACAACACCAGCGCCACCTTCTGTCCACGACGCAGATCACGCTGTTTCAGCAACCCGGCCAACGGCACCGCGCCGGCCCCTTCAGCGATGTTGTGGGTATCGGTGTAATAAACCCGCATGGCAGCTTTGATCTCGTCCTCACTAACCGTGATCACGTCGGCAGCCCCTTTGCAAATATATTCGACGGCGCTGGCATTGGGTACGCGGCAGGCCACCCCATCAGCCATGGTGTTGGCGCTGTC